>DASVGE010000146.1:0-22015 GCA_036379695.1 Pyrinomonadaceae bacterium | reverse complement strand
CCGCTTTGTTATGTGATCGCGTTATCGAAGGACCAAAGCGGCGGCAAGCCGCCGCACTCCAAAGAGACGCCCTGACGAGCTTTTATGCCGTACTTACTAACGATCCTGATTCTCTTGCCGGTCGCCGGGGCGCTCGGGCTGGTGCTCTACAGCTATGCGTCGAGCAGGCGCGAAGAGCATTACCGCTGGATCGCGCTGGTCGTGACGGTGGCTACGTTTGCCGTATCGCTACTGCTGCTGACGGGCGGGGGTACGACTGGCGCCGAGTTCAGGTTTGAAGAGAACGTCAGCTGGATCGGGTTGATCAATGCGCGCTATCACCTGGGCGTCGATGGGATCAGTTTGTGGCTCGTTCTTTTAACGACGCTTCTCATGCCGATCGCAGTGCTGTCGAGCTGGACCGCAATCCAGAAGCGACAACTCTCGTATTACGCCTTTCTGCTCATTCTTGAAGCCGCGATGATTGGCGTCTTTGTTTCGCTCGACCTGCTGCTCTTCTACTTGTTCTTCGAAGCATCGCTGATCCCGATGTTCTTCCTGATCGGAATCTGGGGTGGCGAACGTCGCATCTACGCCGCGATCAAGTTTTTCATCTACACAGCGGTGGGCAGTTTGTTGATGCTCGTAGGTATCATCACGCTCTATTACCTTTACGGCACGTTTGATTACCCGGCGCTGCTCCAGGCGCTGTCGGACAGCCCTTTGGCTCCACAAGCGGAAACGCTTCTATTCTGGTCTTTCGCAGTCGCTTTCTTTATCAAGGTCCCGCTGTGGCCGGTTCACACGTGGCTACCAGACGCCCACACGGAAGCGCCCACGGCCGGTTCGGTCATTCTCGCAGGCGTATTGCTGAAGATGGGCACGTACGGACTGCTGCGCTTCAACCTGGCGCTTTTTCCCAATGCGGCGCGCTTTTGGGCGGTGCTGGTAATAGTTTTAGCTGTGATCGGCATCATCTACGGCGCGCTGGTCGCGATGGTCCAGCCGGACGTCAAACGGCTCGTCGCCTACTCGTCGGTGAGTCACATGGGATTTGTCGTGCTGGGTCTGTTTTCTTTTACAGAGCTCGGCATGCAGGGCGCGCTTTACCAGATGCTCAATCACGGTGTTTCGACCGGGGCGCTGTTCCTCTTCGTTGGATTTATTTACGAACGACGCCATACGCGCATGATCAGCGAGTTTGGCGGACTTGCCAGGCCGATGCCGTGGTTCTCGACGTTGTTTGTGATCGCGTCGTTGTCGTCGATCGGCCTGCCGTTCTTGAACGGGTTCGTGGGTGAGTTTTTGATCCTGATCGGGATGTGGACGTCGCAGGCCGTTGGTCGTCCGTGGATCGTGACGATGCTTGCGGCGACAGGCGTGATCTGGGCGGCCGTTTACATGCTTTGGATGTTGCAGCGCGTGCTTTTCGGGCCGGTTACGAATCCTGAGAACGAGGGCTTAACGGATTTGAATCGTCGCGAGCTTGGGCTGTTATTGCCGCTGCTGTTCCTGATGCTTTTCATGGGCGTGTATCCGCGCGTCTTCCTGGATCGTTCCCAAGCAAGCGTGGAAATAGTTCACAAGCGAGTTTCAGATCGCCCTGCAGGTGGGTCGTACACGACTTCAGCCGAGGCTGTAAACAGTAAGACAGAATGAGTTCGTTTCTCGCACAATCAGTGATGCCGATTATCAACTGGGCGTTAATAGCACCGGAAGTCATCGTTTGCGCGGCGGCTGTGATCGTGATGCTGGTCGATGCGTTTGTGCGCCCGACGCAGCGCTGGATCACTGGCGGTATTTCACTGGTGGGAATTGTTGCCGGTGCGGTCGCCACCATCTGGCTCTGGGCGAATGGAATTGGCGGCACCGCGTCCGCGGATGCTTTCAACGGAATGATCGTGCTTGACGAGCTTCGCCTCGGCTTCACGCTCATCTTCCTGCTCGTTTCCGGACTGACGTTGCTGATCTCGACTGTCTGGGTCGGCGGCGAGAATTTGCCGGCGGGTGAGTTTCACTCGTTACTTTTGTTCGCCACCGTCGGAATGATGTTGATGGCATCGGGTAACGATCTCGTGATCATCTTCCTCGGGCTCGAGATCCTCTCAATCGCTACCTACGTGATGGCGGGATTCCGTCGTACTGACATTCGCTCGAATGAGTCGTCGCTGAAGTATTTCATTCTCGGATCGTTCTCTTCCGCGTTTCTGCTCTACGGCATCGCGCTCATTTACGGCGCTACGTCGATCGCCGAGCCAGGACCGGGTGGTGAACTCAACCGGATCGTCGCCGGCACCACGAACATCGCGGAGATCGCCACGCGCATTAACCAGGCGCAGTATCCGGCACTGCTCTACGCCGGCGCCGCGATGATGCTCGTCGGTTTTGGTTTCAAGATCGCCACCGCACCATTTCACATCTGGACACCGGACGTTTACGAAGGTGCGCCGACGCCGGTCACAGCGTTTATGGCTGCGGGACCGAAAGCGGCAGGATTCGCGTCCTTCATTCGCGTCTTCGTTTTTGGTCTGCCGTTTGTTGTTTCCGCGTCAGGGCCTTCCGCGGGCAATCTTCATCAACTCTGGGTCAGCACCCTCGTCGTGATGGCGATTCTGACGATGACGCTCGGCAACGTCGTCGCGATAGTGCAGAACAATGTGAAACGCATGCTGGCGTATTCCTCGATCGCGCATGCTGGTTATGCCCTCGTTGGCGTAATCGCAGCAGGAGTGACAACCGATCCAGCGAAACGCAATGCCGCGCTCACCGCAGTGATCTTCTATCTTTTGACTTACGCGGTGATGAATATCGGCGCGTTCGCGGTAGTTCAACTGATTGCGCGCAGTGGTGACCGGCGTACGGCCATTGAAGATTATCGTGGGATCGGTTTCGAGTCGCCGGTGCTGGCGTTTTCGTTGAGCCTGTTCATGTTGAGTCTCCTCGGAATGCCGTTGACCGCGGGTTTCATGGGGAAGATTCTGGTTTTCGGCGCCGCGATCGAGCAGAAGTATTACGGGCTGGTCGTGATCGGAGTGCTCAACACCGCGGTTTCCGCTTACTACTATCTGCGATTGATCATCGTCATGTTCTTTGGTGAACGAACGATGGCGTGGAGCGCGCCGCGAGTTCCTGCAAGCGTAGCCCTGGCACTGGTGATAACGGTGCTCGGCGTGCTTTACCTGGGAATCTTCCCTGGCCGCGTCGTCAACGCGCTGCAAACCCGGATCGAAAATCAATTGTTTACACAACAGCTTATCGACAGATTACACAGATAATTCTGTGCAATCGGTGTAATCTGTGGACCTGAAAGTGCCGGCCGAAGACCTCGCTCAAAAAATCCAGCAACAACTCGGTGAAACGTGGCTGCCACGAATCTATCGCGAACGCATCCGCAAACTTCGCACCCGCGCATACCATTTTGACAAGCCCAGTGCCTCCGCTCGTGTCGTAATTCAGCACACTTTGCTCGGAGTCGAACTGAAGATTGGACGGCGACGGCTTCTCTGTCCCGATCTCGCCACCGCCCGGTATCTCTCAGTCTTCGCCAGAATTGGCTGTAGCGACGTAGCAGTTCCGTACGACATAACAAAAATCTCGCATTTAGCGGACGAATTGGAGTCGTCGTGGTATAGAATGTTGTTGCTCGTTGAGCAGGAAGCTGGAGCCGAGAGCGCCAGAGTCAGAGGAAGACTCCGTGGCCTGCTACTTGCTAAGATCCGCGCCGAGATTGTGGAAGCCGGCGCCGGCACGCGCGTGCCGGAGTTCAGGCAAAATACAAAACAGCGGACGAGTAATCATTGACGACAACAACTTTATTGAACCCGATGAGCCAAGACCTAACCCCCATTAACGACCATCCGGAAAATTTCGGTTCGCTCCCCTTTCCTTTCAACCAGCAGAACTTCTGTCGCTACGAGCCCGTGCACCAGAGTATCGAAGAGGCGCGCGTACTCGTCATCGATAACCTGCTTCGCGACGAACGCGATCTCTCTTCTGTAGCGCGTGAAGAGTGGGGCGTAGCGCTGGCAGCCGAACTGCGTCGCGAACGCATGATCGCCGGAATGGCGATGGAAAACATTCTCAGCAACATCTCTCGTTTGGTGAAGCGACCTACCACGGAAGTGGTGCACGTTTCGGAAGTCGCGGAAGCCAGCAAGAGTTTTGCGCCTGACGCGATCGTGCTCAGCGGCACCCTGCGCGATTTTGATTATTACCAGTCGTCGATCCTGGAAGACTTCGGCGTCTTCATCCGCGAAACGAAGATTCCGGTGCTGGCGATCTGTGGCGGGCACCAGTTGGTTGGTTTGAGTTTTGGCGCGCGCGTGCTCACGCTCGACAAGTTGGAGCAACACGAGCAAAGGGCCTCGCGACCGCACGAGTATCAGTATCGATTTGTCCGCATCACCGACGCCGCGGATCCGATTTTCAAGAACCTCAATTGTTCGGACCCGGAGTCGCCGGCGCGGATCCTGCGCGTGTGGCAGAACCACGGGCTGCAACTCGATCGCGTACCCGAGGGCTTCAAACTGCTTGCGACGTCGTATCTCTGTCGCAACCAGATGATGGTGAAGCGCACTGGCGGCCAACTGATCTACACGGTGCAGTTTCATCTCGAGAAGTCATTCGAAGACTGGAACAAGAACCGCACGCGTTGGGAGCATCCGAACGAATCGCGTGATGGTCGTATTCTTTTCGAGAATTTCCTGACGCTTGCCACGAGCTAAGCCTCTCACGCAGAAAAGTCTCGCGCTGGCGGCGCGTGAGCTCGCCGCGCGAGATCAAACCTTAGCCGGCATTCTCGCGACTTACGGCGATCCGCCGCTCTGGCGTCGCGCCACCGGGTTTCAGACTCTCGTTCACATCATCCTCGAGCAACAGGTGTCGTTGAAGTCTGCGAAGGCGATGCTTGTCAGGCTCGAAGGTGCGATTCAGCCATTTACGCCGTCGCAGTTTATTGAACTTGGCGATGGTTACCTGCGCAGCCTTGGCGTGACGCGACAGAAGTCTGCATATCTCCTACACCTCGCTGATTCGATCGTTAATGGTGGATTGAGTTTTACCAGGCTCGCGCGCATGAGCGACGAAGAGGCACGCATGGCGTTGACGCAAATAAAAGGAATCGGCTTGTGGAGCGCTGATGTGTATCTGCTGATGGCAATGCGCCGCGCCGATATCTGGCCCGCCGGAGATCTGGCGCTGGCAGTGGCCATGCAGGATTTGAGAGGCCTGTCTCGTCGCCCCGGCCCTGAGGAGTTGGAACTCCTCGCCGAACAATGGCGCCCCCACCGCGCCGTCGCCGCGCGAATGTTGTGGCAGTACTACCTGGCCACAAGAAGGCCCAAAAAGAATTAGCCACAAAAAGGCACAAAATAAAGTCTTGAAATCAGGGACTCAGCGTAGGGAGGGTCCCAGGTTCTGGTTAAACCTATTCAGCTTTTTGTGCCTTTTGTGCCTTTTTGTGGCTAATTCTTTTTTGTGCTTCTTTGTGGCTATTTAGAGATCGTCGATGCGGTTGTGGTTGGGCGCAGCGTGCTGATCTCGGTAGTCTCGGGGACGTTTTCCATCGTCAAGGCGATCAAATCATCGACCACCGCCTTCAGATCGTGTGTCTCGTGATAGATCTGGAGCTGGCGGTCGGCGGAAGTGCCGCGTTGCAGGATTGTATGAACGTGCTCGATCTCTTTCCTCGAACCCAGGTCGTCAATTACATCATCCACGAACGCAAGTAACTCAAGCACCAGATCTCGCACCGGCACCTCAGTCTGTTTCCCGAAGTCGATCAACTTTCCCTCCAGCCCGTAACGCACCGCGCGCCACTTGTTCTCCTGGATCAGCATGCGGCGATACAAACGGAACCCGAGATTCTGATCGATCAACTTATTCAACTTCGCCACGATCGCCTGAAACAGCGCCGCGATCGCGAGCGTGTCGTCAACACGCGTCGGGATATCGCAAACCCGAAACTCGAGCGTCGGGAAGTATGGATGCGGCCGGATATCCCACCAGATCTTCTTCCCGTCGTTAATACACCCGGTTTTGATCAGCAGATCGACGTAGCGTTGGAAACCGAGATACGAATCAAAGTGATCCGGAATATCAGTGCGTGGAAACTGTTTGAAAACTTCAGTGCGATACGATTTCAGCCCCGTATTGTGGCCCATCCAGAACGGCGACGACGTCGACAGCGCGAGCACGTGCGGCAGGAAATAACGCGCCGCGTTCATGATTTGAATCGCGCGCTCGCGATCAGCCATCCCAACGTGAACGTGCAGCCCGAAGATCAACAACGAGCGCGCCACGGTTTGCAGTTCCTGGACCAGCAACTCGTAGCGCTCGTCGTCGAATATTTTCTGATCCTGCCAGTGTGAGATCGGATGCGTCGAAGCGGCGACGATCGCCAATCCATTCTTCTTCGCCAGCCCGGCGATGATGCTGCGGAGTCGCGTGATGTCAGTGCGTGCTTCCTGGATGTTGCGGCAAATGCCCGTGCCTACTTCCACCATCGACTGGATCATCTCGGGCTTGATCTGCTCGCCGAGCAGCATCTTGCCCTCTTCCAGTATCTCTGCGACATGCGACCGCAGCTCGCGCGTGTTTGGGTCAACGATCTGAAATTCCTCTTCGATGCCCAGTGTGAATTGATCGAACATTTGCCCTCTTTCCATTGGCCGCTTTATGTATTCAAAGTTTTCGCGATCGTGCGCCAGTCTGGTTTCACCTTGCTCAACATTTCGTGACGCAGGTGTCGCCAGGCGCTGCCCGGTGAGTGTATCGGACTGTAAAGATCGAAGTGTACGTACCACGTTCGCGGCTCGCCTTCCTGAAACAGGAAATGCAGGATTGCCACGTCTCTTTCCTTTTCGTAGAAGCCGCCGCTCGTATCACTGTGATTCGCAAACCGGCGCGTGAAATCTCGCCGCCGCGACAAGGTCGACTCAATCATCGGCCAGGCTTCGAATTGTAGCCCGACGCCGCCTTCACCATAAACGTTAGTCACTCGTTTGACGAGGTGCCAGAGCCCTTTGCTGTCCATTCGCTGCAACAGCAACAGCAGGGCTTGTTTCTTATCGAGTGGCCAGGAGTCGAAGGCTTCGGCATCAGTTGCCGCCCCCCATAATCCGGCGAGCTTTCCTCTTAGAAGTTCCCTCGTAGCGGCAGGAAGTTCTGCCCACGCCGGTTCCTCGCTATTACCCATTCGAAACTTCTCGTTCCAGGATGGCGCGAACTTCATCCGGCAGTCCCTGGAACCTCAAGCCAACACCGCGGCCCGGATTGCTGTAAACCACCACCGCATTACAAACCACCTGCGCGTCCTGGCGGAAAGGTATGCGCACGAGCAGCACAGAACCCTCGGGAATCTCGGCCTGCGTATTCATGTAAAGGCCACCGGGGCTGATGTCTTTCGTGCTGGCGACACCGGTAACGTCCTTGCCGTCAAAGAAAACGTCCACAATCAAACGCGAGCGGTCGTAGTTTCGTCGCTCCTCAGGCGATTCAAATCCTCTTTCGTCGTCAGCCATAGGATTCTCCTGCGGCGATTGTAGCCGCAAGAAAGCACAAAAGTCACAAAGAACCTTTTTCCACAGAATACGCCGATTCCATAATCAATCTGTGGGATCTGTGGATTGCTTCTTACTGATAATGTAAGTGGGAACCATGCCGCCGCCCGAGCTCACGTTCGCAAGTTCCGTGAACGACAGCCGCGTGAATGCCGAGCCGACTTTGCCATTGAAGAGCAACGGATCGAGGTCCACTAACTGCTCCGCAAACTCGACGCGTCCATCGTCAGTCAGCGCCGGAAAAGTCTCGCGAGCGGTGGGGACACGTTCCTGAACCAGGTAATCGCCGTTCGCCAGCGCGTCCTGAATCGCCAGGTTCCAGCCGGCCTCGTCGACGTTCCAACCAATCGTGATTCCGTGGCCACCGTAATCGTCGTTCGGCTTTAGCACCAGCCGCTCGCTGTTGCTGCGAATAAACTCGAGCAGGTCAACGTTGCGACCGAAGTAGTCGGTGTGTTCGTCTCTCACCGAGCGCGTCCAGGGCACGTGTGCACGGATCGCATCGAGTTCTTTCTCGGAAAACAAACCGGCATGACGTGGATTCGTCAGCACAGCAAACAGCGCTTTCTTGTGAATCAGCTTCGAGCGAAAACTGTTCACCATGCAGATCGCTCCGGCGCGATAAGCGTCGAGCAACGCGGGGTATTCACGAATGATCGGCAAGTACTCGTTCACGAGCAGGCGCTTGTAAACGATGTCGATCTCCTGACCGGAAACACTGAGGCGATTGTTCTTGAATTCCAGTTCCTGTGGCGTGCAGATCACCGCAGGATAGCCGGCCTTCTCGAAGAACTCTCGAAACAACTCAAACTCTTTGACCGTCGGCACTCCCGCGAGGTCGACAATCGCGATTCGCGGTGGACGTTCAGGCTTGCGACCGAGATATTCCTGGTACGAACTGAGCAGGACGTCGAGCATGTGGCGCCTGCCGTACATCGGGCGCACGTTGTAATCGACGGCAAACTCTTTCATCACCGGCAGCGACGAGAAGATGTCGTACGCCGCGTCAGCGTAAGCGATACCTGCCGGACTCTCGCCGTTGAGTTCGACGAAGCTGTAGGCATCTTTCGTCAGGAACGAATCGAGACGTGAAGTTGGTGACACGGCAACGTAACCCGGATCGATCGAAACCAGATCTCGTTCGATCTCCGTCAGCCCGAGATCGTCAATAACGCTCGAGTCGGCCACCGCCGCATCCTTGACCTTCTGGATCGCCGACCAGACTGTTTCACAGATCTGGCAGATGCGCGCAAAATCCGTCTCAGAGACAAAGTGCGGGCGGAGATACGGTGAAAGACGACGACCACCGAAGATGAGCTTGGCGTTCTCCAAACCCTCGTCGAGCAAAGCGCGTGACGCTTCGGCCAGGTCCTGATTAGCGAGTAAATCGTGATAACGAGCAACAGCCTCGGGAAACATGGGCCGTTAGGTTAACACCTGCCACAAAAAGTCACAAAACGTCCGTAAGATTGCGGATTGACAGGTTGCAAACCGTTGACTTAGTGTCCTTGCCTCAATCAACAAGCCGGTCGAACTTCCCCCATCTGAATAGTCGCTTAAGGAGAAATCACAATGTTGCAAATACTCACCCTCGTCACTCTACTTTTCACTTTCATCCCTGGTCCAATCAGCGCGGGAGCAGCGGAGCCGAAGACAATCTCGATCGCTGAAGCCCGCAGTCTGCCGTTGGGAACAGTTGTAACTATTGATGGTGTGGTTACGGTTCCTTCCGGCGCGTTTAGTTCAAGCACGTTTGATCAAGGCTTCGCGATCCAGGATCGCACTGGTGGGATTTATGTCAGCGTTCCCGATAACCCCGGACTTACAACGCGCCAACAGGTTCGCGTGACTGGGAAACTCGCGGATACGGTTTTACCTGGGCTGCTTGTTCTCGTCGATGTGACTGACGTCAAGGTCCATGGGAGTGGTCCAAAAGTGCGTCCGCTGCCGGTCGCAACCGGCGATGTAGGGGAAGACACCGAAGGCCAGCTTGTTACGATCAGGGGAACGATCACGCAACCCATCATTAATGACCTGCCATTCGGTTTTATCATTTTCATCAATGATGGTTCCGGCGAGGTTCACTCGTTCGTGTGCGCCTCTGCGAGCATCGACGTTAGCGGCCTGAGCCCCGGCCAGACCATCGAAGTCACGGGATTCAGCGGGCAGTTTGCGAACGATTTCGAAGTCGATCCACGGACGCAGGATGATATTCGGATCGTCTCGGACTAACGCGATAGTTTCAGCCACAAAAGGCACAAAAGTTACATAAAAACTTCGGAGTTCAGGCTTTAGCGTTGCCGAATAGCAGCCTGAGGTTGAACTCTGACCTGAAATTCTTTGTGACTTTGTGCCTTTTTGTGGCTAATTCTTTTTTGCAGGGACGACGACGACGAGTTTTTCCTTATTGCGGAAGATCTCGAAGGTGAAGGATGTTGGTTGCGCCGGCGGCTTGAAGGCCGAGACTGGTTTTCCGTCGATGGATTGAATGACATCACCGGGTTGCAGGCCGGCTTCGGAAGCCGCTGTCGAAGGTTCGACGTAGACCACCAGCAGGCCGGCAGTCGTGCCGAGTTGAGTAGCTACGGGCGGTTTCAAGGCGATGGTCTCGATGCCCTGTTCCATCAATGAAGAGGTTCTGGTTTTCGGGAAGCGAGTGCGCAGGTTGAAGCTCAGCACCGCCGGATACAGCAAACCGCTTAGCCGAACGTTCAGCGAATCTTCCGCAGGTTGATCCGGACGCGCCACCGTGAATTCCACCAAACTACTCGGACCAGCCTGCTCGAGCCACCAGGTAAAGTCATCAGCAGTTTGAATCTCCTTGTCGTCGACTTTCAAAATCACGTCGCCGGCTTTTAGCGAAGCCTTCGCCGCGGGACTATCGGGCGCGACTGACGTCAACAGTATCCCGCGATGTTTCCCCGCCAGCGCCTCGGCGCGTTGTAACTCCCACCCGTGATTCTGGATCTGATCGAGATTGAGCGCCGTGATGGCCTCGCCTTTCACACCTAACCACGGTCGCGGCACACTCGCCTGCTGCTCCAACACTCGCTGCGCCGCACGCCTGATCAGAGCTGCCGGCAAGATGCTCGCTTCATTTCCTTCCACCAACCCATCGACGATGCCGATCGTCTCGCCGGCTTCGTTTACTGCAACGCCGCCAATGTTCGCGCGTGAGAGTTTTGGCGCGCTCATTTTGAATCGCGCGACGCCGCCGGACGGCGCGGGCATCACGTCTCGTATCCGGCCTTCAATCGCGCCCATGCGAGCGTAAAGATTGCCGCGCAGCATCGCTTGCGCCCCTGGAATATTTGCCACCGGCTCTGGACTAAACAGCAAAACTGTCGCACCCGTATGCAACGGTTCGTCTGTGAGCGCGACTGCCTGAACCGCATTTTTGTTTACGAGCCGAAGTATCGAGAGTCCTGTAACCACGTCGAGCCCGACGTACTTCGCAGCGAGACGTTTTCCTTCAGGCCCGATAACTGTGATGTCGGGAACATCCACGACGCCGAAACGCGAAGCGCGCGGTGGCTTCGGCGCACGTGGAGCAACAGGCAGCAGCGGCGCCATGTCCGGTGGTCCAAGCTCAACCTCAGCCTCAGGCAACCACGCGGCTATGGTTCCGTCGTCCATCGCCAGGCCGGCGATGACGTTGGTATGAACGTCGTCCATCAAGTTGAAAACGGAATCGAGAGCGTCAACTGATTGCACGTATTGCTCGGAACGCAGCAACAAGCGAAACATCTTTAACGCATTGAGACGATGAATGATCGTCACCACCTGCGGCGCAGCCGGCAGCTTGTCAGCGCCGGCTCTACCAACCTTTACAGGGGGAGCAGGTCTTTTCGGTGATGGCGCGGGAGTTTGCGCGACAGCAGCCGCACAATAAAGGAGTGTGCCCGCAATTGTCGTGACTCGAATTAACTTTCGAAGAGTCATCTTGTAAATACTTCCTATCGATGCCCTGTTTACCAGGCTCGTTTCGGCGCCAACTGATTGCTGGTCTGCAACATCCGTTGTGAACCAAAGCTGATGGTCGGCACCGAGATAGTGCGCGCATTGCCACGGCCATCGTCGAGTGAAACTTTGAACGAATCCAGCGCAGCGTCGAGCGGGAAAGCTTCAAAAGCGTTCTCCGCCTCTTTTACTCTCATCACCTCTGCGCCCGTAGAGCTGGAATCTTTAGCTATTAGACGTCGCGGCGTTCTCGATGCCGCTAATAAAGCCTGTTCGTTCCTGATCGTTTGCGGACGCTTCTCCGGTTTGCTCGCCACTGGTTGCGGTCCGGGGTTGCCTTGAAATTCTTTCGCGCCACTCACCTCAACTTGTTTCGACGACTCCGGAATAGCCGGCTGAGGACTACTGCTAACTACTTCTTCTGGTGGCGACGCCGGTCGGTCCATCACGTTTCGCACCAAAAACGCCCCCGTCGCAAAAACAAGCAACACAGTCGCCAATGCAAAACCACGCCGCGCGAACTGCAGGTAAGCTACGCTGCTCGAATCGCTCGCGAGTCGTGCTCGCAGACGGAAATCAAAATCAGCCGGCGCTGAAACCGTACCGAGACTGCCGACTATCTGCCGTAACTTCGTTTGCTGCTGGTGAAACTCACGGCATCCGGCACACTCGCGCAGGTGCGCGGCGGCAGACGAACTGCACGCCTCGTCCAGCATCAACTCATCCAGTTCCTTACGAACCACTCCACAAATGTTTTTTCTCATAACACTTTCACCTACAAATAGGCCCGCATCTTCTCCCGTAGAAAGCCCCTGGCCCGGCTGATTCTCGACTTCACTGTGCCCTCGCTCGTTTCCAGAATGCGTGCGATCTCGTCGTAACTGCGCCCGTCAACGTCACGCAGGATCAGAGGCGCACGATATTTCTCCGGAAGCGTGCCAATGGCACGTTGCACCGCGTTGCGTCGTTCCGTGTCGACGAGCTCCGAGTCCTGCAATGGGCGCGTGTCAGGTGGATTTAACTCCTGCGCTTCGGCGCCATCGCTGGGCTGGAAGAACCCCGTCAGCGAGACGAGCTTGCGGCGTTTTCGTTTTCTGAGTTCGCTAATCGCCAGGTTTGTCGCAATCCGGTAGATGTAAGTCGAGAAGGCGTAGCTTCTCTGATACCTGTCCGCGGCCCTGTAAACCCTCACGAAAGTCTCCTGAGCCAGATCCACAGCGCCGTCGTAATCGTTGGTCATGCGGTAGATGTAGCTCGTAATTTGGTTTCGGTAACGACTAACCAGCTCGGCGAAGGCGTCCTGGTCCCCACTGCGGGTGGCTTCCAACAACGCATGGTCGGAAGTCCTGTCCTCCAGCACGTCCTGCTGCAGGGCCGGGGCAAAGCCCAGCTCTTCGATGGTAGTCAACGTATTCATCAGGGCAGGTAGGCTTTCACAATGCGACTACACGCCTGTAGCCGCCACCGGTTCCCAAACAAAGCCACAAAAAGGCACAAAACAGAAGTAGCCACAAAAAGGCACATAAAGCACAAAAGAAAATGCCTTCAGCGAGAGAGCTCGAAGAAAAAAACCGAGCTGAGTTTACTATCGTCAGCTCAGTTTTACTATTTTTGTGCCTTTTGTGCCTTTTTGTGGCTACTTCTGTTTTGTGCTTTTTGTGGCTAACCAGCAGGTGCCTTGAAAATAGAGTCGCTGACTTTCACGCCGTAGGTGATGGTGAGAACGCGCGTCTCCTGACTTTGCCGGCCGTCCTCGTACAGCACGATGCGATACGGCGCCAGGGTCTGCTGGACGGCGCGATAATCAAGGAATTTTCGCATGTACTTCACGGGGACGCCCCCCGGAGGGCCTTCCTCGTATTCCAGCCAGAGCACGCGCAGCGTTTTGGCGCTGATGTAGTAACGGGTCTTTCGTTTCTGTTTATCGACCAAGTCGACCACGTAGAGATCGAGCCCTTTCTGGGCGTCTTTGCCTACCAGCGTGATGGTGGAACCGCACTCTTTGTACCGCAACAGCGCTTCGATACTGTGGTGATGCTGCGAAATGAAGTTGGTAGTGGCGTCCTGCCGGGGCGTGAAGGCCGCGCCATTGATAAGTCCAAACAATTTGCCATCATCGAAAATTAGCGAATACTCCATCGTGGGCAGCTTCTGATCGATGCGGACTTTGTCTTTTTCGAGGCTGTCGCCACGTACAAAACGTCGCTCGTAGTCCGCCTCTTCAGGATTACCCTGGGCGGGAAAGCGAGTTATTTTGCCGCGCTCAACGCCAAAGCGACGGATCTGATCGAGGAGCGGTCGGGTGCCGTAAATGAGAATCGTTGACTCGACAATCTGCTCGACCGTGAACTTCGTCTCCTGCTTTGGATCCGGTTTCGCAGGTGGTTTGGCGTCTGATTTCTCGTCAGGTTTGGTCTCTTGTTGTTGTTGGACCGCTGCTGCGCGGGTGTTACCCGGCAAGGTCATCGGAACAAAAAACGCAGCAAGAGCTATGAGGGCGAGAAATGGACGAAACAAAAGTAACCGTTCTCCTTGAATTCAGATCACTGCATCTTGAAGGTGCTTAACGGGGAAAGCCGCTCAATGAAGGCGAATTGTAACACAACCGCTTAAAAATGCCCTTTCCGTCTTCATCAACCGTTGCATGGATGCGGCAAGCCAAGGCGACGATGCCTGTTTGACAAGCACCACCGCCACGGGTATTTTCCTTGATTTTCGCGAAAGGACACTCAAATACATATGAAGCGGGTAGGAGTTCTTGTAGGCCGGGAAAAGACGTTCCCGGAGGCACTCATTAATGGCATTAACGAGCGCGGAAGCGGCGACGTCGTCGCGGAATATCTCAAGCTCGACGGCATTAAATACGACGATCCGCCAAAATACGACCTGGTTATCGATCGCATCTCGCATGAGGTTCCGTTCTATCGTGCCACTTTGAAACGAATGGCGCTCGATGGAACTATCATCATTAACAATCCCTTCTGGTGGTCAGCCGACGACAAGTTTTTCAACTATTCACTCGGGAAAAAGCTCGGCGTCGCGATTCCCAAAACGGTGCTGCTGCCGCAAAAGGATTACATCGAAGGCATCGTCAGCGAGAGTTTGCGAAACCTCGCGTTTCCCATCGACTGGCAGGGCATCATCGATTACGTCGGCCTGCCGGCGTTCCTGAAACCATTCGACGGTGGCGGCTGGAAGAATGTTTCCAAGATCAACTCACTTGAGGAGCTGTGGACTGAGTACAACAAGACCGGAACGCTTTGCATGACGCTCCAGGAGTCGATCGATTTCGATCAGTTTGTTCGTTGCTACTGCGTCGGCCAGCAGGAAGTGATGATCATGGCTTACGATCCGCGCAAGCCGTACCTGTCAGGCGAACAATACATACACAATCCAAACTATCTCGCGCCGGCGCTGGCGGAGCGTGTGACGAACGACGTGCGCACGTTGTGTACAGCGCTCGGATACGACATCAACACGGTCGAGTTTGCGATCAAGGATGAAGTGCCTTACGCGATCGACTTCATGAATCCGGCGCCGGATGCGGAGTTGGCGTCGGTGGGTGAGTTCTATCACAACTGGATCGTTGGCGCGGTGATTGACCTGGTGTTCAGGCGGCTTGGTGAAGGACGAGAGCGACCCCGGTATCGTTGGGATGCGTTGCTTAATCCGGAACCGGTGCAGGCGTATGCGGTTGCCTCAGCGGCGGAGCAGCAGTCACGGACGGTCACGCCTGCAGCCAAGAAGGCCCCGGCAAAGCGGAAGAAGACTTAGCCACGGATGAACGCGGATTAAAATAGACGGATTAAAATTACGTAGAGGGCTTGGAGCGCGTGAAGAGCATGCGCGTTCCGAGTAAGGACAAAAGCCAAACGATCAATGCGGAGGAAGCAAGCGACCAGCCCAGGCTTCCCGCGACCGGATCGATAAATCCACCCACGAGGGCAAGCAGAACACTCGCATTCGTCACCCGCAACGCCAGGCGACGAATGCGAGTAACACTTTGCAGCCAGTTAATCCGGCGCAACTCCGCGGCGAGGTAATCGTCGTCGTTATTCAACTGCATGTAGTAATCACTCTCGCTGCGAGCGTAGCGCGCTAACGCCTGTTCGGAACTGACGCGCGCCGCCTCCTGGTAGTGATGAATGACGTGGGCCAACTTCCCTTCCCGCAACGCAATATCCGCCAGACCGACACGTGCCTTGAAGTTTCCGCTATCGATCTCGACCGCTTTTTCCAACGCGCGTCGCGCATGTCTCGCGTCGCCACACTCCAGGAAAGTCTCTCCAATCAAAGGCAGCAACACCACGTCGTTCTGGGCGCGAATACTCGCCAAACGCAATGCCGCTCTCGCTCTCGACAGTAGCCGCGCATCAGACTGCGCACTCGCCTGCGATCGCAACAACCGCGCGAAGTCGTAAATCAGCCAGGCGCCGTGCGGTCTTACATTCAGTGCCCGCCGAAACGCTTCACCTGCTTCTCGCAAACGGCCCGACACGCGCAGTTCGTTTCCGAGGCGGCGCAACAGTCGCGCTCGTTCAAGCTCTTCGGGCGTCGCTGGTGTTTCAGGTGTGTCAGCGGTTCGCTTCAGCTTTCGGCCGAGTTTGTAATCCGATCTGGTGACGTCCAGAAGATCGGAAGGAGCAAGCTGCGATAGCTGTGTTTTGCGGTTGAGGAAACTCGGATCGTTCAGGTAATCGCGCAGGTCGCGACTGCGATTGTCCAACTTGCTTTCATGAATCAGCGGAAACAGTTCGCGCACGAGCTTTCGATAATGATGTCCGCCGGAGACGATCACAAACTCTTTGCCTTTGCCCGTGACCTGCGTGCGATAGCGATAGCGAACGCGTCCGCCGCGTCGCAACGTGCGCACCGCCTGAGTTTCGACTGTCTCAAAGTCGTCAACCGCAAGTTGTTTGCGGTAACCGAAAAGCAGCTTGAGGAGCGAGGCTAAAGGACCGTGGCGGCGCAGTGATGTTCCGTCAAAGACGATGCGATCGCTGAGAGCGAGCACTGGAACTATCAGCCAGGCACCCACGATCGTTCCGAGCGCCGCGGCATCGTGTTCAGCCCGCAGCAACAGTGCGGCGCCGAAAGTGATGACGCTGGCCAGCGCCAGGTACGGACCAGGTGAAACCCGTACGCTGGCGACTGTGAATCTCTTCTGAGCTCGCTCTCGTTCTTCCTGTACTTCGGAGAGGACGGGTAGGCTCTCTAACTCTTTCGTTTCGCTCATCTGCCTAACTGCTCGTTCGGACAATCGACCGGCACATCGAGTGTAAAACTGCCTCGCGATCGGCCCGGCTCAGTGTATCGCAAGTCGGCTAATTGAACGAGGGTCTGAGTCGTGCAGCCGGGGTCGGCAAGCTGCGCGACGGGAAACCGCGCAAACCCCAGGAACACCTGAACCGGTCTTTGGTGCGCGATTGACTCGAATGTTTCTTTGAGTGCTCCTTCGGGTTTGGTGTAGCGAATAACGTTGCCGGTTGAGTTTTCGCCCATGATTTCGACGTCGAAGCGATACATGGCTCGATCAGTTTCAAAGACGCAATCCCAACGAAACGGATTGGCGAGGCGTGGCATTGCGGCAAGTTTCGCCACCACTTCGCCGTTCGCGCCCGCGAGTTTTGCGGCGGCTTCACTGCCTCGCGTCACGGCTCTCGCATGAGCAAACCCGAGCGCACTCCAGTAGCAAAGCACGAGGGCAAACGCGACAAAGGCGATCCGGCTGCCCCAACGTTCCCGTGCGTCTTTGAAAAAGAGCACAATCAACGCGACCAGCGCCAGGATCCATAAAAGGACGATTAAGCGTGGATTCGCCAGATTACCACTGCGCGGACTCGCAACTATTAGAAACGTGAGTCCAGCGGCGAGCACGGCCCAGATGAATTTCGAAACTTTCGTCCGCGCCGTTAACAGGAACGCCGCGCCGCCGAGAACCAGCCACAAAAAGGGATCGACGATGTAAACGAGATCGCCGTACGACCATTTCTGGCTCCACGGCAGAAATAAGCGTATGCCGTAGTTGTTTGTCCAATCCAACAAAGGATGTGTGGCGCTGACGATGAATGAAGCCAGCATCAATCCCTTCAGTTTGGTTTGGGGTGGTTGATTACGGACTCTCGACCAGAGACGGTCAACTGAGTGAATTATCAGCGGCAGGAGAATGGCCAGGCCAATCACGCCGACGATCGCGTGAGTGATGCCTCTATGATGTAACAGGAAGTCCCACCGGTCACCAAACGCAAGCACGATGATATCGGAATCAGGTGAGTTGGCGGCCAGCAGGCAGACCACGGTGGCTCCCGGCGACAGTCTCTCCAGCCCCGCCTTAGCTGCGGTTAGTCCGACGAGAGTATGGGTAAGATTGTCCATTGAAAATTTGGGACAAAAAGGCACAAATCCACAAAATTCAATTTGTGTCTTTGTGCCTTTTTGTGGCTAACCGGCTAAAGAGGAGGTATCGGGTGGAAGCTGAGCGTGACGATCCGGGTCCAGCTTCTTAAGTTCATCGTCAGCTTCGCGGGCTGCAGCCGTGGCTGGAATTGGTTGATTGTCCGCTCCCTTAGCCTTTCGCGACGCGTCTACGATATTGAACAGGAGATCAGCAGCTTCCTTGTTCTTGCCTTGCTTTATGTAAACCTTTGCGAGTCGAAGATTGGCTGTTTCCGCGGTTACTGTGGGACTGTTCTGTTTTGCCAGGTCCGTATAAAGCTGCGCTGCTTCGTCGAGCTTACGGTCGCTCTCTTTCGCTTGCGCGAGCGCAAACTTCGAGAGAGTTGCGACTTCCGCTACGCCGCTCTTTGTGAGTCCTTCGAGTTCGCTAATCCCTTTCGGGCGATCGAGAAGCAACCGGTTAGTGGCAATGAAATATTGAGACTGAGATTTGTAAGGATCGCCGTATTTAGCTGCAACCTTTTCAAACTCCGCGATAGCTGACTGGGCACGTTCCTGTTCGGTCGCAAACGAAGGTTCTGTACTGCCGGCAACAGGAGCGGGCATAACGGACGCTTTTGAGATCGTGATGGCACGACCAATCGCCTGTTCTGCCTCGTCGCCCTTGGTGTGTGACCGGTTAACGAGCCACACCACGATCAGCCCGGCCACGAGTAGTCCGGCCAAACCGTACAAAATCGTACGTCCGCGACCCTCCAGCAAATTACCGAGCCGGTCGAAAAAACCCATCGTCGTGTCGCGGAAGCGGTCATGCTGCAGTTCGCGGGCACGCTTTTTCTTGTACTTTGCCACTAGTTTTCCCCTTGCAAGCTAACGTAGGCGGCTACGTTCTCTTGGGTGTATGATTAGCGAAAAAGGCCACTCTAGCGGGGCGTATAAAAAGTTGTCAAGAAGCCACACGAAGCACGGTCTGGTGGATGCATCTAAGACGCGTATGGTTTTTTTGGGGGAACATCGGGAACAAACTACCAGACGCGGTTGTCTAAGTGTCAGCCTGTCCGGGAAAGGGCAAAAATTTTTAGCTGCTCCGATTCCCGCCCCAGGGGGTGATCAGTGAGCTACGGAGAACCAATAGTCCTCCGAGGGCAAGTGGAATTAGAGCAGGTTGCTCCGGCACCCTTAGTTGAGGCACGGCCCGCGGCAGAGACCCAGTTCATTGAAAGATTAAAGCGTGGCGACGCGGCCGCGTTCGAAACCCTGGTCAACGAACGCTCCGGCGAGATTTATGGTCTCCTGTACCGGCTGACCGAAAACGTTGAAGAAGCTCGCGACCTGACACAAGAGACGTTCCTGCGAGCCTTCCAGAGTATCGATCACTTCAGAGGCGACTCTGACGTGCGCACCTGGATTTACCGCATTGCGATTAACCAGGCACGCAATCGCTGGCGCTGGTGGCGCCGCCGCCGTCGCGACGCAACTGTCTCGATAGACGCGCCTGAAATCGGCGGAGGACGCCTCGGTCTGATATCGACACTTAAGTCGACCACGGCCAAGGACCCCGAACAGGACACGCTCGCGAGCGAACGCGAACGAGCTTTGAAAAAAGCGTTGGGCACTTTGAAACGCGTTTACCGCGAAGCGGTGATCTTGAGAGACATTGAAGGCTTTGCTTACGAAGAGATTGCGACCACGCTCGACATCAGCGTGGGAACAGTGAAATCTCGACTGGCGCGAGGTCGCCAGGAACTCCGGCGCAAGCTGGAAGGATCTTTGTAATTCGGATGGCTGATCAGCCCCGGCTCACGAAACTCGGTGCCAAATGGGTCGAAGTGAGAAAACGGCGGGCTCAAGGCTTCCAGTGGCATGATGAGGGCGTATTGAAAACGTGGCCAGCAACACCCGTTACGCATCGCTCACTTCAAGCCTGAAGGGGTTGCCCTAAACTTGTCGGAGTTGCTTCTTGAAAGGGAGCAGCCGGGGTTGGTCAGCCATCCGAGGCATACCAATTATGACCTGCGAAGAAACCATACAGTCGCTTTCATTATATGTAGACGACTGCGTATCACTCCCGGCACGAGTAGCAATCGACCAACACCTGGATCGTTGTCCGGTGTGTCGATCCGAGGTGGCGGAGTTGCGCTCGTTGACTCGCAGTCTGAAGGGGATGACGCGGCCCACACCGCCTCCATACCTCGCCGAAACAATCACCGATCTGTTAACGATTGAGGCTGCTGCTCGTCGCCAGGCTCCCAAGCCGCCGCTCGGCGTTCGCATTGCACGTTTTCTCGAGCCACGGCTGATGCCCTACACCGTCGGTTCATTTGCGTCGGTGATCATGTTCTTCATGATGTTCACAGCTCTGCGTCCGCATTTCGTAGCCCTGCGCGAAGCTTCGCAGAGAAACGAATTCATGATAGTGAACACGACGGGATACGATCTCCACAAGGCGGAAGACCTGGCAAGAAAGCGTTATGCGGATGACCGTGCATCCGAACTGTCGCCCACGTTAAACCCAACTGGGCGACTTGCCGCCATGACACGAGCCTACGCATACTCGCACGCTAGTTACCTGGCTGAAGATGACGCTGACGACATGACCGTTATTGCTGACGTGTTTAGTGACGGGCGAGGATCGCTGGTCGATGTGGTCCGGGCTCCACGAGATAAGCGAATCCTGGAAGACTTCGAATCCGCCTTACGTCAGGATCGCGTCTTCGTCAAAGCCGAATTAGACCGCCGCCCCGACACCATGCGCGTCACCATCTCGTTTGGTTCATCAGTCGAAGTGGACGCGCAAAAGTTCTAGGACTAATTTCTTAGCCGCAGATGAACGCGAATGAACGCAGATTGCTCTGCGTTATCGGCGTTCATCTGCGGCTAAGACTCTTCACTCGCTTGACGCACCGCACTGCGCATGCTACGTTGCGGCTTCACCTGTTATTGCCTAATTAGAACAAAACGCGTCGCTTATAACTCGAGCGCGCGTGGTGAGTAACTTGACCGCAACGGCTCAGCCACTCAAACGAACTCCACTCAATAGCGCCCACCGGCAAATGGGCGGACGTATGGTCGATTTCGGCGGCTGGGACATGCCCGTGCAATATCCCGCCGGGACGATCGAAGAACACCTGCGTACCCGAACACACGCCGGCCTTTTCGACGTCTCCCACATGGGCGAGATCGACGTTCGCGGCACTGATGCAATCGCTTTCATCAACCGCATAACTTCAAACGATGTTCGCAAGCTCGTCGACGGCCAGGCACAGTACAGCGCCCTGACGACGCCGCAGGGAACCGTGATCGACGACCTGCTCGTTTATCGGCTCGCGGAAGATCACCTGCTGCTGGTCGTCAACGCCACCACAACTGACAAAGACTGGGAATGGATCAAGTCGAACCATTCGGGTGAATCGGTTGAGTTGAATAACGTCAGTTCAGATTACTGCCAGCTTGCACTGCAAGGACCTGACGCTGAGTCGATCCTGCAGAAACTGACCGACGTGCCGCTTGCCGAGATCAAGTACTACCACTTCACGCCCGGACGAGTTGATGGTGTCGAGGGAATCGTGTCGCGCACCGGTTACACGGGTGAAGACGGCTTTGAAGTTTACGCACCGGCCGATCGCGCCGAGCAACTGTGGAACAAGATTCTCGACGCCGGGCAAGCAGGTTCACCAACGGGTGTGCTTCCCTGCGGTCTGGCTGCGCGCAACACGTTGAGACTCGAAGCCGGCATGGCGCTCTATGGCAACGAGCTCGATGAAACAACCACATTGCTCGAAGCAAATCTCGGTTGGATCTGTAAGCTGGACAAAGGCGACTTCGTGGGCCGCGAAACGCTGGCACGTCAGAAGGAAGAAGGCGTGAAGCGCAAGCTCTGCGGGTTTGAAGTGACTGATCGCGGTATTGCACGCGACCATCAGGATGTCGTCGTAGACGGTCAGCAAATCGGGAAAGTGACGTCAGGCAGTCCGGCGCCTTTTCTGAAAAAGAATATTGGCTTTGCATACCTGCCTGTCGAGTATTCGAGCGTGGGCCAGGAGATACAAATCGACGTGCGCGGAAAACTGGTGGGCGCGCGAGTTGTTAAGGCGCCGTTTTACAAACGACCGAAGTAAGAC
>DASVGE010000145.1:0-54994 GCA_036379695.1 Pyrinomonadaceae bacterium | reverse complement strand
GCCGGCGACATGACCGGAGCCCTGGACGCGTCCAAGAAAGCGAAGATGTTTAGTTACATCTTTATCGCTCTTGGCCTCGTGGTCTGGGGTGGCTACTTCCTGGTCACGTTCGGACTGGTTGGTCTCAGCATACTAAGCAACGCATAAAGACGATGACCAGATACTGCACAAAATGCGGAGCGATCAACGATGAGGCGGCGCAATACTGTTCGACCTGCCAGGCGCCACTCTCGCCCATAAGCACCGGCTATCAACCGATGCAATCTGTTAATCCGGGTGCACTCACCGATTGGAAAGCGCTCGGCGGGGACAAGAAGATCCTCGCCGGCATACTCGCCATCGTCGTTGGCGGTCTCGGGATACACAAATTTGTTCTCGGCTATACGACCGAGGGCGTCATCATGCTGCTAATCTCGGTGTTATCGTGCGGCATTTTGGCGGTTATCCCGAGCGTGATCGGTATTATTGAAGGCATAATGTATCTCACGAAGTCAGATGAAGATTTTGTGAGAACTTACATTCAGAGCAAGAAGGGCTGGTTCTAATTTAGGCCTCGGATAAACACGGATTTCATACACGGATTCAGATCTGTGTATGAAATCCGTGTTCATCTGTGGCTAAATAACAGTGATGTATCAGCGCTCTACCGTAATCTTGATCTGGTTGTTGTTACTGGCCGGCGCGGCTTACCTGTTTATGTTTGAGCCGGGCAAGTCGGGGTTCTTTCCGCCGTGTGTCTTTCGGTTGATGACCGGCCTTACTTGTCCTGGATGTGGCACAACCAGGGCCTTGCATGAAATTCTCCACGGTCATTTCGCGGCGGCTTTCATGCTCAATCCGCTTTTGCTGCTCGCAATTCCTTTCCTGTTATTTGCGTTGCTTCGTTACAGCGTGATCGTGATGCGTGGCGGCATGCCGCGTCCCAATGCTTTGCCGGCGCCGGTGATTTATGCTCTGTTTGTGATCTTCGCCTCGTTCTGGGTCTTTCGTAATACACCGTTCTACCCGTTTGTTTCGTGAGGAAAACTTATGCGCGTAATGCTCGTTGTTTTGTTACTACTCGCGTTTGTTCCGGGAATCGCGTCTGACAAACCGTCGGTTCCGTTGCGTCCTGTACACACTTACTCGATCGTCGCGCGCGATCCTGACACGGGTGAACTCGGCGTTGCAGTGCAGTCACACTGGTTTTCGGTTGGACCAATCGTGGCGTGGGCGGAAGCGGGTGTGGGTGCAGTAGCGACGCAATCGTTCGTCGATCCGAGTTATGGAAAGAACGGCCTCGACTTGATGCGCGCCGGAAAGAGTGCGCCTGACACGTTAAAAGAATTGCTCGCGAAGGATGAGGGACGCGAGGTCAGGCAAGTGGCGATGATCGATGCTCAAGGGCGCGTGGACGCGTGGACGGGCAAGAACGACATTCAGTCAGCAGGCCACATCGTAGGCAAGAACTTTTCGGTGCAAGCCAACTTGATGCTCAACGATAAAGTTTGGCCGGCCATGGCGCGCGCCTTTGAAAGTGCGAAGGGAGATCTGGCGGATCGCATGTTGGCAGCTCTCGACGCGGCGCAGGCAGTCGGCGGCGACATCCGCGGGAAACAGTCAGCGGCGCTGATCGTCGTCACGGGGAAGCCGACGGGAATGGCGTGGAAAGATCGGACGTTTGACTTGCGCGTTGACGACAGTGCAGAGCCGCTGGTCGAGCTTCGTCGTTTGGTGAAGCTACAGCGCGCCTACAACCACATGAACGCAGGGGACCTTGCAGTCGAGAAGAAAGACAACGAAGGAGCACTGCGGGAATACAGTGCGGCGGAAAAGCTGGTCCCTGACAACGCCGAGATGATCTACTGGCACGCAGTGGCGCTGGTGAACATGGGCCGTGTGGATGAGTCGTTGCCGCTGTTTCGGAAGGTATTTGCGATGGACAAGAATTGGATCACGCTGACGCCGCGATTGCCTAAGTCAGGGCTGTTGCCGGACGACCGAAAACTCATCGAGCGAATTCTCTCGGCCGCGAAAAAATAGGTTCAATAGATTATATTGGATCTATGCGACCTATTTTTCTTGACTAATCTCTGCCGTCACCTTTATAAAGAGCCAGACACCGAAAGGCCCCGTTCCTCTCGCCCGTTTAACGGAGTTCTAAATCGAGGACCGAAACCCATGCGTACCCTTACCCCCGGACAGTGGTATCTTCGTTTCACCTGCGAACACTGCAACGAAAAGGAGATTCTCTTCGCCGATCTCTCGCGCGGTGAATCGAAGATTAAAGCCACGTATATTGTTGAGTGTTCGAGCTGCGCTCACACAGGCTCGTACGACGGCGACGACATCGAGCGCTATCAGCATCCCTCAGCCGTGGATACTTGAATCGACCATACGTTGATTGGTCCTTTCAACCACCAAACACAATCCCATGATGAAATAAAAGACAGTGACCACCTCAGAGTCGCCCCAGTTGTAATGGACCAGGCCACTCGTAAAAAAGCCAAGGGCGCCGCCTAGCGCACCGACGGCCAGGCCGCGAGGGAAATCCTCAATTGCTTCGCATCGTGCAACACGCCAGAGCATGCGAATGTAAATCCCCAGCAAAATCAGCCACACGATCAGTGCCGGCACGCCGCGCTCGAGCGCGATCTGTAGCAGGTTGGAGTGCATGTGGCCGATGGGTTGGCGACCGTTGTCAAACAGACCCCACTCACGCCAGTGGCCCTTGATCGAATCAATACCGACGCCGACCAGGAGATGCCGCGGTCTCTCAATCAATAGTGCAAAGCCTTCTTCCCAAACTGTTTGCCGCCAGCTCGTCGATTGATCCGTTTTGTCGATAAAGCTGATGCCCCGTTTCTGTTGCAGGAGCACGACGCTCGCCAGCACCAGCGGGATCGCGCAGGCGCCAACGATCAGGATCGTTCGTCGTGAAGAGGTCAACAGCAACATCGTCGCTGCCGAAACGGCAAACCCGATCCACGATGCGCGTGTGACTGTCGCCGCGAGTGCGAACACAAGCCCTGCGATCGCGAGGAACAGCAGTACGCCTGTCAGGTTCATTTTCCGCTTGAGCGTTAGAAAGATTCCCAAGGCCAACGATGCGATCAGTTGCAGTACTTCGGCGTAGGTGACCCAGTGATTGAAGAATCCGGTGGCGCGCCAGTCGCGACCGCGCGACCAGTTGCTGATTCCGAGTTGTTCCAGTGCACTTGTTCCCGATAACAATTCACCGCGCGGTATCTCGAGTTCCGGCATCCATTCAACGCGATAGATCCTGACCTTTGCAGGCGACGTTCCGGCGGCAAGGGCGGCCGCCAGCTCTTGCGGGCTCTCGACCGGGGTTCCGTCGATCTGCCAGATAGTGTCGCCGTTGACGATGGGCGTGGGTTTCGTGACCGTTCGCGTGTGAAATACGGCTTTCGCCAGTGGGCTCGATGGGTCTACGCCCTGCACCTTCACACCTTTGCCGATTGCGAGCTGTCCCGCAGTCAGAAACACATTGACCATACACGACGCGATTAACGTTAGTGCCAGCAGTCGCACTTCACGCCACGAACGTACGTTCTGCGACACCAGGTACACGATGGTGAACAAACTCGCCGCGCGCATCTTTCCGATCGACATGACTGGGTTGTACGAAAAGATTCCCGAGACACCGCTGAGCACGAAAAACCCGAGCAACGCATAATCGATGGGCGAGCGAAAGAGTTTGGGCCGGGGGTAGACAACGAGCCGCGCGATCCATAAAACCATTCCGAGCAGCCACGCCCCCTGCGTCGCTGCAATCGAGTGAGGCGCGAACAAGGCGATCAGAAACAGGCAGCCAATGATGGCCCGGTCAAGCGCGGTCGAAATCTCTATACGCGGCATATTAGAATGCTGTCGGTCTACTATCTATTTCGGTTCTTTCGGATAATCACATGCGACTCTTCCTGATCCTGTTAATCCTGTTCATATCCGTCCAATCCAAGGCACAATCACACGCCGAGCAAGTAAAAACAATCCAGGACGACCCGCGTGTTAAAGCTGCCTTCGATCACATCGACAAAGATCGCGACTACATCCTGCGCGAGTGGATCGCAATCACCGAAATCAACGCGCCGTCAAAACAGGAGCAGGAACGCGCGAAGTTTATCGAGAGCCTGTTGCGCAAGCACAAGCTCGAGATTCGTTACGATTCCGCCGGAAACCTGATCGCCACGCGCAAAGGAACGAGTGGTGGTCCAGTGACCGTGTTCGATGCGCACCTGGACACAGTGTTCCAACCCGGACTGAAGATCAAAGCCACCGTGCGCGATGGTCGCGTTTATGCGCCCGGCGTCGGCGATGACACGCGCAACATTGAAGCACTGCTCGCGACGATTCGCGCTCTCGACGCCGCCAAAATCAAAACCAAAGGCGACCTCGTCTTTCTATTCACGACCGACGAAGAAGTCGGAATGACCGGCGCGAAACAGTATACGAAAGATAACAAAGGCAAGGTGGACTACTACGTCGCGCTTGACGGCGGTTACGAAGGATTCACCTACGCCGGCATCGGAATCAACTGGTACCGCCATCACTTTATTGGGCCAGGCGGCCACACGCGTTCGCGTACTCCGCCGTACTCCGCGACGTTGCCGTTGGCTCGTGCTATTGCACGCATCTACGAACTGAAGGTTCCCACCAGTCCCTCGTCTAACTTGAATATCGGGATGTTGGGCGGCTCGGAAGTGGTCAACGCAAAGGCGGCGGACGCGTGGTTCACTGTGGATTTGCGCTCGACCAGTAACGACGTCATCGCAGATCTGGAGAAGAAGATCGCCGCCATTCTCGACGAAGAAGCGAAACGCGCAGGGGTGACAGTGAAGACGGACGTGATTTCATCATCGCCCGCGGCAATACTGCCCGGCAATCGCGAGTCAGATCTGGTGAAGATAGCCGAAGCAGTTCATCGCGCAATGGGTTTCGATCCACCGATTGGAAACGCCGGTTCCAACAACTCCAGCGCCGCGCTCTTGCAAGGCATCAACTCTATCTCGACCGGCGCCGGACCCTGCAGCGACACGCACGCGCTGACGGAGAACTGCGAAATAGAACCACTATATCGAGGGATCAAAAAGATTCTTCTACTCGAAGTTGCCCTCGCTGGCTTGGCAATAAACAACGCTCGCGACAGCGGGGGCAAGCCCCTCTTCCTGACTTGTTCTCGCTAAAGTTTCTAATTGATCTTTACTTTTAGTTCTAAACAGAGAACAAGTCAGGAAGAGGGGCTTGCCCCCGCTGTCGCCAGTAATCAGTGGCCCTCGCCGCCGAGCATCACGAACCCGGTGCGCAGGATGATCTTGAGATCGAGCAGCAGCGACCAGTTCTCAATATAAAAAAGATCGAGCCGCACCATCTCTTCAAACGGCAAACGGTTTCTGCCAGACACCTGCCACAACCCCGTCAAGCCCGGTTTCATGTCCAGTCGTTTTCGATGCCACAGCTCGTAGGCTTCGACTTCATAAGGGATCGGTGGTCGTGGTCCAACCATGCTCATGTCGCCGATCAGCACATTCAAGAGCTGCGGAACTTCGTCGAGGCTGATCCGTCGCAAGATCTTTCCGATGCGCGTGATGCGTGGATCGGCCAACAGCTTGTAAGTGGGCTGAGTGTCGTTACCGAGGTTAGCTTCGGCACGGCCAGCGATAAAGGCACGCTGGTACTCACGATGAAGCTCGGAATCGGCGTCCGCCTTCATCGTGCGAAACTTGTAAAGCAGAAACAGCCGCCCATCCATGCCGACGCGTTCCTGCGTGTAGAACACCGGGCCTTTTGAATCCAGTTTGATCAGCAAAGCAATCAACAGCCACAAGGGGAGCAGCAACGTGATCGCCAGGGCAGCAAAGATCAGATCGAACGTACGCTTCAGAATTCGCGCGCCGCTGGATAACGGTTCGCGAAAGAGACGGATCATCGGCAGCACGCCGATCTGATCGATCTCCGTCTTGCGTGGCAGGCAGTTGAAGAGGCTGGGTGCGATGCGAAACTCGACGCCGCGCCGGCGGCCGCAACGCATCATCACTTCGAAAAGCGCATCGCCATTCACCTGCGGGTCGGCAATGATCACTTCGTTTGCGCCTGAATCGCGAATCACCTCAGGTAACTGTTCGAGCCTGCCGACGATTGGTACGTCTTCGTAGGTGAGGCTCGGAGCGGGCGCACTTGGCCCAGTTTCAACTACGCCGATGACGCGATAGCCGAGCGCGGGCCGCTCACGCATTTCACGAATGAATAGTGACGCTTCCGGGCCGCGTCCAACGACGAGCGTCGGAATCAAATTGATCTGCCGGCTGCGCACAAACGTCTGCACCGATCGCATGACGAAGCGCACCGCGCCTACGATAATCAGTACGATGAAGAAGTCGGCTACGAAGACTCCGCGCGCGTACGAGAACGCGCGAAATTCGAAACCACCGCGATACAAAAATGCGGTCGCGACGATCAGCAGCGATCCGATCGCCGTTGCCTTAAAGATGCGAATCGCGTCGTCGACAAAGGAAAACTCGCCGCGGATGCGATAGAGATCGCAATAACGAAAACTCAACAGCCGAATAACGACGACGAACACAAGCAGTGCAGCGTAAGGCGCAAACCGATCGCTCCATACCGAGACACGTTCGCGAGCGTAGAAGGCCAGCATGAAAGAAACCGTCGCAGCCAATGCATCGGTGATAACCAAACCGACCTTGACGGTAGGCACAATCCATCTCGGCGCCCGCCCCGGAACGCGCACACGGCTTGGATCAATTACTGTTTGTCGAGTTCGTTCCGCTCGCACAACAAATCACTCAAATATAAGTTGTACAACTTCATCGATCACTTGGCGCGATCCGCGAGGGTTTACATTCTGCTTCTTTTCGATCCGCAAGCTACGCAAGTCGTCCTTGTTCGCGATCCGTTGCAACCTGCCCTCGTTAACTAATCCTTCATCGACTGCCGCCCACTTGCCCGCGTAGATACTTGCCGCAGGCACTCCGAGCGCAGCCGCCTCACGATTGATAGTTCCGCCGGCGCTGATCACGAGATCGCTGGCGGCGATCAAGTTCGCTCCGTCTAACGGCGCCGCGGGAATGATCAAACCCTTGCCCGCATACGCCGCGCGCTGTACCTCGTTGCGCGGCAGCAGTATCACCTGCACGTTCTCGTCTGCCAGCAACATCGTCAACGCTTCGTCAAACAACGTATTCTGAAACCGGTGGTACAAAGCGTCGTGCGCCGGTGGACGCATCAGGACCAGCACATTATCCGGTTTGACACCAAGCTCAGACAACTGCGCCGCAAACGATGGATCCGCGTGAAAGTCCGCCAGGTAAACATCTTCCTTTGTCCCGTGATAGCGCCGTACCTTCCGCACCCGCGCGCCAAATCTTCTTAAACTCCGCGCCGGAAAACTAGCCGGAACGATTACCCGCGACGCAAAACGAAAAGCGAGATGATTCGCCGGCTGATACTCATAATCCATCAGCGTGATAGTCCTGAGCCCCAGCACGCGCGCCGCGAGGATCTGTGAATAGGAATTATGACTGATAGCCATGTCGAATCGACGCCTGCGCGCCCACGCTGCCAGCGCCCACGCTCGACTCATCAAACTTCCCGCCTTCGCGGACACCGCGCGTCCCGCATGAGCGCCCACAACTTCCGGTTCAAATCCAGCGGCCTGCGCCAGTGGAATCGTCTCTGCAAACTCTCTCGCGGTGATCTCGATCTCATGACCCTGGTCAATGAACCGGTTGGCTAGTGCTCTGAAAAAGGGAACGTGAGGCGAGTTTGCAAGATCGATCCAGAGACGCATTGTATTAGGAGATTGCCACAAAGAGGCACCAAAGGCACAAAAAAATTCAGCAAAACCTTTTGTGGTTTTTTGTGGCTACCACTGGATCTCCACCAACCTGCCGCGATCGCGCAAAGACGTTTCCGCTGCTTCGATCATGTTTACCAGGCGCAGTCCTGCTGGTCCATCTGTCTCCGGCTGCTTGTTGTTTTCGATGCAGTCGATGAAGTGCACTGCTTCGGTTTGCAGCGCTTCGGTGTTGTCGAGCCGCGGCGCCCACATGTCGCCCGATCGATAACTGACGAGCATCTTGTAGACGTCTTCAGCGCGTCCGGGCGTGATGTTGATGCCTTTGTCGTAGACTTTGAGCTTCTCGCTGGGTTCGAGATCGTCGTAGAGAATCATCTTCTCACTGCCCCCGATCAGCGTATGGCGTACTTTCACCGGAGTCAGCCAGTTCACGTGCACGTGAGCGATCTGGGCGCTGGTGAAGAACAGCGTGATATACGCAACGTTTTCGGGCTGTCCCGGCACGTGACTGATTCCGGTAGCGGAGATCGCGACCGGCTTCGCCGGCAGCACGCAGTCCATGATCGAGAGATCATGAATCGCGAGATCCCAGATGACGTTCACGTCGTGTTGGAACAGACCGAGATTGACGCGTACGGCGTCGTAGTAATAGATCTCGCCCAGTTGTCCAGAAGCGATCAGCTCGCGGATCTTTCTCACTGCATCGGTGTACACGAACGTGTGGTCCACCAGCAGAACAAGATTTCGCGCCGCCGCTTCGTCAACCAGTTTACGCGCCTGATCCGATCTTGCCGCCAGCGGTTTTTCGACCAGCACGTGCTTGCCGGCTTTCAACGCCGACATTGCCAGATCAAAGTGCGACGAGACCGGCGTGGCGATGATCACCGCATCGATCTCCGGATCGTTGATCAAGTCAGCAGCATTACTGCACGTCTTGATGCCCGGATAGATTTTTCCTAACGACGACAGGCGCTCGTCACGCAGATCGCAGACTCTCGCGACCGCCGAGCCGGGCGCGGCCATGAAGTTTCGCACCAGGTTCGGGCCCCAGTAGCCGTAACCGATTACACCAACTTTGATCATCTCTTTTTGCGGACGTCGCCGATAAATCGCGCCGGCACGCCGGCGACGATGGCGAAGTCGGGCACGTCTTTCGTGACTACCGCACCTGCGCCGATCAAAGCTCCCTCACCCACCGTGATGCCCGCAATGATCGTCGCGTTACTGCCGATGCTCGCACGTTTCTTAATCGTAGTCTTCACTACTTGCCAATCGCTTTCGGTTTGCGGCGTGCCATCCACGTTCACCGCGCTTGGATAGATGTCATTCGTAAACATCACGCCGTGACCGATGAAACATTCATCTTCAATCGTCACGCCTTCACACACAAAGCTGTGCGAAGAGATCTTGCAACGCGCACCGATGCTCGAATTCTTCTGAATCTCAACGAAGGCGCCGATCTTCGTTTCTGAGCCGATCGAGCAACCGTAAAGGTTCACCAGGTCGGGCTGAAAGATGCGGACGTCGCGTCCGAGTGTTACATCTGCGGCGATTGGCATTCGTCAGTTCTGTTCTTCCAGCAAACGCGACAGCGCGTAGAGCATCCAGGCCTGGCTCCAGCGCATGTAGGGCTTGCGAACCGTGTAGAAACGTCGTCGTTGATAATAAAAGAACCCGCGTTTGTCGCGCAGGTGTTGAATCGTCCAGCTCGCCACTTGTCGCGCCAGCCGCACGGCATCGTCGTCGAGATTACGACACTCGAGCAAAGTAACGATGGCGCTGGCTGCTGCGTGTGCATCCGCTGGATAAGGGTCGTCATGGTAGTATTTCGGCCAACCCTCCGCAAGAAAGAAGTTGTGCTTCCAGAATTGATAGCCACGCTCCAACGCCGGTTGAAACTCCGATCCGCGCGGCGAGGCGTTGATGATGCGCTGTAGTGAAAAGAGTATGTAAGCGGTGTGGAAGCTATCGATCCACGCTTGTTTCGGCTCGGAGCCATAGAACCAGGAACCGTCCGCGCGCTGGTTGTTGACTACGTAACGCGCCGCACGCTCGGCTGACTCGAGCAGCTCGCTCTCGCCTGTGAGTTTACCGACGCACGCAAGCACTTCGGCGGCGAGCAAGCTCGCGTTGAAGATGCGGGTGTTGGTGTTTGGCGCGTAGCTGAAACAAAGCCCCGTCTTGTTATCAACCGTTCGCGGTAAATCGTTCAAGATAAACTCGCAAACACTACGCGCTTCGTCTTGTAAATCTCCCGCTTCAAGCAACGCTCGCGCGGCAAACGCCGTCGGCACAATCGTCGGCGTTCCTTTCGCGGCGTAAAAATTCCTGCTCTGCCAGTCAAAGTTGTATCCCCACGCCGCACCGCTATAACTATCGAGTTTCATCGACAACAACGCATCGAGCAAAACTCTCCACTGAATCTCAGATTCTTCTGTCCTGAGCCGCCGGTATTCACCGCTCGCTGCCAGGGCAAACAACGCAATCCCCTTCGCATTGCGGTCGGCGGGCACACGCGTCAATCCACGTACGTCAATCGGAGATCGTTTGACGAGTTGAGTCCAGACAAAACGCGCGTTGCGTGATTGAGCCAGGGGTGACGCCTGGAAGAGACGGCTGTTCAATGCATCGAAAGGATCGTGTCCCGCAAAGTCATGCTCGCGACACCAGGCGAGAAGTTCGTCGTAGGCAGTTTTAAACAGCAAACTAATCCGTCATCAATCCGTGGCTAAGTTTCTCTGCTTGCGACAGAAGTCTCGATGCGGCGCGGTGTCTCGACAAAGCTTTCGTGCCAGAGCTCAAACATCAACAACGTCCAGAGCAACTTGCGATGATTCGCCACGCCACGTTCGTGTTCGTCCTGCAAACGTGCAACGTAGTCGGCATTGAAAACCCCCGCGCGGCGCACACGCTCAGGCGAGAGCAGATCTCGCGCCAGCGGCCGCAACTTCACCTTCAACCATTCCGCCACCGGAACTCCAAAACCTTTCTTGCCACGGCGTGTTACAAACGGCGGCAGCAATCCATGCACAGCCTTCTTCAGAATGTACTTCGTCTTGTGACCACGCAGTTTGTAGTGACAAGGTAACGACGCAGCAAACTCCGCTACTCTCGGATCGAGAAACGGCGCACGCACTTCGAGCGACACCGCCATGCTCGCGCGATCGACTTTCGTCAGAATGTCTTCCGCGAGGTAAAGACGCGTGTCAATGCTCTGCAAGCGCGTAACGAGATCGTCGCTGTCGCACTCTTCCGCGATCTGTCGTGCCTGCGCATAGATCTCGCTGTTGGTAGCTGCTAATGCCGCCGGAGTAAGCACCTGCAACTGTTCTTCGGGTGTAAAAGATCCAAACCAAACGTGGTGGCGCGCGACCGTGTCGTATTTCGCGCCGGTGATGAATCGCAGCGCCTTGTAATCGAATGACAGGTTCTTCGTCTTGACCGGCATTAGCCTGACCAGCGGCTCGATAATTCCGGTTCGCAGCAACCACGGGATGCGTTTGTAGAACTCCGCCCAACGCAGTCCCGCATACATCGGATATCCCGCAAACAGTTCGTCACCACCGTCGCCTCCTAAAGCAACGGTCACGTGTTTGCGCGTAAAGCGAGACAGAAGGTAAGTCGGAACCAGCGAAGGATCGCTGAACGGTTCGTCCATCCAGGCGCCGATCTCGCTGACGAGATTCGCTGCCAGGTTCGCGCTTAAACGCTCCTCGTGATGATCCGTGCCGAGAAACTTCGCGACGCCGCGTGCATAGGTCGATTCGTCAAACGAAGCTTCCGCAAACGAAATCGAAAACGTTTTGACAGCTTCTGTCGATGCAGCTACTGCCAACGCGGCCACGCTCGACGAATCGACGCCACCTGATAAAAGAACGCCTAACGGCACATCAGACACTAAACGCATGCGCACAGCGTCTGCCAATAGTTCTCGCAGGTGCTCGGCTGCTTCGTCCTCAGATGGCAAAGGATCGGCTGTTTTGTAACTGAGTCGCCAGTATCTTTCGACAGTTACTTGACCGTCTTCGAGTGTGAGTTTGTGTGCGGCCGGAAGTTTGTTGATGCCTTCGTAGATCGAGAGTGGCGCGGGGACGTAGTCAAACGACAGGTACTGCCGCAGTGCCTGTAGATTGAGCGCGGGCTTCACCGCCGGGTGGGCCAACAAGACCTTCGGCTCGGAAGCAAACAGCAGCGTGTTATCGAATACGCCCCAGTAGAGTGGTTTCTCACCGAAGCGATCGCGCGCGATCAGCAAACGGCGCCTTCTGCTGTCCCACAAAGCAAACGCGAACATGCCGTTGAGCTCGCGAATCATCGCGTCGCCGTACTCTTCGTAAAGGTGCGGCAAGACTTCTGTATCAGAAGCGCTGCGAAAAGCGTGTCCACGTCGTTCGAGATCGGCGCGGAGTTCGCGGTAGTTATAGATCTCGCCGTTGAGGACCACGGCGACACTTCTGTCTTCGTTGAATACCGGCTGTTCGCCTGTGACGAGATCGATGATGGCGAGCCGTCGCATTCCGAGCGCGACGCCGTTGCTGGCAAACAGTCCTTCCGAATCAGGACCGCGATGGAGCATGCGCTCGCACATGGCGTGCAGCAACTCTTCAGCGCCCTCAGGAGGAGGTGTGTGAGAATCGAGAGTGGCCCAACCGGTGATACCGCACATGATGTTTAGTTATTTCTTGGGATTCCTGAAACCCAACCGTTCGCGCACTGCGTAAATCGGCTTCGCCTGAGATTCGTGATACGTACGCACGAGCATCTCTGCCAGCAGCCCCATCAACAAAAACTGGATTCCAACCGCAAACATAACAATGCTCAGGATCGGCAGCGGCGTTTGCACAAAGTCAGCCTTGTGAAAAATCTTGAGAAAGACAGCGTACAGTCCGGTCAAAAGCGAAACCACAAATGCCAGCATGCCAAACGAACCGAAAACGTAGATCGGTTTCGTTTGATAGGAAGCCATGAACTTGATTGTCATCAAGTCGAAAACTACTTTGATCGTGCGTGACAGTCCGTATTTCGACTTGCCCATCGTGCGCGCGTGGTGTTCGACCGGGATTTCCGTAACGCGAGCCCCCGCCCAGGCTGCGTAGATCGGAATGAAGCGATGCATCTCGCCGTATAACTTAACGTCCTGCAACGACTCGCGCCGGTAAGCTTTCAGCGAGCAGCCGTAGTCGTGCAGCGGCACACCTCCGATCCACGAGATCAAACGATTCGCGAGCATCGACGGTATCTAGCGCGTGATCATTTTGTCTTTGCGATTTTTGCGCCAACCGGAAACGACGTCGTAACCGTCGTCGAGCTTTTTCAGCAAACGAGTGATATCAGCCGGATCGTTTTGCAGATCGGCGTCCATCGGAATCAGCACTTTGCCCGAGGCGGCGTCGATGCCGGCGGCCATCGCCGCTGTTTGACCGTAGTTTCGTCGCAACGCGATCACGCGGACGCGCGGATCGAGGTCAGCGATCTCGCGCAGGATCTTCAAACTTCCGTCGGTCGAACCGTCGTCGACGTAAACGATCTCCGCCGGGCAGCCAAGCGCCTTTAGTGCTTCGTCGAGCTTTGCGTGTAGCGGCCGCAGGTTGGGTTCTTCGTTGAAGACCGGTAGGAAGACCGACACTTCGGGTGTGTCAGTCGTGGGACTCGCCCGGACCTCGTTTAGCTGTTCTTCTTCTTCGTCGTCGAGAATCTTCATGAATTGGCCGGTTGGCATTGTAGAACAGTTTCACGAACCGCTCATCCTAAACCATTCGACAAAGCGGTGCAGCCCCTCTTCTATCTGCGTTTTTGGATGATAACCGAGCAGCGCCCGGGCCTTCGAGATGTCGGCGAAGGTCTGGGGGACGTCGCCTGGCTGTGGCGGCTGGCGGTCGATGACGGCGTGTGTGTCCAGTTCCTTTTCCAACAGCGAAATCAGTTCGTTGAGTTCAACCGTGCGCGACTCGCCGAGGTTGATCACTTCGTAGTTGCTCTGGTCGTAATCGATCGCGGCCATGACGCCGTCGATGATGTCGTCGACGTAAGTGTAGTCGCGGCGCGTGGTACCGTCGCCGAAGACGGGGATTGGTTTGCGCTGGCTGATCAGTTTCGCGAATTTATGAATCGCGAGATCCGGGCGCTGTCGTGGGCCATAGACAGTGAAAAAGCGCAGGCACACGCAACGCAGGCCGTAAAGATGAGCATACGTGTGGCAGAGAAGTTCGCCGGCGCCTTTGGTGGCTGCGTACGGCGAGATTGGTTGGCGGATGGGATCGTCTTCGCTGAAAGGCACTTTCGCGTTGATGCCGTAGACGGATGATGACGAACCAAAGACGAACTGCTTGATGTTGTTGTTGCGCGCGAGTTCGAGGAGGTTGAGTGTGCCGTTGATGTTTGTTTCTGTGTAGAGCTGCGGCTCGGAGAGCGAAGGGCGCACGCCGGCTCTGGCAGCGAGATGGACCACGCAGTCGAAGTTGTTTGGTTTAAAGACCTGATCGAGAGCGGCACGGTCGCGGATGTCAACTTCATTGATGCTGTAACGCGGATCTTTCAGGTGCTCGTGAATGTTGTTGTGTTTGATTGATGGATCGTAGAAGTCGTTGAAGTCGTCGATGACGGTGATGTGTTCGACACTGGTGGCGAGCAGTCGATCGACGAGATGTGAACCGATAAAACCGGCGCCGCCAGTGATCAGAAGGTTTTTCATTCAGCCTTTGTAGCCCCTTTGATAGCGTAGGTCCACAGGTGCCAGCCCCAACGTGAGGCCAGTTGCGACTCGAGCGCGCGCGGCAGTAGTGGGCCAAGAATTGGCAGCCAGCGTTTGTTAAGAAAGTAAGTGCGCATTTCGACGTGCGCAAAGTCTTTGAAAAGCTCGCGTGCTTCGCGGCGCGAATAGACTCGCGCTAGCGGGTTGCCGGCGCCGTCCGTGTTTCTGCTCAAAAATTCTTCCGAGTTTAGATATTCAGATTTGGTTTGGAGTTGGCGTGCGTGTTCGCGCAGGCTGTCTTCCGGTTCACGGGTTAAGAGGTGGACCAGTTTGACGCCGGCATTCCATCGCAAGAGCTGCACGCCGGTGCGCCGCAACATGGAGATGTTAACGCGGTAGTTGTAAGAGTCGCGATGATAGAGCATGACCATTGCTTTGCCGCCGGGCCGTAGCACGCGATGAATCTCGCGCACTGCGGCGGCGGTGTCGGGAGTGTGATGCAGCACGCCGTGCGAGTAGACGAGATCGAAGGAGTTATCAGGGAAATCGAGGCGTTCAGCGTCTGCAACGCGGAAAGTGCCCGGCAGATCGAACAATTCGAAGCGCCGTTTGGCCAGTTCTATGGCGGCGTCAGTGAGATCGATACCGGTGTACCGAGCGCCGGCTTTGGCGAATTGAGCGCCGTCAGTTCCGAGACCACAACCAACTTCCAGCACCGCAAGATCTTTTGCGTGCGCAAACCCTGCGGCAGCGGGAATATGCCATTCCTTCGTATAGCGATGCTCTTCGACGAGTTCATAAAACCTGCGAGAGCCGGGCGGCGCATCGGCAAACTTCGTCCCGCAGGGGTTCTCCTGCCAGAACGCACGCACACGCTCTTTGAGTGTGGAACTGTTTTCTGACATCGCGAAAGCAAGGAAGGATAACAGTCAGACTGTTGGTGAACAAAAGGCGATGCACTCTCCTGCCTTGCGCCGCAGGGCCAGCCTTGCTGGGCGAAGCCGCCATGAGGCGCAAGGATCAGAGAGGCCGTTGGGGTGAGGTTCCCAAATCCGACTTAAGGACACCCACCTGTCCTACCAGTTGATTTTGCCCCCTCTCTCAACTGGGCCGGATCAAACGCTCAACCGAGACGTTCTCGGGATCTTGCCATTCGTCACAGTTGCTCATAAAATCCTGCAACGCGTTGAACAGCAGCGGCGCTTGACGACGCGCTAACTATACCCACTGTAAAACTCGGAAATCCTTAGAACTGTCTCAAAGAGTTCTCAACGCGTTCTCAAGCTTTATACCTCCCACCGAAGACGCTGAAGAAGTGTATTGACCAATTGTAGTTTAGGCGGGAGAATAGCAGTGAATAAAAACACTCACTCTCGTCAAGTTCGTCTCAGGGAACTTATGCCTCATAGTAATAATCTGTGCTACCAGTTTGGACCATATCATCTCGATTCGGGTGATCGTATTCTCACGCGCAATGGTGAGACCATTTCGCTCACGCCAAAAGCTACCGAGATTCTGATCATGCTCGTCAAGCATGCTGGTGAGTTGGTGGAAAAGGACGAGCTGTTGACCGGGATATGGGCCGACACGTTTGTCGAAGAAGCCAATCTGAGTCAGAACATTTTCCTTTTGAGAAGAGCTCTGGGAGATGATCGCACTGGGCCAAAATACATCGAGACAGTGGCGCGCCGCGGCTATCGCTTCGTGGGGCCAGTGACAGTCTTTGATCCTACTCAACCTCAGAATGGCAACTCCGGGATCGCTGTTTCAGTGGAGCCCGTAGTGGCTGTCCTGCCCTTCCTCAACCTCACTGGTGATCCGGAGTTGGAGTACCTGGCCGACGGATTCACGGACAACATCATCAACAATCTCTCGCGCCTGTCGAAATTGCGGGTAATGTCGCGAAGCGCGGTGTTTCGCTATCGCAGTAAAGAAGCAGATCCACGACGGTCCGGCCGAGAACTAGGCGCAACGGTGGTGTTAATCGGTAAAATTAACGCGCGCGCGTCCGGCCTGACAATGGCTGTCGAGCTGGTCGACGTAACGACGGGCTGGCTACTCTGGGGCGAAAACTTCGACTCTGAAACCAAAGATCTCCTCCAAATCCAGGAGCTCATTACAAACCAACTCCTGGCTGCTCTAAAGCTCAAACTAACCGGCGAAGAAGAACGCCAAGTCACCGCCCGTTACACTAATAACGCTGAGGCATATCAGTCTTATCTGGAGGGTCGCCACCAGTGGAGCCGGTACACAAAGAACGGAATTGAAAAGGCGATTCTGCACTTCCGGCATGCCATCGAGCTCGATCCTAACTACGCGTTGGCCTACGCAGCCATTGTGGACTGCTATCTGCGTTTGGCCACTAATTACCTGCCACCGGGACACGAGACCCCAACACCCTCTGAATTCCGCGGTCGCAATTTCGATGTTGACCAACGCGTAAAACTGCGTTTTGAATGGGACTGGAAATGCGCTCAGCGTGAGCTCCGTCGCGCCAACGACCTGAAAACCGATTACCCCGCCGCCCACCAGTGGTACGCCGCTTACCGCTTTTCGCTGGAACTTTTTCAAAGTCGATTAGAGGCAAGCCAATTCTCTGTTGATATCCTTCAGAATGTTCAACCAATACAACTTTACTCCGGTACATTGAGTCCGAATGAAGAAATTCAAATCCTATGCACCATTGCACGCGAACAAATTGAAGTTGGGAATTATGATGCTGGTTGCCTTATTTTGAAAAAGCACTGGAGACCTGGCGAGTGGCCCAAACTGGACGGTGCCAACTCTCACGCTGCGGCAGACCTCTTATTCACAACTGGATCATTGGCTGGCTGTCTCTCAAGTACTGGCCGCATTCAAAAAGGTCAGAGACATGCAGAGGCTTTGTTAAATGGTGCCATTGGCATATTTGAGCATCTAGCCGCTAGAAGGGCCGTCGCGGAAGCCAAAATCGAACTCTCTTTATCTTACTATCGGCAGGGATTATTTGAGCCCGCTCGAAAAATACTGCTATGTCTCCTTGACGAATTGCAGCCCGGCGACAATGATCTCAAAAGCCTTGCATTCGTTAGATTAGCGGTCGTGGAACGACATGCCGGGCACATTAAGGATTCACTTTCTAGACTTTCAGCAGCTAGCAGAATTGTTGACCAAAGTGGACCCTTAATTACTGGACGTTATCATCATGAGTTCGCGATTGCATTAAAAGATGCCGCCATCGCCGAAAGTCGCTCAGATTATTCAGAAAATGTTCAAAATCACTTTGAACGAGCTCGTTATGAGTTCGAGGCCATTGGGCATCTAAGATATATCGCCGTCACAGAGAATAATCACGGGTATTTGCTTCTGGACCGTGGACTTTATGATGAAGCAGAAGTCCACCTCTTATGCGCCCAGAATCTTTTTGGCCTACTTGAGGATAAAGTTAGAAAGGCTCAAGTCGATGATTGCCTAGGTAGGCTTTACATGGCTACAAATCGATTCGAGTTGGCTGAAACTGCAATTGATGGTGCTATCGCTTCGTTGGAAGCGGACGATGAAGAAGCGTTACTAGCAGAAGCCCTTATGACAAAAGCACGACTTTTTTGCAAGCAAGATCGTTTTAACGAAGCACGCCGAATCTTGGAGGGGGCTTGGCGAATAGCTGAACGATGTGGCGATAATGAAGGAGCAGGCAGAACGCTTTTGGTCTTAATTGAGGAGATGCACCCGCAAATGGGGCAGTCTGAATTAAATCGGTTGGCAATACGAATGCGGGACTTGCTTGAACACACTCAGCAAGCATCAACTCGCGCTCGTCTAGCCGAATGCCTTAAAACCTTAGCCGATTCATGAACCAAGCTCGGTTGACTTATGCTTAAGTTACCGCCTCTACTCAACCGGAAATATAAATCCTTTCAGCACGTTAATATCATTTAGCTTTTTAATGGCCACGAAACCTTTAGACATGACGAAATGTTGATTCTCTTTCATATGTTCCCCTCAGTGGCATACTCGTTGCTTATGAATGAGTCCAAGTCGCTTTTTTGCCGACTTTTGATGCATGTTGACCGATCTTTGAAGAAACACATTGCTGGTTGACTGAAAGTAGTTTGGGATCGGTCACCCTTCGAATGCTTACCAAATCAAGCCGCTCACAAAGAACATAAGCCTAGAAAACAGTTCTTCTTGAGTCGTAAACTTGGATCCGGGCTCGCTTTGGGTCGGGATAATCCCTTGTTCTGTTCGGGAGCCAGTAATGGTTCCTGTTCGGGAGCCAGTAATGGTTCCTGTTCGGGAGCCAGTTATCGTCCCGGTGCGCGCTGTGCGCGAACCTGTTATGGTGCCACCGATAGCAACGCTGGTTATTGACACCGTTAGGAGCGTAGCTGTAAGTGCGTTCCGCAGTTTCGTCATGATCGTTCTCCCTAGTGAATAGTTCATTTGCTGGGTTGAGGATGGAGAAAGGAACGTTGGAAACTTCTTTCTCCATCCATTCATACGTCACCTGATCAAGACTCATGCCAATAATGGGGAGGCCCGACTCGGTCAGCAAGTCTTTCTAAATGAAGTAATTAGCGCAAAACGGTGAAATCTTGAGAGGCAAGGGTGATTTGGTTACAGGTTAGACATCTCTTCAAACATGCATGTAAATAATTAAGCTAAGCCCATTATTTACAAACACTTCGTCGAATTAGGAGTTCGAGCGTAGTGGTGTATACCTAGGTGGCACTGCATACGACCTAGTCATCAGTTGTTGAGTTTCATGAGTACATTGATTCGGAAAAAATTGGAGTTCCTGCATTGAGTCAGAGCGAACAGGTCCTGGGTTGCTGCGCAATAGCCAGGGAAAAACTGGAGGCTGGCGATTACGATTCTGGGTGCGCAGCACTTGCGGCTTGGTGGACATTAGGCGAGTGGCCTCGTCATGCGGGATTAAGCGATTCAGCTACAGCAGAACTGTTACTTGTAGCAGGTACCCTAAGCGGCTGGGTTGCCAGCTCCCAACGCATTCCTGGTGGACGAAAACCCGCTGAAGCATTGCTGAGCGGGTCAATTGCGATTTTTGAGCAGCTTGGCGAAACAAAACGGGCCGCTGAGGGTCGCATTGAGCTAGCATGCTCTTATTATCACCAAGGGACGCTCAATTTAGCTCGCACCACCTTACTCTCGGCTCTTCAGTGCCTCAGTGACAACGAGCGTGAGCTTAGAAGTGTCGGCCTAATTCGCCTTGCAGTTGTAGAGAGACTTGCTGGCCGGTTGCATGATGCTTTGGCCCAACTCGAGAAGGCAACACCGCTACTTGAAGATTCGGGCGACTGGCCAAGAGGTCGCTTGCATTTAGAAGTGGCGAATACCCTCAAAGAGCTGGGTCTCGCTGAGGAAGAAAAAACATTTTTCGAGAAAGCATTCGCTCATTACAAAGAAGCATTGAGACATTTCAAGCAAGTTCGAAATCATAGATATACAGCGATTGTCGAGAACAATTATGGGCTGTTACTTTCTTCCTTAAAAAGATTCGACGAAGCGTGCGTTCACCTCGATCGTGCACGCAGGCTCTTCGAAATGCTCCACGATAATGTAAGACGTGCTCAAGTCGACGAAACGCTAGCTCAACTATATCTGGCGTCCGAGCAATATGCTTTAGCAGAAGAGGCAATCAACCTTTCTGTTGACACGTTAGAAATTAGTGGGGAAGAGGCCTTTTTTGCCGAAGCTCTAACCACTCGGGGAACAGTTCTATGTCGTTTGGGAAGGAAACATGAGGCTAAACCTAACTTTGAAAGAGCACAACGAGTAGCGGAACGTTGCGGTGATTATGAAGCTGCGGGGCGGGCGCTGCTGATATTGATTGAGGAGATGTGTGATCAGCTGGCGGATGATGAGAGGCGGGAGATTGGGGCGCAGGCGAATCAATTGCTCGCCAATTCGCAGCAGCATGCCACGCGGGAACGACTGAAGAAGTGTCTCGCAATGATCGCCGAGGCTCACTCCCGTCACGAGGCACAGCGGGAGCAGGAGATTCACGCCCAGAAGATGGCCGCACTCGGCGAGCTGTCGTTTGGCGTCGCCCACAACGTCAACAACACGTTGACCGGCATTCTGGGCAGAGCGCAGTTAATCCTCAGAAGCAGCAACGATCCGGCCAAGGTAGAAGCCGGTCTCGAATTGATCATCAAGAGCGCTGAGGACGGCGCTCACATCATTCGCCGCATCCAGGACTTCGCTCGCCAGCGCCCGAGCCGAGAATTTGAGACCATAACCATCGCCGACCTGCTCAAGGATGCCTGCGAGATGACCCGCCCACGCTGGGAGTCGCGCTCGGAATTCGCACCCATCCGCTTCGCCCTCCACGCCGATTGCAAGGCTTACATCAAGGGCGACCCCGTCGAACTGCGCGAGGTGCTGGTAAACATGATTTACAACGCCGTCGACGCCATGCCATCCGGCGGCGAAGTACGCGTGTCTACCCAGGAAAACCGCGACTGCGTCATCATACACATCACCGACACCGGCACCGGCATGACGCCAGAGGTCAAACAACGCCTCTTCGATCCGTTCTTCACCACCAAAGGCAAGGCCGGCACGGGCATGGGCCTGGCCGTGAGCTTCGGTATCATCCGCCGCCACGAAGGCTCCATCGAAGTCGACAGCGAACCCGGTCGCGGCACCACCTTCAAGATCTCACTGCCGAAAGTATCGCCAGTAGCCACGAAGGCTGAAGGCACCAGCGTTCCTGAAGTCACAGCCAACGCTTCGGAAGATAAGGTGCGCGTAATGGTAGTTGACGATGAAACGCACGTGCGCGAGGTCCTGATCGAAGCGCTGGAAGCTGACGGCTGTGAAGTGGTATCAGCCGAAAGCGGCGAGATTGCCCTGGCGCTGTTCGATCAATACGAAGGTAAGTTTGACGCCGTATTCACAGACATCGGCATGCCCGCGATGAGCGGATGGGAACTGGTAACCGAAATCAGAGGACGCTCGCGAAAAATGCCGATCGCGATTATCAGCGGTTGGGCCGACGCCATCAGCGTCCAAACGAGAAACGCCGTCAAGGCCGACTGGGTAGTCGCCAAACCTTTTGATATCGACAGAATCTCGAAGATTGCGCAGGAAATCGGGCAGCGGAAAACCAGCGGGGTAAAAGAATTTCAGTCTGCTTAGGCACTTGCGCTGAGATCGTGACGCTCAAGCTTCAGATACAGACCGCGACGAGTTAACCCAAGCTCACGTGCGGCGCGCGAGATGTTGCCGCCGTGCCGGCGCAGAGCGTCCGCAATCATACGGCGTTCAACCTCCGCGAGCGCTTCTGCCAGGGTGCCCGGGCCCGCGCTTTGCAGGTTTGACGACGTCGGAATCGTAGCAATTGACGCGGCCGACGGCGTTGTGGGCGAAGAGGTGCGTTTCAGTTCGGGCGAAAGGTGTTCCGGAGTGATGATCGCGCCGTCTTCAGCACGAGCCACGGTCCGCTGAATCTCGTTGCAAAGTTGCCGCACATTTCCCGGCCAATCGCTCACCATCAACAAATCCACAGCCTGCGGCGTGATCTGTATGTCCTTGCGACCAAACTTAGCCGAATAGTGATTGACGTAGTAGTTAACGATCGTCGGAATTTCCGAACGACGTTCGCGCAAGGGCGGCACACGCAGGCGAATCACATTGAGCCGGTAATACAGATCTTCACGGAAACGGCCCTGCGCCACCATGTCTTCGAGATCGGTGTTGGTCGCGGCGATTATGCGCACGTCAACCTTGCTGGGCCGCTGTTCACCTAACGGTTGAATCTCACCTTCCTGCAAAAACCGCAGCAGCTTCGGCTGCACATCGAGCGGCAGATCTCCAACTTCGTCGAGAAAGAGCGTGCCGCCTGCGGCGGTCCGAATCACGCCCTGCGAATCGGAAACGGCGCCAGTGAAAGCTCCGCGGCGGTAGCCGAAAAGATAGCCCTCTGACAACTCCTTCGGGACGGCAGTACAGTTGAACGGCACGAAGACTTTCGCTCGACGCGAAGAAATCGCGTGGATCGCACGCGCCACCAGCTCCTTGCCCGTGCCCGACTCACCTGTTACCAGCACAGTCACATCCGAAGAGCGAATCTTATGAACTTCTTCCACCAACTGTGTCATCGCGGGACTGGAGTGGATGAAGCCTGGCATCAGGCTCGTACCGGTCAATTCGTCCGAGTTTTCGTGAGTTCCACTCTTCTGAGCCCCGGCACGCAGCGCACAAACGTCCATTCCAAGTTCAACCACGCGCAGCAGCGGCTCCAACGCAACTCCCTTCGGCAACGATGCGCGGTTACGCGGGGCCAAATACAGCTTCGCCTCAGGAGCGTTCGACGATTTCAACAAGATCACTTTCGCATCGTGCTTGCGACAATAGCGATCGAGTGACGCTGCATCATCGAGCGCGTCCAGTTCCATCGCGATCTTCTGGCTCTCCGCGGGCGTACAACCCATTCCAACAACAACCCTCGGCTCGCGACGTTCGCCTTCTTCGGTGATTACCACTCGCTGGGCGCCGGTTTCCTGACGCATGACTGCCGCAAGTTCGCGCAAGAGAAGTTCACGTGACGCCACTGCTTCAGCGAGACGCAAGGTCAGCAGTTGCGTCAAAGCCGACTGCTCCTGGATCCGTTCCGGGGTCGAACTAGTGAGATCTCTCAACTCTTCCTCGGCGCGCGACAAGTCGAGTTTTGCGCCCAGTTCCCGAAATGTATTCAAAGCACGGCTCAGGTGTTCACCCGCGCGTTCCGGCAGGATCATCGTGTAGGCACGGCCTAAATCGAGATGCGCGCGAGCGGCGCGATAACGATCCCCAAGCATGTCGAAGATCGAAACACTACTCCCGAAATGCTGCGCTGCGGCGGCTGCGTCATCGCGCGCCATGTTTAGCATCCCGTTCAGACGATGCGCTTCGCCGGTGATACCAAGATCGGTGGCAGAGTCAGTGGTCGCCTCGCTCACCCGTTGCAACTCTTTGCTGCACTCCTCCAGGTTTCGAAGCAACAGATGGGCCTCCGCTGCTATCAGGCGCGCCTCACAAATACCCTGGCGGTCGCCAATGCTCTCTGAGAGAGTGAGTGCTTCGCGGGCTTGTGCGAGTGCCTTTTCGGGCTCGACGATGAGCAGATAACAGCGACCAAGTGTTCTCAAGGCCTGTGCGGCGTACCACTTGTTGCCGTTTTCAGTAGCGAGCGCAACGGCCCTGAGCAGGTGGTCCTTGGCCTTATCGAGATCGCCGCGCAGCATGCACAGTTCACCCAATGAATCCAGGATCATCGGCACTTTAGCACCGCGCTCATCCACTTCAGTAGCAAGTGCAAACGCGCGTTCCAAAGCTTCCTGCGCACGGTCCCACTGGCCAATCAGGATGAGATTGATACCAAGGTTGTTATAGCCGTCGGCTGCATTTGTCTTGTGATCGGTACGCTCGTAATAAATGATTGCCTTCTTGAGGTAGTCGATGCCTTCCTGCGGTCGTTTCAGAAACCAGCAGGCGCCGGCCATGTTTGCGTAAGTCCGGCCCAGCACGTACGCGGCAGGTCTCTCGCCGATGAGCTTTTGTGCTTGTGCGAGGTTTTCCAGCCCGTCCTCGTAGTTACCTTCATGAAGATCCGCCATACCAACGCCGAAATACGCTTCGGCAAGGCCGCGCCATTCACCGGTCTGACGGAAATGCTCCAAAGCTCGTTGCGCGTAGTCGCGTGCTATGGGGTACTCGTTAATAGTTCTATAAACGCGTGACAGCGCGGCGTAGATATGACCCAGGTTCGCTCCCCCGTTTTCAGCGTGGTCGCGCAATGTCGACTTCAGCATCGCGATCGCCTTCGGATGGTCGCCGTTGTAGTTATAAGCGAGCCCAATCTGAACACGAAGGTAACTGACCGTCTGTTCGTCGAGTTTGGCGCGCGACTCAGGCGTTTCATACATAGCCACAGCGGCAAGCGAGTCGCGGTAATGTCCCTGCTGCTCGAGCGCCGTTGAAAGGGCGCACCTCGCAAGCGCGAGTACGGTAGCGTTGTTTCGTGCGTTATTGATTAATAGCGCGAGCCGGTCTTTGGCTTCGGTAGAAAGACCCTGATCGAGCAGCGAACGGACTTCATCCAATTCGCGCGTTAATGCTTCGGGCGTAGGCTTTCGCGAGCGAATCCTCACCCGAGCGTCAGCGAGATCAACCACACCTCGCTCTGTAGGGGGGTTTTGGTCGCGGCCTTGCGGTCCGTGACCCACACGTTTATCCATTTAGTACCTATAAAAGATCAATCAAGAGGACTTTTCATGATGCTTTTTGGTTATGGGAGGGAAAACCGCCTCAGCTATCGTTTACTTCTTAGCCGCGCAAACGTTTATTCGTGCTGAATTTAACACATGACAGGAAAATCGTACAGTTTTCTACCGTACAAACGGGAGTTTTTAGCAAAAATCTTTCCTTAAAACTATATCAGTAACAATGACTTGGCCGCCTTGACACCCCCAGGGCCGGTCGCTATCATTTCCGTTTCCGTCCGCAGCGCGGAACTTCGCCTAGAGTTATATGTTTGAGTCGCTCTCGGATAAATTAAAACGCACGCTAAAGAATTTGCGGGGCGAAGGCGTGCTAACAAAAGAGCACGTCGACGCTGCGCTGCGAGAAATCCGTCTGGCACTGCTTGAAGCCGACGTCAACTACAAAGTCGCTAAAGACTTCATTAGTTCCGTTCAGCAGAAGGCCGAAGGGCAGCAGGTCTGGCAGGAACTCAAACCGTCGGAACAGGTCGTCAAGATCGTCTTTGACGAACTGGTCGAATTGCTCGGTGGACAGTCGTCACGGCTCGTCTTTACCAGACAGATACCAAACACCGTGATGGTGGTGGGGCTCCAGGGCTCAGGTAAAACCACCTCGACTGGAAAAATCGCCCGCTGGCTGGCGGCCAATCAGGACCGAAAGCCGCTGTTGCTCTCCGTTGACGTTTACCGGCCGGCAGCACGAGAGCAGTTGAAGGTCATTGCGAAAGCGACTGGCCAACAGATCTTTGAATACCCGCAAAGCGACGATCCCTTGACGCTGGTGCGCGAAGCGCAAAAGCACGCGCAGCAGACAGGCTTCGACACGCTGCTGATCGATACTGCAGGCCGCCTGCACATCGACGATGAGTTGATGGAAGAACTGGTCAACATCAAGAACGAGACTCATCCGGTCGAGATCCTTTTCGTTGCTGATGCGATGACGGGACAGGACGCAGTTCGTTCTGCGGAAGAGTTTCACCGGCGAGTTGGAATCACCGGCGTCATCCTGACGAAGATGGACGGCGATGCACGCGGAGGCGCGGCGCTCTCGATCAAACAGGTGACCGGACAACCGGTGAAGTTTGTCGGCGTCGGCGAACGCTATGACGCACTCGAGCCGTTTTATCCCGATCGCGTGGCGCAGCGAATTCTCGGCATGGGCGACGTGCTCTCGCTGATCGAAGAAGTACAGGCGAAGGTCGATCAGAAGGAAGCGGAAGAACAGCTCCAGAAGCTGCAGAAGAACGAATTCACGTTAGAAGATTTTCGTTCGCAGTTGCGCCAGGTCAAAAAACTCGGCTCTTTCTCAAAGATAATGAAGCTGTTGCCGGACCAGCTTCTCGGCGGCATTGGCATGCCGCAACTCGACGAAGAGCAATCGCAGATGATGGAAAAGGAACTGAAACGCACCGAAGCCATCATCGACTCGATGACGTGGGAAGAACGTAACGATCACCGGATCTTGAACGCGAACCGCCGGCGCCGCATCGCGCGCGGTTCGGGAACGACAGTCGCCAGCGTCAATCAACTCATCAAGCAGTACGTTGAGATGCGGCAGATGATGCGCCAGCTTTCGGGCTCGGGACTGTTTGGTGGCGGCGGATTGAAAAGCAAGATGTTGCGGAAGATGACGGGCATGCCTGACATGGCCGGATTCGCCGGAGGCGAGGGCGAGATGCCGTCGTTACCCTCTCTGCCGGCTGGACCATCGAAGAAAAAGCTGAAAAAGAAACGAAAGAAGAGAAGAAGATAAATGCTAGCGATTAAGTTAATGCGCACTGGCGCGAAGAAAAGCCCGTCGTATCGCGTCGTCGTAAAAGAGAAGCAGTCAAAACGCGACGGCGCCTATCTGGAAAATCTCGGCACCTACAACCCCACAAGAAATCCCGCCGAGATCAAACTCAACCTAAGCAGAGTTAATTACTGGATCGAGAAGGGCGCACAACCGACCGACACCGTGAGCCGGTTGATCAAGGCGAGCGCCAGGGCCGCGGCAGCCACTGAGACACAGGCCTAATTCGTCATGCGAGACGCGATAGAGATGATCGTCAAAGCGCTGGTCGACGATAGCGAGACCGTGGATATCCGCGAAGTCGAGCAGCGCAACGGAGCCACGCTCATCGAGGTGCGTGTTGCGCCGCACGACGTCGGCAAGATCATCGGGAAGCAAGGCAAAACCATTCGCGCCTTGCGCTCTCTGGCCCGCATCGCCGGCGCCAGGAAGAATCGGCGTTACCTGCTCGAAATTGTTGAGTAATCCGAATGGACTACGCCGGTCCGAGTGAATTGATAGTTATCGCTCGAGCGGTCAGACCTCGCGGCCTAAAAGGTGAAATCGTCGCGGAGCTTTTGACAGACTTTCCCGAGCGATTTGAAGACGTTGAAGAACTCGTGCTCGTTTCGCCAGGCGGCGAGCGAACCACTAAACGACTCGAGGATTACTGGTTTCAAAACGATCGAGTCGTGTTGAAAATCGCTGGCTACGACGACGTAGACACAGCAAAAGAGTTGGTTGGATTTGAATTCGCGGTGCCCGAATCGGAGCGAGTCCCACTTCCCGCAGATCACTATTACGACTGGGAACTGGAAGGCTGCTCCGTCAAGGTTGGCTCGGAAGACATCGGCCGCGTCAGCTCAGTACTCAAGACCGGTGGCGCCGAGATTCTGGTAGTAAACGACGATAGCGGCAAAGAACGATTGATCCCGCTGGCAGATTCAATCGTCGTCAAAGTCGACGCCGCAAACAAAACGATCGTTGTCGATCCTCCTGAAGGGCTTTTGGATCTTTGAGATGCTGCGCTTCGATATCATTACGATCTTTCCTGACTTCTTTCGTGAAGCGATCGATTGTGGGATTTTGAGGCGAGCCCGGAACGCGGGACTGGTGGAAGTAAAAGCGCACGATCTGCGGCAGTGGACCACTGACAAGCACCACGTCGTAGATGATCGGCCCTTTGGCGGCGGCGACGGGATGATACTGAAACCCGAGCCGATCTTCGCCGGCGTTGAAGCTTTAACCGGCGCTTCTCGCAAGGAAGACTTTCCGCCCCGCACGCGTGTGATTTTGTTGTCAGCGCAGGGCCAGGTCTTTTCGCAGGCGTTGGCGCAGGATCTTTCACAGCACACGTCTCGGATCGTACTTCTTTGCGGGCGTTACGAAGGAGTCGATGAAAGAGTCGCCGAAGCGCTGGCGACGGATGAAGTTTCGATTGGCGACTATGTGCTGTCAGGCGGTGAACCGGCAGCCATGGTCTTGATAGATGCCGTTGTTCGATTATTGCCCGGCGCGCTGGGCAGCGAGACTTCGGCGCTGTTTGAGTCGTTTTCGGAAGGCTTGTTGGACCATCCGCAATACACGCGGCCACCAGAGTTCCGCGGGATGAAAGTGCCGGAAGTGTTATTGAGTGGGAATCACGCGGAAATCGAGCGTTGGCGTAAGGAAGCAGCAATCGCAAAAACGAGACGTAAACGTCCTGACTTGCTGAAAGAATAAAGCGAAGATTTTAAGGAGCATCGAGAAATGAATCGATTGGACACTATTGAAAACACGCAACTGCGTAAGAACATTCCGGAGTTTCAGCCAGGCGATACGGTTCGTGTTCACGTTCGGATTAAGGAATCCGAGACCAAAGAGCGATTGCAGGCTTTTGAAGGCGTCGTGATCGCCCGCAAACATGGCGGCGCGCGCGAAACCATCACCGTTAGAAAAACGAGTTTTGGCGTCGGTGTTGAGAGAATCTTTCCACTGCACGCGACCATCATCGACCACATCGATCTGGTAAAAAGAGGCCGCGTCAGAAGAGCCAAGCTTTACTACCTGCGTGGACTGCGAGGCAAGGCCGCACGCATCCGCGAGCGCGACACACGCCGCCAGAGCGACGAGCAAGCCTCGGCAGCCAAAAAATAGATTGGCCACAAAGGCACAAAAAGCACAAAATGCGTTCTTAAGCTCTGCTTATGTTTTGCGCTTTTTGTGCCTTTTTCTGGCTTAGAAACTTTTTGAGGCAAGCTTGAGGATCGCAATCGATGCTCATTCTGTTGGGACGAAGCTCGGAGGCAACGAAAGCTACGCCGTAAATCTGATCGAGTCGCTGGCGCAGATCGACAGCACCAACGACTACACACTCTACGTTACAACCAACGCCGCACGCGAACGCTTCCACAATCGTTGGCCCAACTTCAAAGTTCGCTCCACTCTTCCGCACACACCCCTAATCAGAATTCCACTCACGCTCAGCGCCGAACTTCGCAAAAATCCCGTCGACGTGCTGCACGTGCAGTTCACCGCTCCTCCTTTTTGCCCCTGCCCGGTGGTCGTCAGCATTCACGATCTCTCGTTCGAACATCTGCCACAGACTTTCAATCGTCGCAGCCGGACACAGTTGCGATTAACTGTGCGGCACTCCGCTCGACGTGCTGCCCGCATTCTGTGTCTTTCCGAACATACACGCCGCGACATCATCGAGACCTATGGTATTAATGAGGACCATGTTAAAGCGATTCCACTCGCAGCGCCCGACCATTTCGCGCCCGTCCATGACATCGAGGAACTTCAACGCGTGCGACACACTTATGGGATAGACGGCGAATATATTTTGTCGGTTGGTTCTATTCAGCCTCGCAAAAACCTTGCCCGACTCATCAAGGCGTACGCTGCATTGCGAGGAGATGGTTCAGTCGATAAGCTGCCACAGCTCGTGCTCGCGGGAAAGTGCGCGTGGCTTTACGATGAAACCTTGCGTGCACTCGACCAAAGCGGGGCAAAACAGGCAATTGTTTTAACCGGGTACGTCCCTGAGGGCGATTTACCCGCACTGTATTCCGGGGCACTTTGCTTCGTTTATCCGTCCTATTTTGAAGGATTCGGGCTGCCACCGCTGGAGGCCATGAAGTGCGGCGCTGCGGTGATTGTCGGCGACAGGACGAGCTTGCCGGAAGTTGTCGGCGATGCAGCGTTGAAGGTTGATCCGTTCGATGTGGAAGCCATTGGAGCGGCAATCAAACGAGTCATCAAAGATTCGGACCTTCGCAAGGAGTTGAGCGTCAAAGGTCAGGAAAGGGCCAATACTTTCAACTGGCTGGAAACGGCGCGCAGAACTCTTGCCGTTTACAAACAAGTCGCACGCGCCAGCTCGTAATATGCGGATTGCTATTCTCGGAACTCGGGGCATTCCAGCCAGCTACGGCGGATTCGAAACATTCGCCGAGCATCTCTCAACTCGACTCGCCGCCCGCGGTCATGAGGTTACGGTCTATTGCCGCGCACACTACGTTTCACCCCGGCAATTGGAATATCACGGCGTCAAGCTGAAGGTCCTGCCCACCATCAGGCACAAATATTTCGACACGGTCGTTCACACTTTTCTTTCCGCGATCCACGCGATTTCAGAGCGCTACGATGCGGTGTTGATTTGTAACTGCGCCAATGCCCCTTTTGTACCGATACTTCGACTCACTGGCACACCCGTGGCCATCAACGTCGATGGACTCGAACACAAGCGGAAGAAGTGGAGCTGGCTCGCACGCCGTTACTACCGTTTTGCTGAATACCTTTCGACCTTGTTGCCCAACGAAATGGTAACCGACGCGCAAGTGATCCAGGACTATTACCTTACCCGTCACAACGCAGAGTCGACCATGATTGCTTACGGCAGCGAGGTCGAACGACGGCCCAACCGTGATGTGGTGCGGAAGTGGCGCGTAGAACCAAACCGGTATGTGTTGTACGTGTCTCGGCTCGAACCCGAGAACAACGCCCACCTGGTGATTGAAGCTTTTAAGAAAGTCCGGACCGCATATCGCCTGCTAATCGTCGGCGATGCGCCTTACGCCGAACAATACATCAACAGCTTGAAGGCGAGTGCGCGCGGAGATAAGCGGATCATCTTCACCGGTTTTGTATTTGGACAGGATTATCGCGCGCTTCAGCAAAACGCGTATTGCTACATTCACGCCACCGAAGTGGGCGGCACTCATCCGGCGCTGCTCGAGGCAATGGGTTATGGAAATTGTGTGCTGACACTGGCTACGCCTGAGAACATGGAAGTTGTCGGTGAAGCGGGCGTTCCGTATATCGACGAATTCGACCTGGCGGAAAAGCTAAAGCGGGTCTTGCGCGATGGATCGCTGGTTCAGGCTTACCGGCACCGGGCGCAGCAACGCATTCAAAAGCATTATGACTGGGAAACAGTGGTGGACCAGTACGAACAACTCTTCGCGCGCATGAGCGGTCAGGAAATGTCAGCAACGGCCGAAGCGCCGGAATTCGAAACAGTGGAATTAGAACTTAAGCACTAATCCATCCACAGATTACGCGGATTCTCGTTTCCAAATCTGTGAAATCTGTGAATGGATTTGTGCTTTAAAAAGGGGGACCCCGCCAATTCCATCAGGAACGGGCGGGGCGAAGCGTAACGGGAAGGCGTCGGGCAAATCAGGGTGGCTGTGCAAAGCATGAGAATCGTCAAACTTCACGACGATTCATTCGGGCGGCGCGTTAGCGGGTAAATAAGTCCAAATAAATAAAACGCACCTTCTATCCAAGAACCCTTGCTGTCCCTGAGTGTGCGAAATTATACGATTAAAGCGTAACCTGTCAAGCACAATTTTCAAGCTTTCGTAAAATCTTCGTGACAGATCGACTTCGCTTCAGTGAGAAATGTCACGAGTATGTCCCGTCGGGTCCAATTCAGACCACCAAAAGTCCCGCTACCTTATTCACCTGAACGTGTTTGTTGGAGCCGGTAAGCCTGGCGCCGCACGGCCTCGGAAACATTCTTATTCTGCGAAAGCCCTTGCAAGTCCTTGGTCCTGATGCGTGGCAGGATGTTCATGACTGTGGGGATTGGCGTCCGTGGATTCCGGGCGAGATTGTGAATGATCGGGTAAGAACGAGCCCAACTACGGTTCATAGCTATTATCCGAAGGACCTCATCTGCAACCGTCCTCATCGAGGCGATATTCTCAACTTCTTGTTCGGTAATGCGTGGGTTCCTTACCACCGCCGAACAGACGACTTTGTTGGAATCGCGAACCAGAATGCCGCGTGCCTCGCGGTCTCCTTTCATCGCCAGCTTCATTCTGTCCTTCGTGTTCATAAACATGATGCGACGAATAAGCGAGACTCTCTCCGCGCTTACAGATCCTGTTTCCCGGCGCTCATTTTCAATGATGCGCTGCACGTTGGCTGAGACCTCCGCCGCGGTTTCAGCCACCAGCTCATCGAAGCGCTCGGCGGGCAACCACGAGTTGTCGAGATCTGCGTCGGAGACTTCGATGTGCTCGGCAATGAGCCATGCGTCTTCGAGACTGAGATCTCCGGCGGCCGTGGTTAGTTCCGCGGCTTCGAAGAACTCCGCTGCGGCCGTTTGACCGCGTGCTCTCAACTCGTCCGCAATCTGTCGTGCGCCGCGCTCTTTCTCGAAGAACTCCTGGCGCGTTTCGCGTGCGCGGCGTTCAGCGTCGCCACTGCGTGCTGGATTACGCAGGATCGCATCGATAATCTCAGGACAACGTACCAACCGCTGTTGATTGATTGTTAGCAGCTCTAAGAGAGAACTGTGTGAAGTTGTTTCAGCCAGCTTCGCGAGGGCCTGGTCCGGGGTGCGCGTGTTGAGAATCGTCGCTTCGTAGACTTCCTGTTTGCCGTCGGCTTGCGTAGCGAGATACGCCAGAACGTTTGGGGCAGTGTCTTGTCCCTGGGCGGCAATCAGAAGATCATCGACACTCTCGGCCTTCAGCGTCTCAGTCGCGGCTGAAGCGATCTGCGCGTCATCGCTGGCAGTGAGCGCAACGAGCACTTCCAATAGATCGTTCTGCGGCAACGGCAACATTCCGCGTGCTGCCGCGAGACGGGCAGGTTGCGGAGCCTTGCCGCTAATGATGGCTTGAACGACTGGATTTGTGGATGTGATCTCGGTGGTCAAGTGAATGGAAATAGGTCCAATAGGACTTATTGGACCTATTCGTCTTTACGCATTAATGCCGTGGCACTTCTTATACTTCTTTCCCGATCCGCACGGGCAGGGTTCATTGCGTCCGACTTTGGGCTGGTCTCGCACCACTGTCTTCGTCTTGCCATCCTCCTCGCCGGCGGGAGCTGCGCCCTGGTTCGGCCCGGTGAATTTCAATGATCCCGGGCGTCGCGGGGAGCGCCTCGGTTGCAAGCTCTCGGGAGGCTGCTCAGACAGTATTTGCAGGTTGAACAGCGATCGAATCGTAGTGGTGTCGATGCGATCGAGCATCTCCTGGAACAGGTCGAAACTCTGCTTCTTATATTCGACCAGCGGATCCTTCTGACCGTAGCCCACCAGGCCAATGCCCTGTTTTAAGTGGTCGAGCGAGAGCAGGTGGTCCTTCCACTGTGCGTCGATGATATTGAGCATGATGATGCGCTCGTAGGTGCGCATCGCTTCCGGCCCAATCTGCTCTTCCTTCTGCCGGTATTTATCCTTGAGCCGTTCCCAGACAGAAGCGATCACTTCATCCGTGGACATGTTGGGAATGTCAATGTGCTCTTTATCCGCGTCAAAATCGTAGATGGTCTTGACCTGGATCTTGTAGTTCTCGACGTCCCAATCGTCAGGCGAGATATCAGGGTTGAGATACTGCCGCGTGATGTCAGAAAGGAGGTCATAAGCAACACCGGCAGACGGCGGATCACCCATCAGGTATTCGCGCTGATCCGGCTCCTCCATCAATTGACGGCGCAGACCGTAGATCGTCTCGCGCTGCTTGTTCATGACGTCGTCGTACTCAAGCAGGTGTTTGCGAGCTTCGAAGTTTCGGCCTTCAACTGACTTCTGCGCTGCCGCGATGCGCTTCGATACCATCTTCGACTCGATCGCCACGCCTTGCTCCATGCCGAGACGTTGCATCAGTGCCTTGACCTTATCACCGGCAAAGATGCGCATCAGATCGTCTTCGAGCGACAGGAAGAATCGCGATGAACCGGGGTCGCCCTGGCGGCCGGCGCGTCCGCGAAGCTGGTTGTCGATGCGGCGCGACTCGTGACGTTCCGTGCCGATGATGTGCAAACCGCCAAGTGAGACCACTTCCTGGTGCTCGTCTTCGACAATGCGCTTCGCCTGCGCGAACGCAGTACGCCACTGGTCGTCCGTCGCCTCGTCGGGATCGACCTCGTCTTTCTTCAAAAACTCACGCGCCATGAAGTCAGGATTGCCGCCGAGCAGAATGTCGGTACCGCGGCCGGCCATGTTGGTCGCGATAGTCACTGAACCTTTTCGTCCGGCTTGCGCAACGATCTCTGCTTCGCGTTCGTGATACTTCGCGTTCAGTACGTTGTGCGGGACTTTCTCCTTTAACAAGCGACGCGATATTAGTTCCGAGTTCTCGACGGAAACCGTACCAACCAGCGCGGGCTGACCCTTCTCGTAACACTCCTTGATCTCGTCTATCACTGCATCCCACTTCTCCGGCAACGTGCGATAGATCACGTCGGAATAGTCGGTACGAACCATCGGCATGTGCGTCGGAATCACGATGACGTCGAGCTTGTAGGTTGAGGCAAACTCCGCCGCTTCAGTTTCAGCGGTACCAGTCATACCCGACAGTTTTTCGTAAAGACGGAAGTAGTTCTGGAGTGTGATCGTCGCGAGGGTTTGATTTTCTTTCTCGATCTCGACGCCCTCTTTGGCTTCCACTGCCTGGTGCAGACCATCGGACCAGCGACGACCCTTCATCAAACGACCGGTGAAGTCGTCGACGATGATCACCTCGCCGTCCTGGACCACGTACTGGTGGTCCAACCTGTAAAGCGTGTGCGCTTTCAAAGCCTGTTCGACGCAGTGGAGCAGTTCCATATTCGACGGATCGTACAGGTTGCCGACACCGAGCAGTCGCTCAGCTTTATCAACACCTTCTTCGGTAAGCACTGCTGTGTGTGCTTTTTCATCGACGACGTAGTCGCCCGTCTTCTTGCCATCGACGTCCTCGCCTTTTTTCAGATGCGGAATGATCGCGTCGGCGTTTTTGTACTTGTCCGTGGCTTCGTCTGACGGGCCGGAGATGATCAACGGCGTGCGCGCTTCGTCGATCAGGATCGAGTCGACCTCGTCTACGATCGCGAAGTAGTGGCCACGCTGCACGCACGTAGCCAGGTCAAACTTCATGTTGTCGCGCAGGTAGTCGAAGCCAAACTCGTTGTTGGTGCCGTAAGTGATATCGGCGCCGTACGCAGCCTGGCGCTCGAAGTCGTCCATGTCGTTCTGAATACAGCCGACTTCGAGTCCGAGGAAGCGATGGATCTGGCCCATCCACTCCGCGTCGCGCGAAGCGAGATAGTCGTTCACGGTGACGACGTGAACACCGCCACGGCCCGTGAGTGCATTTAAGTACGACGGCAAAGTGGCGACGAGTGTTTTACCTTCGCCGGTGCGCATCTCAGCGATCTTGCCCTGGTGCAGCACGATGCCGCCGATCAGCTGCACGTCGAAGTGACGCATGCCGGTCGTGCGAACGCTCGCTTCTCTGACGACCGCGAACGCCTCGGGTAAAAGCTCGTCGAGGATAGCGCGCTCGCGACGCTTGCGTTCATCCTTGTCGGCCGGTTCGCCGACGGCGTTCCGCACGCGCTCTTTGAAAATAGCGGTGCGGCCGCGCAAGTCGTCGTCTGAAAGCGCTTGCACTGAGGGTTCGAGTGAGTTGATCTTGTCGACCAGCGGCATGATCGACTTCAAAAACCGCTGATTGCTGCTACCGAATACTTTAGTTAGGAATTTATCGAAACTCATGTGTAATAAATTACTCCAAATATGGCCACGGATGCACATACGGATCACCAAAAAATCCGTGTTCATCCGTGAAAATCTGTGGCTTAAACTCCAGGCTCCAGTTGCTTCTTGATCATGTCGACAACGCTCTGCCGCGGCATGGAAAAGTTAACTACTACCCGCTTACCGTCGGGCGCTGCGTTAGTGTTCTTCATTATCACTTCTTCATCTTTTCCGGCACGCGCGCCCGCGCCGAAGTAGAGCAAGTTATTCAATGCTTTCGCGAGCGACTCTGCGCGCTGCGGCGACGACGCTTCTGACTCAACCGACGCCAGCACTTCCTGCTCACCCTGCTTGATCGTGATCTTTACAGTCGCATTCGGATTGTCTTTACTGATTGGCTGAAGATACGTCAGGAACCCGCTGTCGTTGAGAGCTGCCACCAGTTTGCCAAACAGGTCTCGCAAATTCTCATCGCCTTCGGTTTTGATGAATCGCGGGTTCTTCAGTTTTCCCGTATCGTCCAACTCCGCTTCGATCACAATCTCGAAGGGTTTGTTCAAATCGAGCTTGCCCTGATTCTTCAGATCGTTTGCGTAGGCGGCAAAGTCTTTCAGCGGCTTCTTGTTGATCTCATTCTCTTCGGGCAGTTTCAGATTGTTTTGCTCGGCAGTCTTCTCGAGCTGTTTTTGTGCTTCGTCGGGCGTCATTGGGGACGCTTGCGGTGACGCCTGAGCGACCGCGGAAGGTGACGCCGACGGAGCCGGACTCGCCTCCGCAGAAACACTCGGGCTCGGACTCGCTTCCGGACTCGGCGACGGCGACGGCACGACGTCCGGTGTCGAACTCGCCTGCGAAATTATCTTTGGTGCAAACGGATCTACGACCCCGGGAACTGCTGCGGCCGGCAACTCAGCGGCAACCTGACCTCCAGGCGTGAAATACCCTTCGGGATAATGAAACAACTGCACTACCTGCACATCGTTCCGAATCTGGGTCGCGTCGTAATCCTTCTCCACAAACTTGGTGCTCGCCACGAGTGCCGCAATGTTCAAGGTATCGCGCACGCTCGGAACGTAAATTACCATCCACACCAGCGCCAGATGCAGGATTAGCGAGCCTGCGAGTAGCCGTGTCAGCACCACTTTCCAGCGCGGATCGCGATTAACCTCAAACTTTTCGAACAGCTCAGTCATTCCTGTATTTTCGGGCACCAGGCTTAGACGCCATTGTAACTCTCAGGGTTCACAAAGTTAGAATGCATTCATGCCACGAAAGAATGGCAAAAACTGGGATAAACGCCGATCTCGCGACCGCCGTGGCCGCGAAAAGCCTGCCCGCAAAATCCGCCCCGAGGTCGCAAACGAACGATCTGCACGGGTTGTTCCCCCGCAGACCCGCGAAGTCAAACGGCTGCTCGAAGGAATCGGCACCCCGCGCGCAACCCCATTCAAGCCCGACGACTTTCAACGCGAAGCGCTGGCGCTGTTGGAATACGAAGACGTGCTGGTTACGGCGCCCACCGGCAGCGGCAAGACCTGGATCGCACGCGAGGAGATTCGCAGGCTTCTGCAAAGCGGACGTCGCGCCTGGTACACGTCGCCCTTGAAGGCGCTTACAAACTCCAAATACCAGGAGTTCAGCGACGAGTTCGGCGCCGATAAAGTCGGAATACTGACCGGCGATAGAAAGGAGAACTCGGACGCGCCCCTGATAGTCGGCACCACCGAGATCTATCGCAACCAGCTTTTCGACTCTTTGCGCGGTGGCAATGAAGTCAGCGCCGATCTGGTCGTACTCGACGAAGCACACTACCTCGCGGACGAAGATCGCGGCCACGTTTGGGAAGAAGCAATCATCCTCACGCCGCCGCGAGTCCGGCTGTTGCTGTTGTCGGCAACGATTGGAAACGCGCACGAGTTTGCTTTGTGGCTCGAGGAGGTGCGCGGCGTGCGTTGCGGGGTGATAACAGGACCGCGTGAGCGTCCAGTGCCGTTGCGCTCGGCGGTGCTGCTGCCCGATAAGCGTTTGCTGCCGCTGCTACGGGATGATGGAAAACTCAATCCCGAGATCGCGCAGATGATCGAGCGCGAACAAGAACAGCGCCGCAGCGAACGCGGAGAATACAGACGAAGATGAAACTGCGTATGCCCGAAATGCCGCCGGCCACACTGCTGGCAGCGCTCGAGGGTTACAACTTACTTCCGGCAATCGTTTTCCTGCCGACCAGACGTCGCTGCGATCAAGCCGCGTCAGAAGCCGCACTCACGCGACGCGATCCGGACAATCGTCGTCGCGAAGCGCGCCTCGAGTTCATGCGCGCGTTTGTCGAACAGCACGCGGAAGTGTGCGGGCATCGTCACTGGGACACGATCATTCGCGGCGGCGTGGCTTCGCATCACGCCGGTCACATTCCCGCGTGGAAACTCGTGATCGAAAAACTGATGAGCGCCGGATTGCTCGATGCGATCTTTGCTACCGCGACCGTAGCTGCAGGCGTCGACTTTCCCGCTCGCACCGTTGTGCTGACGGGCGCTGATGCACGTACTGCTGGTGGCTGGCGTCCGTTGTCGGCTTCCGAGCTGCAACAGATGACCGGGCGCGCGGGTCGACGTGGAAAAGACAACGTCGGTTTTGTCGTGGCTGCGCCCGGACTGCACCAGGATCCGCAACGCATCGCTCAACTCTTGAAAGCGCCGCCCGATGCATTAGTCAGTCAATTTCGCGCCACGTACACGACGTTGCTAAACCTGCTCGATGCCTACGGAAGCTTTGCCTCGGTGCGGGAGATTGCCGAGCGCAGTTTTGCCTACCGCGACTTTGCGCGACAGATCACGCAACTGGAGCGGAGCCGCGATGATAGTGAGCAAAAGATACGAAGCGCGCTGAACAGCGCCGCTTGCGATCTACCGATTTCGGTTGTCCTCGGGTTAGAACGACTGGTGGGGATTCGTGCGCGCTTGCAGGAAGCAAAACCGCAGACGCGTGCTGAAGTCTTTCATCGTTGGGTGAACGACGTTGTGAAACCCGGGCGCATCGTGGGTGTCGGTCGTGCTGGTCGCAGGCTGGTGATGGTAACTGACAAGCGCGACGGCAGTGTACGCGGTTTGCGCGAAGACGGCAGTACGGCAAGTTTTCCGCAGGAACGAATCGGGCGTGTCTACTCGCCCGTGTATCGTCTGCGCGACGAAGATATCGAACACGCCTTCGAAGAGATTCGTCAGCGCGGCAAAGAACTTACTCTGACCGAACCGCGATTGCGCGACGCCGACGCCGAAGAAACTGACGCCCTAAAGATCATCGACGATTCGATCGAGAACCTCCTGCCGCCAAATGCCGACAAACGGCGCTGCACGGAAGTCATCTGGCAACTACACACCACCGCCGAAGATTTCGAACGCGCCTCACGCCGGATCGAAGCGTTGCGCGAAGAGGTCTGGTCGCCATTCGAGCAACGCGCGAAAGTACTCGCTGTGTTTGGTTATCTCGATTTCCAGGCGCAAAAGGTGACGGAGCGTGGGCGTTGGCTGGCGGATCTGCACATTGATCGTCCTTTGCTCGTCGGCGAAGCACTCGAGAACGGTCTATTCAATTCACTCGAACCAAAACAACTCGCAGGGATCATGGCGGCGCTGACTGCCGACGAAGATCGCGATTACGGCGAGCTTGAACTGGACGACGACGTCGTGACTTCACTGGCGCGCTTCGAAGACATCGGCTTCAAAGTTTCTGCTGAAGAATGGAAACACGGACTCGAACCGGCGCCGGAGTTGAACTTCTCCGCTGCCGGCGCTGCCGTGCGTTGGGCCAGCGGCACTGAATGGTCACAAGTCGTCAGAGAAACTCGTGCCGAAGAAGGCGATCTGTTCCGGATGTTTTCACGTACGGGCGAAGCGTTGTTGCAGATCGCGGGCCTGCATCGCAGTCATCCAAAAGCGGCAAGCATGGCGGCAGTGGTAGCTGAGATGGTCTTGCGCGAGCCGATTAGATAGGATGGGCCACGGATTTTTACGATTTCAAAACCGGATTAATACGGATCAGAAAGAGAGAGGGAATTCATGTCTACTTCTGCAGCCCAGCAACCATCACCACAGCTATTCTTCGAAACCATAAACGCGCACCAGCGCACCGAGGCTTTGAAAACCGCAATCGAGCTCGAGGTGTTCACAGCCATCGGCGAAGGCAACTCAACCGTCGCCGAGATCGCGAAGCGTTGTCAGACGTCGGAAAAGGGACTGCGCGTTCTCTGTGACTATCTGACGATCATGGAGATGCTCACGAAACAGGGCAATCAATATGCGCTGACGCTCGATTCGTCGGTGTTTCTCGACAAGCGTTCGCCTGCGTATATAGGCAGTGCGACCGAGTTTCTTTGCTCTCCCATGCTCACCGAAGGTTTCAAGCACATGACCGAAGCCGTGCGCAAAGGCGGCACCGCCATCGAGGGCGACGGAACGGTCGGCCCTGAGCATCCCATCTGGGTGAAGTTCGCGCGCGGCATGTCGGCGATGATGGCGATGCCGGCACAGTTGATGGCGAAACTCGTCGACCCGAACGCCGATCGAAAATTGAAGATTCTCGATATCGCCGCCGGCCACGGACTATTCGGGATCGCGTTTGCTACTCAGAATAAACAGGCTGAAGTCACTGCGGTCGATTGGAAAGCCGTGCTGGAAGTTGCGAAGGAGAATGCGGAAAAGGCAGGTGTTGCTGACCGCTACAGCACGATTGAAGGCAGTGCTTTCGATGTCGAGTTCGGCAGTGGCTACGATCTCGTTTTGTTGACCAACTTCCTGCATCACTTCGATCCAGCGACGTGCGAAACGTTGTTGCGGAAAGTGCACGCGGCGCTTGCGGATGGTGGACGCGCGGTGACGTTGGAGTTTGTTCCGAATGATGATCGCGTGACTCCACCGGAGGTTGCTCAGTTCAGCATGGTGATGCTGGTTGGCACGCCGTCAGGTGACGCGTATACGTTCGCTGAGTTGGAGCAAATGTGCGCGAATGCGGGATTCTCGCGTAGCACATTTCATGCGCTCCCACCGACGTTCCAGCAAGTTGTGATTTCAGAAAAATGATGCGCCTCCTCTTATGCCTGGTTTGTCTTGCGCTTGCTTTTCCCCAAGCGCAACAAACGCGGGGCCCTGAAACTGTCTACCTGCTCAAGCCGGCTCACGTCTTCGACGGTGAGTCGGCGCAGGTGCGTGACAACTGGGTGGTGCTGGTCCGTGGCGAGAAGATCGAGGCCGTTGGACCAGCGAGCAGCGTCAGTGTGCCACGCGGGGCAAAGGTGATCGAGCTCGGCGGTCTGACGTTGATGCCAGGTTTGATCGAAGCGCATTCACACGTGTTGCTTCATCCCTACTCGGAAACCAGTTGGAACGATCAGGTGGCGCGCGAGTCGTTGAGTTTGCGTGTTGCGCGGGCGACGAATCATCTACGAAACACGCTGCAAGCCGGCTTTACTACGGTTCGCGATCTCGGAACTGAAGGAGCCGGCTACGCTGACGTCGGTCTGAAACAGGCAGTCGAGCAGGGCATCATTCACGGACCACGGATGATCGTTACTACGAGAGCGATCGTCGCCAGCGGTAGTTATGGCCCAAAAGGTTATGCTTCGGAGTGGACCGTGCCGCAGGGCGCGGAAGAAGCGGATGGTATCGATAGTTTGACGCGCGTCGTTCGCGATCAGATCGGTCACGGCGCCGATTGGATCAAGATCTACGCCGATTATCGCTGAGGCAGATCGGGCGCGGCTCCGACTTTCTCACTCGACGAACTCAAGCTCGTGGTCGAAACAGCGAAGAGCGCTAACATTCCGGTGTGCGCACACGCGACCACCGCCGAAGGAATGCGACGCGCAACGCTCGCGGGCGTTGAAACAATCGAGCACGGCGATGGCGGCACGCCGGAAGTGTTTCGCTTGATGAAGGAACGTGGTGTGGCGCTTTGTCCGACCCTGGCGATTGCCAGTGGCGCCAATATCGAGCGCAAACGTGCGGCGTTCCGGGCAGCGCTCGACGCGGGCGTGACGATTGCAAACGGCAGCGACGTCGGCGTATTTGCTCACGGCGACAACGCGCTTGAGCTCGAGACGATGGTGAAGTTTGGCATGCCGCTGATTGATGCGCTGCGCTCCGCAACTTCGGTTAATGCACGCGTGCTGCACATGTCTGACAAGATCGGCGCGGTCAAGCCGGGTTTGCTGGCGGACCTGATCGCAGTCGAAGGCGATCCGACGCGGGATCTCGCGGCTCTGCGAAAGGTCAGGTTCGTGATGAAGGGCGGCACCATCTACCGCGAGAAGTAATAGGACCTATTTTGAGACCAACCTTGCCACCGTCAGCAGCAACTCCTCGGTCTTAAACGGCTTTCCAACAAAATCGCTGAATCCCGATTGCAGTGCGCGAGCGCGGTCGTGGTCGGTGTGCGCGGTGACCGCGACACACGGAATATGGGCCGTGAGTGAGTTCGCTTTGAGTGCCTTGAACACTTCCCAGCCGTCCAATCCCGGCATGGAAAGGTCGACCATGATCAAATCCGGAGGGTTTTCGCACGCCAAATCCAGGCATTCCTGCCCGTTTCTGGCCTCACGAACGTCGTAATTCGCCCCTGCCAGCAACAATCGCAGCAGTTCGCGATTATCGTCGTAATCCTCCGCAATAAGTATGGTGGGTCGCATTCTGAATCGATACAACGGAGCACAAAGGGCGCAGGCAGCCCCCTAGATTACCAGACTGTAGCGATTGGCGAAAAACGATTTCTTGACTAGCTTAATACCAGACGTTCATAATCACTCCCAAGAGTTCTTGCGGCCCCTGCGAGACTCGCCATTGCTAACAATAACCTTGGGTTAGAAATCCCTACCTAAAGACCTTGAGGTTCGTCAAAACAACAACACCACGACACGGAGGAGCCAGCTGTGGTCAACGGACACCTTGAAGATAGTTTGCGGCGTGAAATTGAGAGTTATCTCGAGAGTCGCCTCAGTGCGGTGAAGCAGGAGATAACCACTCTGCAAACCCTACTCAACGAGTCGCTTTCGAACTTTCTTGACCGCCAGACGGATGTGCAAATGGACGGCAGCCTCGTCGCTGCCATCACGGAACATCTGCACGCTGCCCACGAACGTGGCGTCGAACTGGCCGCTTCCGAGTCTTCCCGCGCGAAGGCTTCCAGCGACATGGCGATCGTGAAGTCGGCCATTACCGAGATAAACGACCAGAAATCGCAGGCCGAAATTCTCAAGGCGCTCGTCAATCGCGCGTCGTCGTTTGCGCCGCGGGTCGCGTTCTTCGTGATCAAAGGTGAACATGCAACGGGCTGGCGCGGTCGTGGCTTCGAAGGAACCGTGGGCGACGAAGCCATTCAACAGATTTCTTTACCGCTGAGCGCAGACACCGTGGTCGGCAGCGCTGCCAAAGGGCTCGCTACCTGGAGTGGCGGACCGGGGTCACACTCGGAAGATCACATGCTGATCAACCGGCTTGGCGAAGAGCCCGCGCAACGAATCGTGTCGATTCCACTCGTGGTGCGCGGACGCGCCGTCGCCGTTCTTTATGCTGACTCGGCCGGTCTCGATTCAGAGGCGATCAATCTCGAGGCACTGGAAACGCTGGTTACCGTCTCGGGTATGGCAGTGGAACTCTTGTCAGCCTCGCGCACAACTCCGAAGCGAGTCGCCGAAGAAGCTCCGGCGCCTGCTCCACAGCCGGAACCAGTGTACGCACCCGCCAGTGAATACGTTGCTGAGCCGCCGGCGCCCGCGCCTGAACCGTCGTTCTCAGGCGCTGAAACGATTGAGAGTTATCACCACGAGCCGATGCCGGTTGAGCCTGAATCGTTTGTCGAAGCGGTTCCGGTCGATGAACCCGCCGGCGTTTTTGAAGACACTCCGGCTGCGGCGCCCGTCGTCGAAGAGACTCCAGCCTGGACCGCACCCGCGGAACCGGAACCGTCAGCACCGCGCCGTCGTTATGGACACGATGCGGAACTGCCTGTGGAAGTCCACGGTGACGAAGAGCGGCGTTTACACAACGATGCCCGGCGGTTTGCACGCTTGCTGATCTCCGAGATCAAGTTGTACAACGAGCAGAAGGTTGCGGAAGGACGTTCCGAGCACGACTTGTACGATCGCTTGCGCGAGTACATCGATCGCTCTCGCGAGATGTATGATAAGCGCGTGAAACCGGAAGTCGCGTCTCGTTACGATTACTTCCATGGCGAATTGGTTAATACCCTGGCCGAGGGTGATGTTTCAAAACTCGGCTCGAATTATCCCGGCGCAACGGTCAACGCGTAGTATTTAGAAGCAGTTTTTGAAAGTGGCCAAGCATCGTTTACTTCTGATTTTCGCCGGTGTTGCTCTGCTCGCTGTTGCCTCGCTGCCCTTTCTGATGAGCGCGAGTTGTGTGACTCGCCCGCAAACGTTGGGAGAACAGAGGGCTCTCGATAGTTTGCGCAGCATGACGCGCAATGACGTGCTGCCCTCCGAAGACGTCGTCGTCGGCATCGAGAACCAGTTTCCACGCACGAAAACCGCCGCCCTCGCTCGCATTCTCCGCGCCAGAATAAAACTCAACGCTAAAGATTTTGGCGGCGCCGCAACCTTACTCGACACCAAACTGATTTCTGAACAAACCTCGATCGCGGATCACGCGCTGTTCATGCGCGCCGACGCTCTCGAACAGTCCGGCAAAACTCAGGAAGCGCGAGCGATTTTCCAGCAGTTGATTCAGGAGTATCCGGCGTCGCTGCGCGCTCGCGATGCGGCCTTGCGAGCCGCGGAGTTGATGATGAAGAGCGGCCAGGGCGCTGCCGTACCGCTTCTTCTCAAAGACCTCGTACAAGCAGACGATGCGGCAGCGCTGCTGGCAACGAGCAAAGCTTACGAGCAGTCGTCCGATCAGAATCGCGCGCTCGCCACGTATCGCCGGCTTTATTTCTTCGCGCCTGCCGCAACCGAGAGCGCCGAAGCTGCGACTGCCATCACCCGGCTCGGCTCCACGACAACACCGGCAACGACGGAAGAAGCAATCACGCGCGCCGATCGTTTGTACGCAGCAAAGAAGTTTACTGACGCACTCACTGCTTACAGCGACGCCTTCGCAAAGTTTCCCGCCACTGCAACCGTAGAAAGTCAACTGCGACGCGGGATCGCTGCCTACAGTGCGAGAAAAACACCTGACGCCGTCGCTGCGCTCAGTGCCGTGCCCACATCAGCGGGCGAAACTCGAGCAGAAGCGCTTTTCTATCTCGCCCAGACCTACGCGCGCGCGCGACAGTGGGAACAGGCGCGAGCAACCGCCGAAGAACTTCGCAAGACGTTTCCGACGAGTAACTTCACTCCCAGGACATTCGTCGCCCTCGGTCAGATCGCACAGGAGGCGAAGAACTCGGCTGACGCTTCGTACTTCAAACGCGCGGCGGTGAATGGATTTGGCAGCTCGATCGAAGTGGCCCAGGCGCAATTTGATCTGGCGTGGGAAGCGCACGAGTCGAGAAACTTCGCGGAATCCTCGCGTATGCTCACCGAGCATCTCGCTTACTACGCCGACAAGAACACCGACAATCGCGGACGCGCCGGTTACTGGGCCGCACGCGACTCGGAACGAGCAGGCAAGCTCGCGGAAGCACGAGCGCTTTACGAGGCGATGCAGGAGCGTTACGACGCAAACTGGTATGGCTATCTCGCCAAGCAACGCCTGGACGTTATCAGCCGCAACACTCCCGCGAAAAACTTCCCCGCTGATTCAATCGTCGCCCGTGCCGTCGCCAATCTGAAGACAGTTACGGTTGCGGAAGAAACCGCTGGTCCCGACGAAGACGCAAGAATGGTTAAAGCCGATCAGTTGTGGAACATCGGTCTCGACGACTGGGCCCTAAAAGAACTGGCCAAGGCTGCTGAAACAGGTCCCGACAGTCCAAAGATCAACCTGGCCATGGCGAAGATTTATCGTTCTGACGACGACAACGTTCGCGCACTGAACACGCTGCGCCGCAGTTTCCCTGATTACTCGCAGATGAAACCGGAAGAGATGACGCGCGAACAGTGGGACGTCTTCTATCCGCTCGCGCACTGGGACATCATCGTGCAGGAATCGCAGGCGAAAAACCTCGATCCGTACCAGGTGGCCGGACTGATACGCCAGGAAACGGTTTTTATTACACGCGCCCGGTCCACCGCCAACGCTTATGGACTGATGCAGGTGCTGATACCCACAGCCAGACTAACGGCGCGAAAGTATGGCGTGAATCGTGAAATCACCGTTGACTCGCTTTTTGAGCCGCGACTGAACATTCAACTCGGAACAGCATACCTGCGCGATCAGATCGACAAGTTTGGCCGCATCGAGTACGTGGCGGCTGCTTACAATGCCGGGCCGGGACGCGCGGTGGCGTGGAAAGCGTCGTTGCCTTCCGAGATCGATGAGTGGGCCGAAGCTGTTCCGTTCAAAGAGACGCGCGGGTACGTGCAGGGTGTGGTGAGGAATCGGCTGCAATACCTGCGGCTGTACGATCAAAAAGGAAACTTCAAGCCGGAGGTCGGAGCGCGGGTCGTTGAGACGAATCCGAATGTGCGGAAGCGACGCGTGACTGGTGGTTCTGAAGAATAGCCACGGATTGAGGCCGATTTAGAACGGATTGGGTTCATGAAGGTAGTGGTTGTTGTTGTCCTGTTGCTACTTCTATCGCCGGCGATCTATGCGCAGGCACCGCTAACAATTACCACTGAACCCAACGCGATCGTTTGGATTGACGAGATTCGACGTGGGACGACTGACGCTTCCGGAAAAATAACAATCAACAAAGTCTCTGCTGGCCGGCATGTGGTGCGGGTTCGCGCCAAAGGATTTAAAGAAGCAACCACGCCATTGCTGCCGGGCCGTCGTGCACTCACCGTAAAACTCGTTCCCACCACCGATCAAGGCGAACTGTTGTTCCAGGAAGCAGAAGCCGCACGCGAAAAAGCACGCGGCGAGGAGGCGTTGAAGAAAGCCGCCGATATCTATCGTGAGGCAATCAAACTGCGCCCGGCCTTTCCTGCCGCGCACGTCGGGCTCGCGCGCGTGCTGATGGACCTCAACGACTTCAAGGAAGCGCACGCGGCGATTGAGGCGGCGCGACGCACGAGGCCTTCGTACGCGGAAGCATCCGCAGTTGAAGGGCGCATGTATCGCGAAGAAGCGCTCGACGATGAGGCGCTGCGTTCGTTTCGCCGGTCGCTCAGAGAAGCGCGCGGATTTCAGCCCGAGGCCCATGTCGGCATGGCTAAGGTTTACGAAGATAAAGGCGAGTTTGCACAAGCCGTAGCCGAATATCGCGCCGCTATCGCTCAACTCTCCGACAGCGAGCCCGTCATCTATCAAATGCTCGGCGCGGCTTATGAAAAGATGGAAAAGCCGAAGGAAGCAGTAACGGCTTACGAGAAATACCTGGAGTTAGCGCCCAACGGCAGCTACGCCGCCGCGATCCGCTCCATCCTCGAACAACTAAAACGCGAAGCCGCCGGCGAACAAATCATTCCTTGATCCGCGTTCATCTGCGTCCCGGTTTGTGCTACCTTCTCTGACCGTGACTACAGCAACCCCCTCCAAGAGTCGCCACGTTTCACGGAAGGCCAGTCTGTTTACCGAGTCGGTCATTCGGGAGATGACTCGCGAGGCCTTAAAGTACGAAGCCGTCAACTTGTCGCAAGGCTTCCCGGATTTTTCCGCGCCCGACGACATCAAGCGCCACGCGATGGAGGCGATCAAACGGGACGTCAATCAGTACGCCATCACCTGGGGCGCAAAAGATTTTCGCGACGCCATCACCCGCAAGACGCACCGTTATCTCGGCCTCGAGATCGATCCGGAAACAGAGATCACCGTCACGTGCGGCTCAACCGAAGGCATGATCGCCGCGATGATGGCGACGGTCGATCCGGGCGACGAAGTCATCGTTTTCGAACCCTACTACGAGAACTACGCGCCCGACGCGATCCTGTCCGATGCACACCCGCGCTACGTCCCGTTACGCGCGCCCGATTGGAGCTTCGATCGCGATGAGTTGCGCGCGACGTTCAATAAGAAAACGAAAGCCATCATCGTCTGCAATCCGAATAACCCGACCGGAAAAGTTTTCACGCGCGACGAGATGGAGTTTATCGCCGGGCTCTGCCAGGAGTTTGATGCGCTGTGCTTCACGGACGAGATTTACGAACACATCCTCTATCCGCGTGACGGCGCCGAGATCAAGCACATATCGATGGCCCAACTCGACGGCATGAGAGACCGCACCGTCGTCGTCAACTCGATGTCGAAAACTTATTCCGTGACGGGCTGGCGCGTTGGTTACTGCATCGCGTCGCCGGAGATCACGAGCGCGGTTCGCAAAGTACACGACTTTCTAACGGTCGGCGCAGCGGCGCCGTTGCAGGCCGCGGGCGCGTATGCGTTATCGTTGCCACAGGAGTACTACGACACGTTGCAGCGCGAGTATCAGAGGCGGCGGGATCTGCTGTTGCCGGTGTTGGAGCAGTCGGGGTTCAGGACGTTCGTCCCCGACGGTGCTTATTACATCATGACGGATATCTCAGCATTCGGATTCCCGGACGACGTCGAGTTTACGCGCCACCTGATCAGGGAGATCGGTGTGGCGTGTGTGCCGGGGTCGAGCTTCTACAGCAATCCGGCATTGGGCGCGCAGCAGGTACGCTTCTGTTTCTGCAAGAAAGACGAGACGCTCGATCGCGCTGCCGAACGATTATCGAAATTAAGATCGCGGATTTAATCTCAAATGAAACGCTCCATCATTATTCTCGCCCTGTTGTTCTTGACGTGTGTTCCGGTGGTGGCCCAGCAGGCGCCCGATCCGGAGTTTGACACCTCGATCGAAAATCCGGCTTACAAGAAAGACGGCCCACGCGTGATGTTTGACGAAGCGCATCACAACTTCCACACCACCGAGGGGCGTTACAAGCCGTTCTTCGATCTCATGATGAACGACGGTTATCGTGTGATTCGCAATCGCCAGCCGTTCACCAAAACCTTGCTCAGCAGTTACAAGATACTTGTAATCGCCAACGCACTCGGCGCTGAAGAAGATGACGACGAGGGCGCGGACCAATCGGCGTTCACTGAAGAAGAGATGCAGGCGGTGCACGATTGGGTCAAAGGCGGCGGAGCGTTGCTGCTGATCGCGGACCACGCACCTTTTGGTGGCGCGGCTGCGGCGCTCGCGAGTCGCTTCGGTGTTGATTCAAGCAATAGTTACACGTTCGATCCGCAAAACTCCGTCGCAGGGAGTCCTTCACAACTCATCTTCTCGCGTGAGAACAAACTCCTCGCCAGCCACCCGATAACCGAGGGTCGTGGAGAGAACGAGCGGATCAACCTGTTGCGCAGTTTCACGGGACAGTCGTTGAAAGGACCGGAAGGCAGCGTCGCCATTCTAAGCCTCGCCGACACTGCCACGGATTCTCCGAGTCACGAAGCAAAAACCTCGGTCTCCGCAGCGGGACGCGCGCAGGCAGTGGCGCTGAAGTTTGGCAAGGGTCGCGTGCTGGTCCAGGGCGAGGCAGCAATGCTTTCGGCTCAGGTTTCAGGCCAGGAAAAGCGCCGCATGGGTATGAACGTGCCCGGCAACGACAACCGCCAGTACGCGTTGAACCTGATGCACTGGCTCTCCGGAATACTAAAGTAGTGTGGGATAGAAAGCGTCAGTTGATCTGGATAATCGGCGGCGTCCTGATGGGAACTTACGTCGCTTACTCCAACTCGATTACCGACGAAGGAGAGTTTTCACTCAGCTTCTTCTTCTTTATGGAGGCGCTGATCTTGTTGATTATGGCGGGGCTGTTCTACCTGTACTCAAGACGAAATTAGCCACGGATTGACACGATGAACACGGATTTGATCTGTGTTTTTTCCGTGTAATCCGTGGCTTAATTCGGCTGCTGCATCGACTTCGCGCGCACCGTGATTCCCTGATTTCCTACCACCAACAAACTCCGCGCCTGTCCAAACGGCGCACTCGACGGCACGTACGAAAGCACATAACGATTCTTGCGCAGCTCGTCGCAGATCGTCTTCGCAGCCACCTGCGGTTCTTCGATTGAAAAGACCTGACCGCCGGTTCCTTCCGCCAACTTGTCGATCACCACTTTCGGCTTCGGTACATCGCGCCGGATTGCGCCGCGCGTGCGGTCCACTGCCTGCACCGCGTAGACCATGATGTTTTCGGACTGTAACTCCGCCAACGTCTGTTCGAACGTCGCCTTGCTGCCACGGTCCAAACCGTCGCTGATCACGACGATGATGCGCTTCTGTCCCTGCAGCGGCCGCAGCGCTTCCTCAATCACCGCGCGAATCGCGTCGAACAGGTGCGGCTGGCCTTTCTTTCGAAACAGCTTCAGCGATCCTTCGAGCGCTTTGGCGTTGTCAGTCCAGTCGGAAACGATCTCCGCCTGCTCGTCGTAACCGACAACCAGCAGTTTGTCGCCTTCGTAGATTTCGTACACAAACTCTTTCGCTGCTTGTTCAAGCTTCTCGACGTCGGCGCGGATCGATAGCGAGTTGTCAACCAGCAGCACGATGCGCGCCGGAGACGGATCGGGACTGAAGTTGCGAATGGATTGTTCGATACCGTTGTCGTAAACGGAAACTTCTTTGCTCGTGACCGGGTTGGTCTTGTCGTCGTCGCGTCGTGCGACCACGCCGATCATCACGCCGCCGGAGGCATTTGCGTGCGGTTTGTAGCCGGATTGGCCCGCGATAGAAAGCGCGAGCAGGCCGATTACAAACAGACTAATCAGAACTTTGGCTGGTGGCCCTCCAGGCATTGACGAACGCATGTTTCAAACCCTTAGCGGCTTAATCGCCGGTTGATACTTTAGAGGATGAAGGCTTATCGGGAGTCTTCTTCGCTGGGGAGCTCTCTTTTGTCTTCTTCTCGGATTTCTCGGGCTTATCGGCTTTTGCTTCCGATGTTGACTCCGATTCTGACTTCTCGCCTTTAGTTGTCCTGGCGTAATCGGTTACGTACCAGCCGGAGCCCTTGAACTGAATCGCCGGCGCTGAGATCTGGCGTTCCAACTTGCCGCCACACTTGCGGCACCTGGTCAGCGGCTTGTCGCTAACCTTCTGAAAAGCTTCTACGTGCGCTTTGCACTTTTTACATTCGTACTCGTAAATCGGCATATACGGATTATAAAGAAGAAAGAAGAATGAACAAGTCAGGAAGAGGGGCTTGCCCCCGCCCTCCCCACAGCGGGGGCAAGCCACCCTTCCTGACTTGTTCTCCTCCTAAGTATCCGTCTATCCTTCCGTCCGAGCGATGTCGACCCAATCTCTTTCTTTAGAACGCAAGATCAAAATGCACGAGGCACGCGAGGGGATTATCAATCGCCTGGCGATGACTCTGCCTCACGCTATCAATCTCGACCGCTTCCTCAATGTAATCGTCTCCGAACTGGGCCGCATGATGAACGTCGATCGCTGCGACGTGATCCAGTTGAATTCAGCCAGCGAGCTGCGCATCAGTCACGAGTGGCGCGCGTCGAACGACGTGCCTTCGAGTCTCGGCACCGTCATCCCGCTCAACGTGAACCAACTCTCGGAACACGTCGATCTGCGCGAGCCGATCAGACTGGACGATATCTCTGCCGCCGGCATGAATGAGAAAGTGCGGTTCCTGGCAGCGAGTCTTGGCACTCGTTCGTTGCTGGTCGTGCCGGTGATGCTTGGCCGCGATGTGTTGGGGCTGGTTGGCCTGCACACGACACGCGAGCCGCGCGAGTGGCTCGACGATGAAGTTTCGTTTCTGCAATCGATCGCGGGGCAGATCGCGATCGGATATCAATACACTCGTCTTTACACCGATAAGGAACGCGAAGCTGAAACAAAGCGGGCGCTGTTGTCGATCGCGAATGCGTTGAATGCGCGATCGGATTTTACGGAAGTGTCGTCGCTCGTGCTGGAACGCGCGGTGGCGCTCGTCGGGGCCGACTATTCGGCGCTGGGCGTGCTCGATCCCACGGGCAGTCGCATCAGCCTTGCTGCTTTCAAAGCCGCGCCGGAAGCGTCCATCGAGTCAGTTCAGGGATTGTTGGACGCGCACGGAAAGTCGATGGATGTGACGGCTTTTCCAGCGATGGTGGAAGTTCTCGCGCAAGGCAAGACGCTGCGCCTGCTCGAAACTGATCTGCCGTTTCCGATCCGCATCCTGTTCAACTCAGTGCTCGGCGGCCGCGCGGCGCTCGTGGCCCCAGTCAGAGTCGGTGGCCATACGTTTGGTCTCCTCGGACTGGTGTGGAGCCAGGCGCGCGAAGGTTTTGAGGATCACGAAGTCGCGCTGGTTGAAGGCATCGCCGACCAGATCGGCACGGCGCTGGAGCGCGATCAGTTGTCGGCGGAAGTGATGCACTTGCGTAGTGCGCTGCACGAACGCTACGGCGAGGAACGCATCATTGGTCAAACACCCGTGATACGCCGTGCCATCGAGCTCGCACTGAGCGTCGCCGACACGCAAACCACAGTCTTGATCGAAGGCGAATCAGGCACTGGTAAAGAACTGCTGGCGAACCTGATCCACTTCAACTCCGGTCGCGAAGATCAGCCGTACGTGAAACTAAATTGCGGCGCGATTCCGGAAACACTGCTCGAGTCGGAGCTCTTCGGTCACGAGAAGGGTGCGTTTACCGATGCGCGCGCCTTGCGGCGTGGACGCTTCGAGGAAGCTAACGGCGGCACACTTTTTCTCGACGAAGTGGGCGAGATGAGTCCGTCAGCGCAGGTGAAATTGCTGCGCGTGTTGCAGGATGGCGAGTTCATGCGCGTCGGCGGTGGTGAAGTGATCAAGACTGACGTTCGCGTGCTGGCAGCTTCGAATGTCGACCTGAAGCGCGCCGTCGAACTCGGCGCTTTTCGTCAGGATCTTTTTTACAGGCTTTCGGTCTTCCCGATTAAGTTGCCGCCGTTGCGCGAGCGTCCCGAAGACATTCATCCGCTGGTGATTCACTTCCTGGAACACTACAAACAGAAAACTAACCGCTTCGTCTCGGGTATCTCGAAAGACGCGGTACAGGCGCTCATCACCTACGACTGGCCCGGCAACGTCCGTGAGCTCGAAAATGCGATCGAACGCGCCGTGATTATCGCTTCCGGCCGCGCGATCGAGCTCGAAGACTTGCCCGAAGCGATCAGCAAGATCGCGTTACAGGACCGCGACCGGATCAAAGTCGAACGAGCAAAGGCTGCCAGCGAAGGTCGCACTACCACTTTCGAGATCACCGTGCCCTCTTCAATGGAGGAGATCGAACGCCAGGCCATCGAAGCCACTCTCGAATACACGGGCGGCGACAAATCTCACGCCGCCAAGGCCCTTGGCATCGGCCGCAAGACGCTCTACCGGAAGCTGGAACAATACAACGGCCAATCCTAGAGGCGCCTCCTTGGAGTGCGGCACCTTGCTACCGCTTTGGCCAAAGCGGTGCCAAGGCACCGCATTCCAAAGGGGCGCCCATTGGCAAAAGCTGCGCCCTGCTGCTATATTCCAACGCCGTAATATTCCCTCGTAATTTTTAGGAAACCAGCGAAGTAATAGGGCTTCGCTTTCAAAGAAAGGACCCAGAAAATGGGACACGATGATTATCGGAGAGATAGCGGCGACAGCATCTCAAACAGATTAACTTACCTGCTCATCGGCGGCGGCATCGGAGCCATTCTCGCACTGCTGTTTGCCCCCAAGTCGGGCCACGAACTGCGCGGTGACATCGCTGACGCCACCAGAAAAGGCATCGATCGTTCGCGCGAAGCAGCGCAGCAGTTGGGCGACCGGGCCGGCGAGTATTACGAAGCAACCCGCGGCCGCGCGGCTGAGCTTTATTCCCAGGCCGCGGAAAGAGTCGGCGAGGTGGCCCAAAGCGCACGCGACGTAGCGTCACGCCAGACCGGCACACTGACCGCCGCGATTGACGCTGGTAAAAAGGCTTACCAGGAAGAGAAACGGAAAACCGAAATGTCGGGCCGCATCGATGCTGCTCCGAACTACGGTGGCAACGAATCGACTAACTAGTTAAAAATGATCCTCCCAGCACTGCTACAAATGAGCACTCGCGATCCGATGTTCTGGATCATGGTGATTATTGCCGCCTCGTTCATACTGATCGCGGTCGCGATGATAGCGATCGCAGTCTTCGTGAGCCGCGCGGTGAAAACAGTGAACCGGATGGAAGAGAAAATGGAGCCGCTCCTCGAACGTGTTACCGCGATGAGCGAACAGGGCAAACAGATGGCCGTGCAGGGAAAACTGATCGCGGAGCAGTTCACCGCGGTTTCGGGACACCTGTCCACCGCTACCATGCACTTTTCTGAGTCGCTGGCGATGATCAGGAGTGAAGTCGGCGAACTGCGTGCGCTGGTAAGCGACACGGCCGTCGAAGCTCGCGACAAGGTTGAGTTGGTAAGTCGAACGATCGATCGCACGCAAAAGCAGGTGGTTCTAACTACCGATTTCATCCAGTCGCGGGTGATAGAGCCGGCGCGCGAGCTGGCCGCGATTATGGCGGGCTTCCGCCGCGGCCTTGAGGTACTCATAGCGCCAATGCCGAAGCCCATTAATCAAACCTACGGAGAGGATGAGATGTTTATCGGTTAACGAAATCCACGCTGATTTCAAACGAACCCGAGCCACTCATCCTGAATGGCTCGGGTTCTTAGTTTTTTGATGGGACTATTTGCTAGTATCTAACACTTACGCTTATGTCTACCGAAACTCCTTTAGATCTGAAGAAGACCGTCAATCTGCCGAAAACCGCCTTCTCGCAGAAAGCAAACCTGGCGCAGAGCGAACCCGCTCGCCTCCAAAAATGGGCTGAGCTTGACCTTTATCGTCTCATCCGGCGCGCGGCTGAAGGGCGCCCGAAGTTTATTCTCCACGACGGCCCGCCTTACGCGAACGCCGACATACATCTCGGCACCGCGATGAACAAGACGCTCAAGGATTTCATCGTCAAATCGCGCTCGATGATGGGTTATGACGCGCCGTACGTTCCGGGCTACGACTGTCACGGTCTGCCGATCGAAATACACGTCGAGAAGGGTCTCGAGAAAAAAGGCAAGAAGAAGAACGACTTGAGTCTCGAAACGTTTCGCCGCATCTGCCGCGAGCACGCTGAAAACGCGCTGAAAAGCCAGACGCGCGATTTCAAACGACTCGGAATTCTCGGTGAGTGGGACCATCCTTACCTCACGATGTCGAACCACTACGAAGCTGAGACAGTGCGTATGTTCGCGCGCTTCATCGAACGTGGCTGGGTCTACAAAGGAGCGCGCCCGGTTTACTGGTGTATCAAGGACCAAACGGCGCTCGCGGAAGCTGAGGTTGAATATCACCACCATACGAGCCCGTCGGTTTACGTGAAGTTTCCGCTGCAAAGCGATCCGGCGACGATAGATCCGGCACTCGCGGGCCGCAGGGTGTTCGTTCTGATTTGGACCACGACGCCGTGGACGCTGCCCGCGAACCTCGG
>DASVGE010000144.1:0-4848 GCA_036379695.1 Pyrinomonadaceae bacterium | reverse complement strand
AAAAGATGTCGAAGGAAAAATTTGACCGTTCCAAGCCGCACGTGAACATCGGAACGATTGGGCACGTGGATCACGGCAAGACGACGTTGACGGCAGCGATCACCAAGGTTTTGGCGAAGCACAATCCGAAAGTGCAGTTTGTGGCTTTCGATCAGATCGACAAGGCGCCGGAAGAGAAAGCTCGTGGTATCACGATCGCGACGGCGCACGTAGAGTATGAGACTGCCAATCGTCACTACGCGCACGTTGACTGTCCGGGCCACGCCGACTACGTGAAGAACATGATCACGGGTGCGGCGCAGATGGACGGCGCGATCCTGGTGGTGGCCGCCACGGACGGGCCGATGCCGCAGACGCGCGAGCACATCCTGCTGGCGCGGCAGGTGGGCGTGCCGGCGATGGTGGTGTTCATGAACAAGGCGGACGCGGTCGACGATCCGGAGTTGCTGGAACTGGTGGAACTGGAAGTGCGCGAACTGTTGAGTGCGTATGAATTTCCGGGCGACGACATTCCGGTGATCAAAGGTTCGGCCTTGAAGGCTTTGGAAGGTGACCCGGAATGGGAGAAGACGGTGGACGAGCTGATGGCGGCGGTTGACAGCTACATCCCGACGCCGGAGCGCGACATTGAGAAGCCGTTTTTGATGCCGGTGGAAGACATCTTCACGATTCAGGGGCGCGGCACGGTGGCGACGGGTCGCGTGGAGCGCGGCAAGGTGAAGGTGAACGAGCAGGTGGAGATCGTGGGTATTCGCCCGACCACCAAGACAGTGGTGACTGGCGTGGAGATGTTCAAGAAGCTGCTGGATGAAGGCGTGGCGGGCGACAACGTTGGTCTGCTGCTGCGTGGTATTGAGCGCAAGGACATCGAGCGCGGGCAGGTAATAGCGAAGCCGGGCAGCATTACGCCGCACACGAAGTTCAAGGCCGAAGCTTACGTGTTGACGAAGGAAGAAGGAGGGCGGCACACGCCGTTCTTCACCGGATACCGGCCGCAGTTCTATTTCCGCACCACGGACGTGACGGGAGTGGCGCACTTGCCGGAAGGTGTGGAGATGGTAATGCCGGGCGACAACGTGGCGATGGAGATCGAATTGATCGCGCCGATCGCGATGGAGAAGGGCTTGCGCTTCGCTATTCGTGAAGGTGGTCGCACGGTGGGAGCCGGCACGGTTTCGGATGTTGTGGAATAGGTCTTAAGAGGTTTAGAGATGCCACGCGATAACATTGTGCTTCAGTGTCAGGATTGCAAAAGTCGGAATTACGTAACGACCAAGAATAAGAAGACCACGCCTGATCGCCTGGAATTCAGTAAATTCTGTCGCCGTTGCCGCAAGCACACAGGTCACAAAGAGACCAAGTGACGACCAATTGCCGGTTGGCAGTGACTAGAGGGGTATAGTGTCAACGGTTAGCACGTCGGTCTCCAAAACCGAAAGTCCGGGTTCGAATCCTGGTACCCCTGCCATTGATTGATAGAGCGTTTTTATGGCTGAGACAGATAATCCAGATGCGCCGCCATTAGCGCCGCCGCGAACGGCGCGCTTTGGCGAAGGTGCGGAGGGCAGGGTTGCTCGACGTGAGCGTAGTCACAGTGGATCGCCCTCGGGCCCGCAGCGTTTAGTTCAGTTTTTCCACGACGTGCGAGCTGAGATGAAGCGGGTTTCCTGGCCGACTTTCACGCACGTCCAGAACACTACGATCATCACGCTGATCGCCGTGGTCTTTTTCGCGGTCTATCTGTTCTTAGTCGACCAGGCTTTGTCGCGCGTTATTGGCGGCCTTGACTGGGCGATTGAAAGGTTAGCAAGGTTTTTGGGGCTTGCCTGAGGAAAGAGTTACTAATGCAGCAGTGGTTTATCCTACATACGTACTCGGGGCACGAGAAAAAGGTGCGCGACAGCCTGAAGGCGCGCATCCGGGATACCGATCTACAAAACGAGATTAGCGAGGTCTTGGTGCCTACCGAAACCGTAGTCGAGATGCGCGGCAATAAGCGCATCGAATCGGCGCGTATGTTTTATCCGGGTTACGTATTGGTTCAAATCGACTGCGATGAGCGCGGCCACATTCCTGACAACGTCTTTCACATGATCAAGTCGACTCCGAAGGTCACGGGGTTTGTCGGGGGTCATAACCCTACTCCGCTGACACCGGAAGAAGTCGATCAGATCGTGAACCAGCAGGCCGAAGCTGCCGAGAAGCCGAAGCCGAAGTTTTCTTATGCGGCTGGAGAGACGGTGCGTATCAAGTCGGGACCGTTCCAGAGTTTTACGGGCAAGGTTGAAGAGGTTAACGAGGACAAGTCCACGCTGAAGGTGACGGTGACGATCTTCGGACGTTCAACACCGGTGGAGCTGAATTTCCTCGATGTCGAGAAGGTTACGTTTGCAGAAGAGGAATAGGTCCTATTGGTCATATAGGGTCTATATTGAAAGATGGCGAAGAAAATAACCGGTTATATCAAGCTACAGGTGCCTGCGGGCAAGGCCAATCCGGCGCCGCCGATCGGCCCGGCGTTAGGCCAGCACGGCGTGAACATCATGGAGTTCTGCAAGGCGTTCAACGCGAAGACCGCGCAGATGGATCCGGATCTGAAAGTGCCCGTGGTGATCACCGTATACGCGGATCGCTCGTTTACGTTTGAAACCAAGACCCCGCCGGCGGCTGACCTGCTGAAGAAAGCGGCCGGAATTCCGAAGGGTTCCGGAAAGCCCAATCGTGAAAAGGTAGGGACGATCTCGAAGGCGAAGATCGAGGAGATCGCGAAGACGAAGTTGCAGGATCTGAACACGACGAGTTTGGAATCGGCTATCAGGACTATCGAAGGCACTGCAAGGCAGATGGGCCTTACGGTTGAGTAAAAGCCGTCCACAGATTACGCAGAAAAATCTTTGGAATCTGCGGATGGATTGAGAGGGAGGGATTCGAGTCCCGCTAGCACCTCAGGAGCACAGAATGAAGCAGCACGGAAAGAAATATCGCGCCGCGCTCGAGAAGATTGAGCCGGGACGCAAGTACAACCTCGAATCAGCAATAGAAAAAATCAAAGAGATCTCTTTTGCAAAGTTCGACGAAACCGTTGAGTTGACAATGTGGCTCGGCGTCGATCCGCGCAAAGCAGATCAACTCGTGCGCGGCACAATCGTTCTGCCGCACGGACTGGGCAAGTCGAAGACGGTGCTGGTGATTGCCCAGGGCGACAAGCTTAGAGAAGCGGAAGAAGCAGGCGCGGATATCGTCGGTGGTGAAGACATTGTTACCAGGATCAAGGGCGGCTGGACTGACTTTGATGCCGTGATCGCAACGCCTGACATGATGCGTCTCGTCGGTCAACTGGGTAAGGTGCTCGGCCCGCGCGGTCTGATGCCCAACCCGAAAACCGGCACTGTCACGTTTGACGTCGCCACGGCAATTAAAGAAACCAAGGCCGGTAAAGTGGAATACCGCGTCGATAAGACTGGTGTTATCCACGTTGGCGTCGGCAAGGTTTCATTCGACACTGACAAGCTGCGCGATAACACGAGAGCGTTGCTCGATGCGGTCGTGAAAGCAAAGCCGGCAACCGCAAAGGGTAAATACGTTAAGAAAGTAAACCTTGCCGCCACGATGAGTCCGGGAGTTCTGCTGGACGAAGCGGCATACGCGAAGTAAAGGTGGGAAGCTGACACAATGAAATCAAAGGCACAAAAACAAAAAGATCTCGATGCTCTCACCGAACAGTTTAAGAACGCCAAGGCCGCGATGGTGGTTGGTTTTCAGAAGATGACGGTCGCGAAAGACCAGGAGCTTCGCAACCAGCTGCGCGAGGCGGGTGTCTCTTACGAAGTGGTGAAGAACACGCTGGCGCGCCGCGCCGCGGAAGGCACGGCAATCGAAGGCGCAGCGGAGCACTTTAAAGGTGTGACTGCGGTGGCGCTGAGCACCAGCGATCCCGTCGGTTTATCGAAAGCGATTTCAAAGTTTACGAAGGCGAATCCGGACATCTTTACTTTCAAGGCCGGAATAGTCGAGGGCAAAGTCGTCGCTCTGAATGAGGTCGAAGCGATCGCCAGTTTGCCGTCGAAGGAAGAACTGATTTCGAAGGTGATGTTCCTAATCAATTGTCAGGCGCAGCGCCTGGTGACGGTGATTTCGGCCGTGCCGCGCAACCTGGCAGTGGTTATCAAGCAGATTGGCGAACAGAAGACCGCATAAGGATTTTGAGGAGGATAGAAAGGTTATCATGGCAGCAACACGCGAAGACGTTATTGAATTCTTAAAAGGTATGACTCTTCTTGAAGCTTCACAGCTGGTGAAGGATTTGGAAGAGACTTTCGGCGTATCAGCAGCAGCAGCGGCAGTCGCAGCCCCAGCGGCGATGGCCGGTCCCGGCGATGCTGCGCCGGCGGCGGAAGAGAAGACTGAGTTTGACGTGATCCTGCAGGCGATCGGCGGCAACAAGATCAACGTGATCAAGGTTGTCCGCGAGGTTACTGCGCTCGGATTGAAGGAAGCCAAGGATCTGGTAGAGGCAGCCCCCAAGGCAGTTAAGGAAGGCGTTTCGAAGGAAGAGGCGGAAACGATCAAGCAGAAGCTCTCCGATGCGGGCGCGACTGTCGAAGTGAAGTAACACGGATGAACACGGATTGAATGCGGATTTTATCCGTATTTTCCGTGTAGATCCGTGGCTTAGTTTTCGTTTTCTTCGTGGCTTGACACTGGAACTGTTAGTGGCTAAGTTAAGGGAGTATTGAGGCGCTGGCGTTACTCCCAAAAAATTTGACGGAAAGATCCGCCGCTTTTGCGTAACAAGCGGTCAGGGCATTGTACGCTCTGACCGCGCTTTGGCGTCTTTAATTGGCAATT
>DASVGE010000143.1:0-43165 GCA_036379695.1 Pyrinomonadaceae bacterium | reverse complement strand
AACCAGGCAGTGCAGCGCGCGCGCGATACCACGCTGGGTGCTTATGCTCACCAGGATATTCCGTTCGAGTTGTTGATCGAAGTATTGGATATCGAACGCAGTTTGAATCATGCTCCGCTGGTCCAGGTCGTCTTCACTTTCCAGAACGCGCCTACCGAACCGTTGGACCTGCCCGACCTGCAAATGGCTCCGTTGAATACGGGTGACGGCGCCTCGGAGTACGACTTGAATTTCTTCATGAGCGGTGGGCCCGAAGGACTGTTAGGCTCAATGGTCTACAACTCGGATCTGTTCGACCGAACCACGATCCGGCGGCTCGTAAATCACTATCAGCGATTGCTCGAAGCCGTGGTCGCCGATCCGCTGCTGCCGCTCGACGTCGTATCGCTGCTCTCACCAGACGAGGTGCATCAACTGCTCGTCGAGTGGAACGACTCCCGCGCCGTTTTTCCTTCCGATTCCTCTATACCATTGATCTTTGAACAGCTCGCTGCCCGCCGGCCTGATGCCCTCGCGCTCGCCGGTGCAGGCCAGTACCTCTCTTACGGCTGCCTGAATCGCCGCGCCAATCAACTGGCCTGGTATCTCCGCTCCCTCGGTGTTTCTTCTGAAACGCGGGTTGCTGTCGCCTTGCCTCGTGCTCCGGAAATGATCGTAACCCTGCTGGCCATTCTGAAGGCCGGCGGCGCTTACCTGGCGCTGGATCCGTCTTATCCACTCGAGCGTTTGGCCTTCATGCTCGAGGATGCGGAAGTTCCGGTGATCGTTACCCTCGACTCTTTCGTTGATCGGCTGCCTTCTCACCTGGGCCATGTCGTTTGTCTCGACACGGACGACGCGAACCTTGATTCCTACTCGCGCGCGGATCTGCCTGCTTCGGCACTTGCGGACAACATCGCTTACATCACCTATACCTCCGGCTCCACGGGAGAACCTAAAGGAGTTGAAGTCACGCATCGAGCCGTGCTCCGCCTGTTACTGGGAGTCAGCTATGTGGAGTTGAATGCCGAACAACGATTGTTACATCTCTCGCCGCTGGCCTTCGATGCTTCGACGTTCGAGATTTGGGGAGCGCTGCTGCATGGCGGTTGTTGTGTGCTGGGTGGAGAAGGCGTGACGGCCGGCAGTGAGCTCGAGAAAGTAATTGCAGAGCAGCAGGTGCGAACCTTGTGGCTGACTTCATCGCTGTTCAATACGGTGATGGATTACCACTGGACAGCGTTGCAGGGCGTTGAGCAGTTACTGATAGGCGGTGAAGCTTTATCGCTGAAGCACGTGCGAGCCGGCCGCGAGAAGTTGATGGGCACGCAGATCATCAACGGGTATGGTCCAACGGAGAGCACGACGTTCACCTGCACCTGGAGAGTGGACGCAACGGTAGAAGATGAAGTCCGCACGGTTTCTATCGGGCGCACAATTGAGAACACGCAGGTCTATGTGTTGGACCACCGCCAGCAAACAGTCGGAGTGGGAGTCGTAGGAGAGTTATGGATTGGAGGAGATGGACTGGCGCGTGGGTACCTCAATAGATCGCCGGCGACTGCGGAGCGATTCCTTCCGGATGGAGTCAGTGGAAATAGTGGCGGGCGTTTGTATCGCACGGGAGACCTGGTGCGTTACCTGCCGGATGGCCGCTTGGAGTATTTGGGTAGGTTGGACCACCAGGTCAAAGTAAGAGGCTTTCGGATTGAGCTCGGTGAAGTTGAATCTGTACTTGCGCGATTCCCCGGAATCGATGAGGTCGTCGCTGTTGTCAGAGAAGACCAGCCCGGCACGAAACGCCTGATTGCTTACTTTGTCTTCGCTGACGATTCTTCCTCTCCGCCGTCTGACGCTGAGTTGCGTCAGTTCATGCACTCCCGGATCCCGGATTATCTGGTCCCTTCAGTCTTCGTCAGGCTCGACCACCTGCCGTTGAATGAGAATGGCAAGGTTAATCGCAAGGCCCTCCCGGTTCCCGAGTTTGATCGTGCTCATCTTGAGGAGCATTACCTCGCTCCTCGTAATGACTCCGAGCAAGCTCTGGCCAGGGTCTGGAGCGAAGTCCTTTCCGTGCCGCAAGTCGGCATTCGTGACAATTATTTCGAGCTGGGTGGCGATTCGATCCACAGCATCCAGGTCGTGGCAAAAGCTCGCGAGTGTGGCCTGACTTTTTCGATCCAGGAGTTGTTCACCTATCCGACGATCGAGCAGTTGAGTGACCACTTGAGTCTCCAGCAAGGACTTGACGCTGCTCAGTCAGAGGTGGCTCTCGAACCGTTCGCAATGATCAGTGCGGCGGATCGTGAGCGGATGGACGAGTCGATAGAAGATGCGTACCCGCTGACAAGATTACAGGCGGGAATGATCTTCCACACCGAGTTGAATCCCGAGACCGCGGTTTATCACGATATCTTTAGTTTTTACCTCGAAGCTCCGCTCGATGAAACGGCGATGAGTGCCGCCCTCCGCTCTTTAATTAAGGAGCACGAGATTCTCCGCACCTCAGTCGATTTGACGGAATTCAGCGAGCCGCTGCAACTGGTCCATCGCGAAGCCGACTTGCCGGTGGAGTGCATCGACATTACTGAACTGACACCTGAGCAGCAGGAGCAGTACTTGAGCGACGCTGTTGAGAGCGAGAAGCGCAGCCGCTTTGACTGGCAGCGCGCGCCTTTGATGCGTCTCAGACTGTATCGGCGGAGTGCCGGTAAATTCCAATTAATGCTCAGCTTCCATCATGCGATTTTGGATGGTTGGAGTTTGGGCGTATTCCTGACGGAACTGTTTCAACGACACGCTGTAGAGAGTGGCACGAGTGAGCCGGTACCGCGTGAGGTCACGCGAGTGAAGTACCGTGATTACGTGGCCCTCGAGCAACGAGCGTTAAAGAGCGAGGCGAGTCGCACGTATTGGGATCGTCAGTTACAGGCTTTGGTGCCGACGAAACTTCCACGGCGGAGTAACCGCAAACCGCACGTGCCGCAGGCGAAGTTGCGACGAAGGTTTATTCCGAGTGAAGTGACAGGCGGCCTTTATGAGTTTGCACGGCGACTGGGTGTGCCTCTCAAGACAGTGCTGTTGGCTGCGCACCTGCGAGTGTTGAGCGCGGCAGTGGGAGAGAACGATGTGATCACGGGAGTGATCACGCACGGCAGGTTGGAACAGCAGGGTGGGGAGCGGTTGCTCGGATTATTCCTTAACACGATTCCGCTGCGGTTGCGGATGGAGGGAGGCAAATGGGCAGAGTTGGTGCGCCAGGTGTACGAGGCCGAACTGGAGAATCTCAAGCACCGCTACTATCCAATGGCCGAGCTGCAGAAGCGAGTCGCGCCGGAGTTGCTGTTCGAGACCTCGTTCAACTTCATTCACTTTCATGTTTATGAAGAGTTGGAGAAGAACGAAGAGCTCAAGGTGCTGGGTGGCACGGACGTGACTGAAACGAACTACCCGTTCTCGACGGACTTTGCTCTGGATACGAGTGGAGAACACCTGGTCCAGTCCGTTAGTTATGACGAGAGCGAGTTTGGGCAAGAGCAGATCGTGCGGCTGGAACAGTACTACGAAAGAGTATTGGTCGCGCTGAGCAAAGGGAGCGAGGAGAGGTATGAAAGATTTGCGGTCCTGACGGAAGGCGAGCGCCAGCAGCTCTTGCAGGAATGGAACGACACGGGGTGTGAGTATGGGGGGGTTGTAGGGGTGCATGAGTTGGTGGCGCAGCAGGCGGCACGCACGCCGGAAGCGATTGCGGTGGTGAGTGGTGAGCAGCAGTTGAGCTACGGGGAGTTGCAGCGGCGTGCGCAGCAGTTGGGACTGGGCCTGCAGCGGTTGGGAGTGGGTCCGGAAGTGCGGGTGGGGATCTGTCTGGAGCGGTCGGTGGAACTAGTAGTGGCGCTGCTGGGGACGTTGGCGGCGGGCGGCTGCTATGTGCCGCTGGATCCGGCGTATCCGGAGACGCGGCTTGAGTACATGCTGGCGGATGCTGGGGTGGCAGTAGTGCTGACGCAGCATTCGTTGGTGGGGTGGGTAAGTGAATTAGCGAGCCGCAGCGGATCTGACGTGGTGGTGCGCTGTGTAGCGGAGGAGATGCCGGCGTGGGAGACGGGGCCGGCGGCACTGGTAGACAGTCGACAGTTGGCCTACCTGATTTACACGTCGGGATCAACGGGACGACCGAAAGCAGTAGCGATTGAACATCGGAACGCGGTGGCGTTTATCAACTGGGCGCAGCAGCACTGGACCAAGGCGCAACTAGCGGCGGTGCTGGCCTCGACGTCGGTGAGCTTCGACCTCTCAGTGTTTGAGATGTTCGTGCCGCTGAGCTGCGGTGGCACGGTGGTCATGGCGGAGAATGCGCTGCAGCTGCGGGAGTTGGCAGAGGCGGAGCGGGTGACGCTGGTGAACACGGTGCCGTCGGCCATGGCGGAGTTGGTGCGGCAAGGGTGGGTGCCGGCGCAGACGATAAACCTGGCTGGAGAAGCGCTGCAGCAGGGGCTGGCAGAAGCGGTGCTGGGGCTGGGGAGTGTGCGGGAGCTGAATAACCTGTATGGACCATCCGAGGACACGACCTACACGACCTGGAGCCGGGTAGAGGCAGGAGAGGAACCCACGATTGGGCGTCCGATCGCGAACACGCAGTTGTATGTGGTGGGCGAGGGGCTGCGGCTGGCGCCGGTGGGAGTAGTGGGAGAGATAGTGATCGGCGGGGCCGGATTGGCGCGCGGGTATTTGCAGCAAGCGGGAGAGACGGCCGCGCGGTTTGTGCCGGATCCGTTTGGGGCAGCAGCAGGCGGGCGGCTGTACCGGACGGGAGACCTGGGGCGCTACCGGTGGGACGGTGAGTTGGAGTATCTGGGCCGGATGGACCAGCAGGTGAAGGTGCGTGGTTACCGCATTGAGTTGGGCGAGATCGAATCGGTGCTGCGAGAGCAGGTGGGCGTGCGCGAAGCGGTGGTGGTGGCGCGTGGTGAGGTGTTGGTGGGCTATGTGGTGAGCGAAGTTGAGCGCAGCAGCGGGGAGTGGCGCGAATGTTTGCAGCAGCGGCTGCCGGCTTACATGGTGCCGGCGGTGGTAATGACGTTGGCGCAGTTGCCGTTGACGGCGAACGGGAAAGTGGACCGGCGCAGTTTGCCGGCGCCGGAGCTTGGGGGAGAGGAAGGTGGACGTGCGCCACGGACCGGGACGGAAGAAGCAGTGGCGGGGATCTGGAGCCAGGTGCTGGGAGTGGAGCAGCCCGGAGTGGATGTGAACTTCTTCGATCTGGGAGGGCATTCACTGGTAGCGATTCGCGTGCTGTCGCGGGTGCGGCAGGTGTTTGGGGTGGAGTTGGGAGTGCGGGAGTTGTTCGAGCACCCGACGATCGCGGGGCTGGCAGTGGCGATCGAAGCGGCGGCAGGAGTAGGAAGTGAGCTGCCGCGGCTGGAGGCACGCGAGCGGAGTGGACGGTTACCGCTGTCGTATGCGCAGCAGCGGTTGTGGTTTTTGGACCAGCTACTGGGAGAACCGGCAGCTTACAACATGCCGAGCGTGGTGCAGTTGGGAGAGCCGCAGGGCGTGCTGGTGCTGGAGCAGAGTTTGAGCGAAGTGGTGCGGCGGCACGAAGCGTTGCGGACACGGTTTGAGAGTGAGCAGGGCGAAGCGGTGCAGGTAGTGGAGGAGGCGCGCGGGCAGCGTTTGGGGCTGGTGGACTTGCGCGGGTTGAGTGCGCAGGAGCAGCAGGAGCAGTGGCGGCGACTGGCGGCGGCGGAGAGTGGGCGGCGATTTGATCTGCGACGTGGGCCGTTGCTGCGCGGGCGAGTGCTGCAACTGGAGGGAGCAGGGCTGTTGCTGCTGACGATGCACCACATCATCGGGGATGGGTGGTCGACGCAGGTGCTGCAGGGCGAATGGGAGCGGCTGTACCAGTGGTATGAGCGGGGTGAGCCGTCGCGGTTGCGGGAGTTGGAGGTGCAGTACGGCGACTACGCAGTGTGGCAGCGGCAGTGGCCTGGGACGGGTTTGTGGGAACGGCAGATGGGTTACTGGCGGCGGCAGTTGGCGGGTGCACCGGCAGTGACGGAGTTGCCGCTGGACGGAGTGCGGAGCGCGCTGAGTGGGTATCGCGGTGGAGTGGTGCGGGTAGAGCTCGAGGCAGAGTTGACGGCAGGGTTGGAGCGGTTGCGGCAGCAGCGCGGGCTGACGATGTTCATGGTGATGGTGGGGAGTTGGAAGCAGTTGCTGGGACGCTACAGCGGGCAGAGAGATCTGGTGGTGGGGACGCCGGTGGCGGGGCGGAACCGGATGGAGTTGGAAGGGTTGATCGGGTGTTTCATCAACACGCTGGTGCTGCGCAGCGAGGTGAGTTGGGAAGCTGGGTTGGGAGCGCTGCTGGAGCAGGAGCGAGAGGTGGTGCTGCAGGCGCAGGCACATGGAGAAGTGCCGTTTGAGCAGGTGGTGGAGGAGTTGGCGCCGGAGCGGAGTTTGAGCCACACGCCGTTGTTCCAGGTGCTGGTGACGTGGCAGCAGGCTATGGGAGAGGTAGGTGGTGGAGGAGCGGCAGGAGTCGGGCTGACGACGGCGAGCAAGTTTGATCTGAGTTTGGGTGTGGTGCAGGGGCGGAGTGGGATGGTGGCCAGTATCAGCTACAACCGGCAGTTGTTCAGCAGTAGCCGGATGCAGCGATTGGCGCGGCACTGGGAAGTGCTGTTACGGGAGTTGGTGCGGGATGCAGAGCAACGGCTGGGTGAAGTGGAGTTGTTGAGTGGAGCGGAGCGGCAGCAGTTGCTGTGGGAATGGAACGACACTGAGAGTGAGTATCGGTCGGCTGGTGTAGGTGTGCATGAGTTAGTGGCGCGGCAGGCGGAGCGGACACCGGAAGCGATCGCGGTGGTCAGTGGGGAGCAGCAACTGAGCTACGGAGAGCTGGAGCGTCGTGCGAACCAGTTGGGCCATTACCTGCAATGGCTGGGAGTAGGTCCGGAAGTGAAGGTAGGAGTCTGTCTGGAGCGCTCGGCGGAACTGATCGTGGCGCTGCTGGGGACGCTCAAGGCAGGCGGCTGTTATGTGCCGTTGGATCCTGCTTACCCGGAGAGCCGGTTGGCCTACATGCTGGCGGATGCTCAGGTGGCGGTGGTACTGACGCAGGCACACTTGAGCGAGCGGTTGCCGGCGAGTGAGGCCGTGGTGCTGGAGCTGGAGAGCGCCTGGAGCCGGATAGAGTTGGAGAGCACGGCGGCGGTGGAACAGGAGATCAGTGGGCCAGAGCTGGCATATCTGATCTACACGTCGGGGTCAACGGGACGACCGAAAGCAGTGGGGATCGAGCATCGGAACGCGGTGGCCTTTATCAACTGGGCGCAGCAGCACTGGACCGCAGCGCAACTGGAGGGAGTGCTCGCGTCGACGTCGGTGAGCTTCGATTTGTCGGTGTTTGAGATGTTCGTGCCGTTGAGTCGTGGTGGGACCGTGATCGTGGTGGAGAATGCGCTGCAGTTGCGGGAGTTGGCAGAGGCGGAGCGGGTGACGCTGGTGAACACGGTGCCGTCGGCGATGGCGGAGTTGGTGCGGCAAGGATGGGTGCCGGCGACGGTGCAAACGGTCAACCTGGCTGGAGAAGCGCTGCAGGCGGGATTGGTAGCGGCGGTGCTGGGACTGGGGACGGTGCGGGAGGTGAATAACCTGTATGGACCATCCGAGGACACGACCTACACGACCTGGAGCGAGGTAGAGGCAGGAGAGGAACCCACGATCGGACGGCCGATAGCAAACACGCAGCTGTATGTAGTGGGCGAGGGGCTGCGGCTGGCGCCGTTGGGAGTAGTGGGCGAGATAGTGATCGGCGGGGCGGGGTTGGCGCGCGGGTATTTGCAGCAGGCGGGAGAGACGGCCGCGCGGTTTGTGCCGGATCCGTTTGGCGCGGCAGCAGGCGGGCGACTGTACCGGACGGGAGACCTGGGGCGCTACCGGTGGGATGGTGAGTTGGAGTACCTGGGGCGGATGGACCAGCAGGTGAAGGTGCGTGGTTACCGGATCGAGTTGGGCGAGATTGAGTCGGTGCTGCGAGAGCAGGCGGGCGTGCGCGAAGCGGTGGTGGTGGCGCGCAGTGATGGGAGTGGACCGCAGACGCTGGTGGGCTATGTAGTGAGCGAAGCGGGGCAGGAGCGCAGCAGTGGCGAGTGGCGTGAGTGTTTGCAGCAGCGGTCGCCGGCTTACATGGTGCCGGCGGTGGTGGTGACGTTGGCGCAGTTGCCGTTGACGGCGAACGGAAAAGTGGACCGGCGCAGTTTGCCGGCGCCTGAGCTTGAGGGAGTGGAGGGTGGGCGTGCGCCGCGGACCGGGACGGAAGAAGCAGTGGCGGGGATCTGGAGCCAGGTGCTGGGAGTGGAGCAGCCCGGAGTGGATGCGAACTTCTTCGATCTGGGTGGGCATTCACTGGTAGCGATTCGGGTGCTGTCGCGGGTGCGGCAGGTGTTTGGGGTGGAGTTGGGAGTACGGGAGTTGTTCGAGCACCCGACGATCGCGGGACTGGCAGTGGCGATTGAAGCGGCGGTTGCGGCGGGCGAAGGAGGGGAACTGCCGCGGCTGGAGGCGCGGGAGCGCGCTGGGCGATTGCCGTTGTCGTATGCGCAGCAGCGGTTGTGGTTTTTGGACCAGCTACTGGGAGAACCGGCAGCTTACAACATGCCGAGTGTGGTGCAGTTGGGAGAGCCGCAGGGTGTGCTGGTGCTGGAGCAGAGTTTGAGCGAAGTGATGCGGCGGCATGAAGCGTTGCGGACACGGTTTGAGAGTGAGCAGGGCGAAGCGGTGCAGGTAGTGGAGGAGGCGCGCGGGCAGCGTTTGGGGCTGGTGGACCTGCGCGGCTTGAGTGCGCGGGAGCAGCAGGAGCAGTGGCGGCGACTGGCGGCGGCGGAGAGTGGGCGGCGGTTTGATTTGCGGCGCGGGCCACTGCTGCGTGGGCGAGTGCTGCAACTGGAAGGAGCGGGGCTGTTGCTGCTGACGATGCACCACATCATTGGTGACGGGTGGTCGACACAGGTGCTGCAGGGTGAATGGGAACGGCTGTATCAGTGGTACGAGCGGGGTGAGCCGTCGCGGTTGCGGGAGTTGGAGGTGCAGTACGGCGACTACGCAGTGTGGCAGCGGCAGTGGCCCGGGACAGGTTTGTGGGAACGGCAGATGGGTTACTGGCGGCGGCAGTTGGAGGGCGCACCGGCCGTGACGGAGTTACCGCTGGACGGAGTGCGGAGCGCGCTGAGTGGTTATCGCGGCGGCGTGGTGCGGGTAGAGCTCGAGGCGGAGTTGACGGCAGGGTTGGAGCGGTTGCGGCAGCAGCGCGGGCTGACGATGTTCATGGTGATGGTGGGGAGTTGGAAGCAGTTGCTGGGACGCTACAGCGGGCAGAGAGATCTGGTGGTGGGGACACCGGTGGCGGGGCGGAACCGAGTGGAGTTGGAAGGGCTGATCGGATGTTTCATCAACACGCTGGTGTTGCGCAGCGAGGTGAGTTGGGAAGCTGGGTTGGGAGCGTTGCTGGAGCAGGAGCGCGAGGTGGTGCTGCAGGCGCAGGCGCATGGGGAAGTGCCGTTTGAGCAGGTGGTGGAGGAGTTGGCGCCGGAGCGAAGTTTGAGCCACACACCGTTGTTTCAGGTGCTGGTGACGTGGCAGCAGGCGGCTATGGGAGAGGCAGGAGGAGGAGCGGCAACAGTCGGGCTGACGACGGCGAGCAAGTTTGATCTGAGTTTGGGTGTGGTGCAGGGCGGGAGTGGGATGGTGGCCAGCATTAGTTACAACCTGGAGTTGTTCAGCAGTAGCCGGATACAGCGACTGGCGCGGCACTGGGAAGTGCTGTTACGGGAGTTGGTGCGAGATGCGGAGCAGCGGCTGGGTGAAGTGGAGTTGTTGAGTGGAGCGGAGCGGCAGCAGTTGCTGCAGGAGTGGAATGACACTGAGAGTGAGTATGAGACGAGTGTCGGTGTGCATGAGTTGGTGGCGCAGCAGGCGGAGCGGACACCGGAAGCGATCGCGGTGGTGAGTGGGGAGCAGCAGCTGAGCTACGGAGAGCTGAACCGGCGGGCGAACCAGTTGGGCCATTACCTGCGGCGGCTGGGAGTAGGTCCGGAAGTAGTAGTAGGAATCTGTATTGAGCGAAGCGTGGAGTTGATAGTGGGGCTGCTCGGGATTCTGAAAGCGGGGGGCGCGTATCTGCCGCTGGATCCTGACTATCCGCAGGAGCGGCTGGAGTACATGCTGGCGAATGCGGGGGTGAAGGTACTACTGACGCAAAGAGAGTTGCGCGAGCGATTGCTGGTGGGCGCGGGCATGGAATGTCTGGAGTTAGGCGGCGACTGGTTCCAGAGCGCGGCGGGTGCAGCGGAGTGGAGCAGTAACCCGGAGAGCAGCGTGAGTGCTGACACGCTGGCGTATTTGATCTACACGTCGGGGTCCACGGGGCAACCGAAAGGCGTGGCAGTCCCACACCGGGGAATAGTGCGGCTGGTCCAGCAGAGCAACTACGTGAAGCTGGACGAAACGGAAGTGCTGCTGCAGATGGCGCCGGTGAGTTTCGATGCCTCGACCTTCGAGATCTGGGGAGCGCTGCTGAACGGAGCGCGGTTAGTGGTGATGAAGGCGGAGCAGCCGAGTCTGGCAGAGATAGCGGACACCGTGGCACGGCACGGAGTGACCACGATGTGGCTGACGGCGGGATTGTTCCAGGTGATGGCGGCGGAGCAGTTGTCGAGCTTGCGCGAGGTCAAGCAACTACTCGCCGGTGGAGATGTACTAGGAATGCGATCCGTACAAGCAGTGCTCGATGGAGAGGAAACAGGAGCGCGAGTTCTGATCAATGGATATGGACCAACGGAGAACACTACGTTCAGTTGCTGTCATGTGATGAAGGCCGGAGCAGCAGTAGGCGGAGACAGTGTGCCAATCGGGAGACCAATCACCAACACGCACGTGTATGTGCTCGACGACGAGCAGCACGTAGCGCCGCTGGGAGCGAGAGGGGAGTTGTATTTAGGAGGCGACGGGTTAGCGCGCGGGTATGCCGGGCACGCAGAGTTGACGGCGGAGCGATTCGTTCCCGACGGAGTGAGCGGACGGAGCGGCGAGCGGTTGTATCGAACGGGTGACATGGTGCGGTACAACGAGGAAGGGTTACTGGAGTTCATCGGGCGTGCTGACCAACAGGTGAAGGTACGAGGTTACCGGATCGAGTTAGGAGAAGTGGAAGAAGCGCTCGCTGGCTATGAGGGGATCAGCGATAGCGTTGTGGTAGTGACGACGGAAGACGAGAAACGGTTGGTGGGGTACGTGGTGGCCGCACCGGGAGCGGAGTTGAAGGTGAGTGAACTGCGCGAGTATTTGTCGGCGAAGCTGCCGGGGTTCATGATTCCGAGCGCGTTTGTGGAGTTGGCGGAACTGCCGTTGACGGCGAACGGGAAAGTTGATCGGAAGAAACTAGCGGCGGCGGAGTTGGAGTGGGAAGGAACGCGAGACTATGAAGCGCCGCGCACAGAGGCGGAAAGACTGATGGCGGTGATCTGGACCGAGGTGCTGGGAGTTGAGCGGCTCGGCATTCATGACAACTTCTTCGACCTGGGCGGACATTCGTTGTTAGCAATCCGGATGATCTCCCGGATGCGGCAGGTGTTTGAGGTTGAGTTGGGAGTGCGGGAGTTGTTCGAGCGGCCCACGATAGCAGGCTTGGCGGCGGCTATCGAAGAGGCGCTGCCCGGTACAGTTGAACCAACGACCCGACAACTCCGAAAACAGGTACTGCCACCGTCATTGGTTCCAATCCAACCAAACGGCAAAAAGTCGCCCCTCTTCTTGATTCATTCCGCCGGCGGCTTTGTTTTCACTTACATCAGACTCGCGCATCACCTGGGCCACGATCAGCCGGTTTATGGTTTACAGGCTCACGGAGTAGACGGCGATTTGGAACGTCATACGAGTGTTGAGGAGATGGCGGCTGAATACGTTAAAGCCATACGTGCAGTTCAACCGGAGGGTCCGTATCAACTGGGCGGCTGGTCTTTCGGCGGCGTAGTTGCTTTTGAGACGGCCCAACAACTTCAGGCCCAGGGACAGGAAGTGAACATCCTTCTCCTGATAGACTCTTCGACTCGACGGAAACAGCTGAAGAAATCAACACCTGCGTCTCGCGCCAATCTACTGTTTCTCTTCAGCCGGCAACTGGGAATTCCGGCGGAACGAGCTTATCCGATTATTGAACAGAAGAGCGACAGTCCGACTGAAGCATTGGACCAGATCCTGGAAGAAGCCAAGACGCTGAATGTTCTTCCACCCAATGCGGAAATGTCATTCGTGCGACGGCTATACGATCTATTGGCGTTGCACGTTGAAATGATCGAGGAGTACAAGCCGCAACCTTACAAGGGCCGCGTCGTACTACTGCGCGCGAGCGAAGCGTTGCCTGCAGGTCCCGACGTAGGGCCGTTGACCGGACTTGCTCAACAGTGGCTCGCAAGCAAACCGATTAACAGCATTTTGGGACGGCGCACAAAAGGTTGGGAGACCGTAGTCAAAACGGGTGTCGAAGTCCATGATGTGCCCGGCACTCACTTCACGATGATGCAAGAGCCCAATGTCACCGTTTTGGCCGAACACTTGACGGCCTTGCTGAAGACTGACGGGCAACAAAGCGATGACGGAGCGTGTTCCGACAAAAGGAGTACTACCCTGGAACCAATGAATAACAACGTAAGAAGCGAAGCCATTTCCCTTACGAATGTGCGTAAAGCATTCGATACTTTGGTTGCGGTCGACGACGTTAACTTAACCGTCTACAAGGGAGAAATCTTTGGACTGCTGGGTCCCAACGGCGCCGGCAAGACAACCCTGATCAGGATGATCATGGACATCATTCGCCCGGACAGCGGAAGCGTCGAGATTTTCGGTCACCCGCCTCGGGACGAAGACAAAGAACGCATCGGATACTTGCCTGAAGAGCGCGGCCTCTATGCGCGCCAGAAAGTGTTCTCGATTCTCGAATACTTCGCGCAACTCAAGGGCTTGAGCAAGCAACAAGCGCGGCGCAGTGTCGGCGAATGGCTGGAAAAGCTGAATATGACGGAGGTTAAGGACAAGAAGGTTGCGGAGCTTTCCAAGGGCAATCAGCAAAGAGTGCAACTGATCGCGACCCTCGTTGCTGACCCTGAGATCGTCATCCTTGATGAACCGCTCTCCGGACTCGATCCCATCGGGGCGCGGACGATCACGACGCTTATTCGAGACTTGTCGGCCGCTGGAAAAACAGTCCTGCTGTCTTCACACCAGATGGGCCATGTGGAAATGCTCTGCGAGCGCGTACTCATGATCAACAAAGGGCGGGCAGTACTATACGGTGACCTGAACACAATTAAGCGACAGTATTCGGACCAGGCACTGTTACTCCAATCCACGGCTGATTACACGAAATGCAGTCTCATAACGCGTCATGTTCCGGTTAACGGGAGTGTGAAAGTCTACCTGAAGGACGGTGCACAACCGCGCGATTTAGTAGCCTGGATTTTGGAATCAGGCGCCGAGATCATATCTCTCGAGCCAGTCTCGACATCGCTTGAAGAGATCTTCATCAATGTCGTCGAAGATAAGAAGTGAGCTAACAGTCGGGTACGCTATGAAGAAGATACTTATAATCGCGCAGCGGGAATTTTTTATCGTCGTCAAACAACCGGCGTACCTGATCTCGTTTGTCGGGGTACCGCTGTTGTTGGTTGTGATTCTGGGCGTGATCGCGCTAATCGTCCGTCAGGGCGAAGGTACGCAAAGGAATAAGACAAGTGTAGTAGGCGTGTTTGATCGTGCGGGAGTGGTGAATCTTCAGTTGGCCCCGACGGTTTTGCAAGCGTCCGCGCCTGAATTGGAAGCGATGTCCCAACCGGCCAATATTACATTCGTGTCTTACGACAATATTGAGGCGGGCCTGCAGGATTTGCGCCACGCGAAGATCAGAGTTCTATACACGATCGAGGCTGACTATCTTCAGAGCGGCGCGGTTAAGTCGTACACGCGCAACGTCGGACTCTTCAGCGGAAACGCAGACGCGACCCTCCCGACGATGCGGCGCCTGCTGCGCGCCAGTCTGCTCAATTCGTTCACTACTGAACAGAAGCAAGCGGATCCGGCGAGCGAGTTGGCCAGCCAGCGAGTGCTGGATGCAACCGAAGTGAGGGTAGTGAACGTCACCAGTGACGGTCGGGTTCAACAGATCGAAAGTGAACTGCGCGAAGTCAGCCGGCTGGTGATTCCTTTGATGCTGGCTTTCCTGCTGACCTCTTCGATCTTCGTTGCGTCCGGCTATTTGCTGCGCGCCGTGACTGAGGAAAAGTCCAGCCGGACGATGGAAATATTGCTCTCGTCAGTAAAACCAAATCAATTGCTTTGGGGAAAACTGATGGGATTGAGTGGAGCGGCGCTACTCCAAATGACCGTCTACATGATCATGTGCGGCATTGCGATTAGCGCCTTAGGACCACTCATTGACATCACGCTGTCACGTTTAGCAATGTCGTTTATTTACTCCGTGCTCGGATTCCTTTTTTATGCCGGTATTTTGACTGGCATCGGAATCATCGCCGGTACGCAGCGCGAAGGTATGCAGATAGGTGGCTTCCTGGGATTCCTCGCGACCATTCCGATGATCTTTCTCGGCATCCTGCTGAACGAGCCGAATGGAACGACAGCACAAGTGCTCTCTTACATTCCGTTTACATCCGCAGTAACCATGACCTTCAGGTTGAATATTGCGGACGTGCCGCTCAGTAATCAGATTGGCGTACTGCTCGTCCTGATGGTGGCGACCTCTTTGACCATGCTCGGCGCCGCCAAAATACTCAGGACCGCTGCTCTCCTGTATGGCAAGCGCGCTCGCCCGCGCGAGATTTTTACCTGGCTGCTGCAAAGTTAAGGATCGCAATGAACAAGACTTTTATCATCGCCCGTCGCGAGTTTCTCATGACGGTAAAGCGAAAGGCATATCTGCTTGCGCTGATCGGCATCCCGTTGCTCATCGTGATTATCGGCGGGGTGCTGCGGTACATCATTTGGAAGGTCGAAACCCGGAGCGACCACGTGGCGATAGGAGTGCTGGACCAGGCGGGAATAATTGATTTCAATCTGGCTCCAAACAGTGGTTCCGGGAAGAACCCTGTCAACATACGGCCTTATTCAAACCTCGACAACGCCATCCAGGATTTGCGAAACGCGAAGCTGGATTTGCTGTGCATTGTTGAGCCCGATTTCCTGCAACAAGGGAAAGTTAAGCTTTACACGAGAGACCTGTGGGTGGGTGCCACGCCTCCGGGAATAGCAACTTTCCGCGACCTTTTACGCGCCAGTCTCTTGCAGCGCGTGGCGGTGGAGCCGGCGTATGACGAAGTAAAAAAAGAACAGGTAGAACGCCGTGTTCTCAATCCGGTGACGCTGAGCAAACTCGCCTTGAGCGACGATGGGACGTTGTTGGCAGTTGATAGCAATTGGAAGATACTGTCGCGCTTTCTTGTGCCCTACGGGCTGATCCTGTTGTTGACGTTGTCGCTCTTTATGTCCACACACTACCTGCTGCAGGCAACAACGGAGGAAAAGGAAAACCGGGCCATTGAGATCATGTTGTCTTCGGTCAAACCCAGCGAACTTATGTGGGGGAAAATACTGGGTCTGGGTGGGGCAGTGCTGCTGCAGAGTTCGACATTCGTTGCCCTCAGGGGAGTGATGATCGTCTACTCCGGAGAGCCGCTCTCGGTTAACGCTGGCGTGCTGGGCTTGTCGTTGGCCTATTGTCTTCTTGGATACTTGCTGTACGCAGGACTACTGACAGGTATCGGTATTCTAAGTGGAAACGTTCATCGCAACTCACAACTGATCACGCCGTTAATGATGATAGTAGCAATTCCCGTGATGTTGGAATTTATACTGATCGAGGCGCCCAACGGCGCAGCGGCCCGAACGCTTTCTTACATACCTCTAACAGCGCCATTGACCATGGTCTATCGGCTGGCTCTTACGAGTGTGCCGGTGATCGATATTGTCATATCGCTATTGTTAATAATCGGAAGCGCCTACCTCACTGTACGCGGTGCAGCCAAAATGTTTCGGGTGGCGGCCTTGATGTACGGCAAGCGAATTACCGGGCCCGAGGTCATTAAGTGGTTGAGAAGTGCCTGAAGCTTAACGGGAACAGATCTTATTCAGGAGGTGATTCATCATGAAAACAGTTGACTCGTATCTCAAGAAAGCAGCGTTGCCTTTGGTGCTCGGCGTAGTGGCTTCGCTCGCGCTTACGGTGGTGTTTTGGAATAAAAGTTGGGTGGTGGCCGGCGGTGGAGCGATGATTGTCATCTCGATGATCGTCGCGGTGTTAGTGGTTATAAGAAGTCCTAACTATTCACGCTGGGCAACGATCACTGCCGGCATCTTACTGGCGGCAGCCGTCATCTTTTCGGCGAGTTTCACCACCAGCCCTTTTGCCTGGCTGATAAATCTTCCAGCCTGGGCCTCAGGTTTAGTTTTGTGGGCCCTGCTGCTCGAGTGCAAAGGGACCAACTCCAGTGTCAATCTTGTTTCGTGGTCCGTATTCGTAGCCATGGACACGATGGTGCTGGGATTCTTTATCGGCAGGTTCGTCTAAACAGCGAAATAAATTATCTGAAAGAAGGATCGACAATATGGTGACAACCTTTAACTCTCAACGAGGAAAGAGTGATTCACCCTGGCTCGTTATTCCCGCGCCCAATCCGCAGGCGCCGCTGCGGCTCTTTTGTTTTCCTTACGCGGGCGGCAGTGCGCAAATCTACCGGACCTGGGCCAATAGCCTGCCAGTGACGGTAGAAGTTTGTGCCGTGGAAATTCCCGGACGTGGTCGCCGGCTTCGTGAGCAGGCGCATGATAACTTGTTGGCTCTGGTTGCCGACGCGTGCAAGGCGCTGCGCCCGTACATGGACAAGCCCTTTGCCTTTTACGGTCACAGCATGGGCGCGCTGATCAGTTTTGAGTTCGCTCGTCAGTTGCGACGCGAGGGTCTGCCTCTTCCGGCGCAGATCTTTATGTCAGGACGGCGCGCTCCGCAGATTCCGGACAATCCACTCACGTACAACTTGGCCGAACCCGAGTTCATAGCAGAGCTACGAAGACTCAACGGCACTCCCCAGGAAGTCCTCGAACATCCGGAACTATTGCAACTGATGCTGCCGATGTTAAGGGCTGACTTTTCAGTTTGCCAGACATACACACATACGCCGGAACCTCCGCTCAAATGTGGTTTCCGCGTATATGGAGGAATTGACGATGTGGATGTGAAGCGCGAACACCTGGAAGCGTGGAGTGCGCACACCTCGTCCACCTTTGCCGTTCAGATGTTTTCGGGGGATCACTTCTTTCTGAACACTTCCACCGACTATCTCAAAGCGTTGAGCCAGGAACTTCACCGCCTCGTGGGTACGATCATACTCAAGACCACCGCGTAGTTATCCACAGATTACACAGATTGATTAATAGAATCTGCGTAATAGAATCTGCGTAATCTGTGGATCAAGAATGAGTTTGCTTGCCTTGAACTTATGGGAAAGTTCAAAAAGCTGCTAATCGTAGTAGTGATCATTCTGGCGCTCAACTTTGTCTTGTTCAGGCAAATGGGCCGGATTCTGAATCGATCTCGGAGTGCGCCGCCTTACCAGGCAGTGGAAGCGACGCAGGCGTTGCACCGGCGTTTGCGAATTGCGGATATGCATGATGATTCGCTGATGTGGCGAAGAGATCTGTTGACAAGAAGTAGCTGGGGGCACGTTGATGTCCCGCGTTTGATCGATGGCAACGTTGCGGTGCAGGGCTTCAGCGTGGTGACGGAAAACACAACGCCCTTCGCCATAGTTGATGGCTGGCCGCTGGCGACCTGGATGAGTATGTTTGCGCGCGCTCAATACCAGGCGAGTAAGCTTCACCAGATGGCCGAAGCTTCGGGCGGCAAACTGGTGCTCATCAAGTCGCGCGAAGACTTGTCCAAATATCTCGCCCGACGCAATAACGAGCCCGGCTTAACGGCGGGGTTCCTGAGCCTCGAGGGAGCTCAGGCACTCGACGGCGATCCAAACAACCTCGACCGTCTCTTCGACGCCGGTTTCCGCATGATTGGCATTACGCATTTCTCAGACAATGAACTGGGCGGGTCTTCGAGTGGACGCAGGAAAGGTGGTTTGACCGATCTGGGTCGAACACTGATAGAGCGGATGGAGAAGAAGGGCGTGATCATAGATCTCGCGCACGCTTCGCCACAGTTGGTCGACGACGTCTTGAACATCGCCAGGCGTCCCGTGATAGTTTCCCATACCGGAGTGCAAGGTAACTGCGCGGGCGATCGTAACCTGAGCGACGCGCAGTTGCGGCGGATCGCTCAAAACGGAGGGCTCGTCGGCATCGGTTATTGGGACGGCGCGATCTGCGGTAAGGATGTTGACGCGATCGTCAAAGCCATTCGTTATGCAGTTACGATTACCAGTGTAGACAACGTCTGTCTGGGATCTGATTTCGACGGCGCGATTACCGCGCCGTTCGATACATCGGGACTTGTACTTCTCACGGAAGCGTTGCTTCGTAACGGTTTCACCGAGGACGAGGTAAAAAAGATCATGGGCGAAAATGCCATTCGCCTGCTCGAGACCGGGTTGCCTTAGTTATGCGTGTTTTTGCCATCTCAGATCTCCATACGGACTTTGCCGCAAACTGGAACGCCTTACAAAAGATATCGTCGGGTGATTACAAACAGGACGCCCTCATCATTGCAGGGGACATCGCCGATAGTCTTGCTGTGATTTCAAGAACCCTTGTGCTTCTGAGGTCGCGGTTTGCGCGAGTGTTCTATGTCACGGGGAACCATGAGCTTTGGGTACGCATGGATAACTGCCATTCGGTGGAAAAGCTCAACCGGATCCTGGCCCTGTGCGACAACCTTGGGGTCGAGACCAAACCTGCCCGGGTTGAAACCTTTTGGATAGTGCCACTGTTTTCCTGGTACGACTCCGCGTATGACGAGGATGGCAGTGCCGATACCCTTGAGTTAGAGGGATGGGGTGATTACCACTTCTGCAGATGGCCACTTGAGATTAAGTCTGTTTCAGATTATTTACTTAATCTCAATACGCCGCACATCAAAGTTTACGATGCGCCGGTGATCTCGTTCTCACATTTTCTGCCGCGCCGCGACTTGCTTCCGCCCACGCGAAAGCTCAAGTTCAAAGGTCTTCCCAGAGTGGCCGGCTCCACCGCGATCGATTACCAGGTAAGAGCGCTCAAGTCGGGAGTTCATGTGTTCGGTCATAGCCACATTAATTGTGACCGCGTCATCGACGGTATCAGGTACGTTCAAAATAAAATGGGATATCCGCGAGAACGCGTGTTTTCACGTTTGCGATTGAAGCAGGTCTGGGGTTAACAGCATGCCTGAACTGACAAAGTATCCTGCCGACCAGTTAAGAGAGTTTTGTCGCCTGGTTTTTATGGACTGTGGGGTTTTGGCGCAGGATGCGGAACAAAGTGCGGATGTGCTTATTACGGCTGATCTATGGGGGATAGATACGCACGGCGTCGCCAGGTTGAGCAGTTACTACGGAATGCTGTCGAAGGGCTTTGTAAATCCGCGACCAAACATCCGAGTAGTTCGTGAATTCGCCGCCACTGCGACCGTTGATGGCGACAATGGATTGGGTCTGATTGTTGGTCCTCGAGCTAACGAGATCGCGATGGCGAAGGCCGAAGAGTTTGGGGTGGGGTGTGTCAGTGTTTGCAATTCGAGTCACTTCGGCATTGCCGGGTATTATCCAAACACCGCTTTGGCCCGCGATCTTATAGGTTGGGCCATGACCAATACGACACCGCAGGTGGCGCCGCTGTGGGGCGCGAAAAAAATGCTCGGCACGAATCCACTTGCGATTGCCTTTCCTGGTTACAACGAGCCACCAATATTGATTGATCTGGCTACGAGTGCGGTCTCCTACGGAAAGATAGAACACGCGCTTCGCAAGTCTGAATCGATTCCGGAGGGATGGCTGTTGGATAGTGATGGAAACTCTACCACTCAACCCGAAGCATTGGGCGCGGGCGGTTCCATGCGTCCCCTGGGTGCTGATCGCGACCACGGAGGTCATAAGGGTTACTGTCTCGGCGCGATGATCGATCTTCTTTGTGGTGTGTTGAGTGGAGCAAACTGGGGACCCTTCGTGCCTCCCTTTCCTTACTATTTGAAGTCCGCTGAACGTGAGGTGGGAAAGGGAATCGGCCATTTCTTTGGAGCGCTCAGAATCGACGGCTTCATAGATCCCATCGAATTCAAGCAGCGTGTGGACGAGTGGATACAGGTGTTGCGCGCGACCCCTCCGGCACCCGGCACGCAGGGTCCGTTGATTCCGGGTGATCCGGAGCGAGAGGCTTTGAAGATTCGGCAGCAGGAAGGCATACCCCTGATGCCTTCGATCGTGAGTGATCTATTTAATCTCAGTAAGCAGACGGGCATCCCTATAGTTGACTGACCAGCGAGGAATCAATGTCCGCTAGATCAAAAGGCCGACTCTTGAGTCGGCCTTTGGTTTCTAGATGCCCTTTCGGCATTTGGGTTTCTAGTGCCCTTTCCTAAGGGACAAGCTATGCACAGCACCGGGCAAATCCCCTGAATTCAGGTTGCAATTACCAATGCAGAAGAAATGTGCGGGAAGTGCTCCGGAGGAGCACTATGTTTATAGCCTTCAAGTTAATAAGTTTTGCGCTCCAGCGGAGCGCCATGTGGTGTGGGGGTTTCAGTTTACATGCCGCTCCTGACGGAGCGGGATACCTCAGGAATTTGGGGGCTATAAACATGTTGCTCCTCCGGAGCAAGAACCTTCGATACCGGTACTGACCCGTCCCAACAATGACTTCACGGCACAGCCAACGATCCCCGACTTAGCGGTAGAGAAACACGACCTTGCCGAAGCGATCTTTGCTGTACGTCTGCTGTAAGAACTCAGCGGCTTCGTCATCGCTGAAGACCGAATCGATCGAGACACGAAATGTACCTCGTTGATAGTCCTCGATTGCTTGATGTAAATCCGCCGTCGTACCGCTGCAGTTGCCGAGTACTTGCAGGTTCCTGCTCATGATCGCGAACATCGTTTGATGCACACCGGGTCCCTGGTTGAGTATCTCGGTGCCGATGCCTTTCTTATACTGATCGAGAAATCCGCACGTAATATATTTCCCGCTGTGGGCCATAACCTCAAGCGACTTGTGCAGGTGCAGATCGAAAAAAGGATCGAAGACGTAGGCGAACCGGCCGTGCTCGGAAATGATCCTGAGCATCTGTTCGTTGGTTAGAAAACTCCGTTCGGAAGGATCAATTTGAATCAACTCGCGGACGCCCAGTGCAAGCAACTCCGACTCAAAACAACGCGACGTCGAAGTGGCATAAACTTGAACCTCATGTTTCCTGAGCGCCTGAATGGCAAACAGGGAAGTGTTGGACTTGGCGGCGGTGACTAGTATGGTCGAGCCTGGTCTAAGCTCGAGCTTACGCAGCATGCTGTAAGCGGTTTGCGCCCCGATGCTGAAGGCGGCGGCAACCTCGTCCGGCATTTCATCCGGTATCTTAGCCAACCCGTCCTCGGGAAAGATTTGATACTCCTTGGACGCCTGGTTAGTGAGCACGCCTTCGCGAACCCCAGGCGCTTCGAGGCCGGTATAATGATTGTCGCTGATGACCCGGTCACCGACCTTGAAGCGCGTCACGCCTTCGCCAATCTCAATGACTTCACCCGTCAGGTCGGAACCCACCACGAAAAATGAATTGGGTACTCCCTTTTTCACCGCAGCGAAGATCATGTTCAGGTCACGGTAGTTGCAGGAGAAGCCCTTGATCCTGACCAGAAGATTAAGCCGATTTTCCTGAGCTTGAGCGTTAAAGGTTGGTTCGCGCGTGATGATCACGCCGGCTGTTACCTCGACGCCATCGATCTCCGTGGTGGTGATAGATCGATTGTCAGGTTGTAAAGCCTTAACTTGACTGCCGCAGATCGCCAGGTTACGCAATTTTGCCCGACCCTTTCCAACAGTTCCTACGCAGAGCCAGCCGCCGAACTCGTTTGCCCGGACGGAGCCAGAACCAGGACTGACGGGACGCTGCTTGGTTCCAAGAGACGTAGAAGCCCGTAACCGATGCCTGCGAGTCCGGTCATCAATCCTGGCGTTTCCACGCTCAACGGCACACCGCAGAGCCACCCATGCTGCTTCATGCTCTCCAGCACGCTCGCCGCTCGCGACTCCACTTGAACCTGCAACTCTGCATCGCTGAGAATTTCGGCGGCCTGGCTCAGAAACTCAAGATTACCAAGATCGCCATGACACAATGAATGATTTTGTCCGAAGCCGTGAGCGAGTGTGTTCTTGATCGCACTCTTGATCTCCGAGCGAATCTCTGCGTCGTCAACCTGCTTCAGCGAATGAAGCCGGCCCAGTCCAACACCCGGCGCGCCATGACACCAGGCGGTTATGAAACTTCCACTGCTGCCATTTTCACTGTTATCGAGTTGGCGCAGATCACGCCAATTGTCGATCTCGGGTGAGAAAAGACTGCGTTCATATTCCATCCCCGAGAGCGCAGCCTCTCGAAAACGAATGTCACCCGTAAGCTCATTTAGTTGAAGCAAGGCCCAGGCGATCCCCGCAGCACCATGCGAAAAACCGGTTAGTGGTACGTCGGGCGCAATTAGTGACGGCCAGCCGATTCCTCGCTCAAACTTTTGGGCACGAGCCAGCAGGCGATCACCGCAGGCCGTGGCGACAGATAGAATTCGTGCCGAAGGTGCGTGCTGGTAGAGACCACGCAACGCGACGATAGCTCCAGCGGCGCCTGAGAGGACATCACTAAACTCATCGCGCTCAACACCGTCAGCGATCACTTCGACAAGTTCTTCAGCCTCTGACAACAGTGATGGTCGTCGCCAAAGAACACCGAGTTGAGTCAACGTGTAGACTAACCCGCCCCAACCACTGAAAGCGCCAAGCGAGGAAAATGATTCCTTGCCGCGTACGATTTGGCGTCGTACCGTTTCCAAAGCTTTTTCTGCCAGCAACGTATATCGCTCATTACCGGAAATCGATCCCAGTTGAGCCAGAAAGAGAGCCACACCGGGCACTCCGTTGTAGAGATCAGCTCCCAACGGTTGCAGCGACCAGGTACGCTCATTCATTAGTGTTAGACCGATCCACATAGCGCCGTCATCATCTTGCAACGCCAGTTGCTCGAGACGATCGCCGATCGCACAGGCTGCTGCCAGAACCTGTTCCCGGTCTGCTTTTGTCGAATGCACCTCGGTGGCTTCATATCCTGCCCAGCCGGAAGTAGCAGAGTCCATCGAGAGGGAAGTGAATGACGCACGAATGAACCAGACTTGTTGTGCGAGGTCAGCATCACTCATCCTGCGCAGCACGCGTTGAACGCGGCTGAAGCCTGACTCCTGAAAAAAATCCGGAATTCGCTGGTGTGAGCTGGTCCACAAATCGCAGGAGCCAGCCCGCGTCGTAAACATCGGAATATCGCCATTTTCGAGATCTTCACGCTCTGCCGGAATGATGCGTTCCAGGTAAGGCTGTTGTTCCACCTGAAGCCAGAGCCGATCGAAAAAGCGTTCGCGGTCGAGTCCATCGCGCAAAAAATCCGGATGAGTGCCTTCATGCAGAAGCTCGCCGTAGGTTTTGGTTGGTCGCATGATCGCCCGCACTTCGTCAGTTGCGAAACTGGCGAGCGGACCATCAGTCGCCAACAACTCATCACGATGACTCAGGAGCGTTTGATAGACGGAGGTAAACCCGGTCGTAATAGCGTCGCCATACTCCAGTAAGTTAACCTCCGCGTCATTCAGCGACGGGCGGTGTTTTCCCTCCGGCATCTCGATGCGCTTGCGCGCGACGTGCATTTCGTCTGTTCCTGTTTGCTCCCAGTAAGGCACGCCTTGCGGTGTGAGCTGGCCTTTGCCTGCCCCCAACCCACTGAGATCGAGTCCAGTGCCGTCAGCGGAGAACCACATACGTTGTGGCAGTAATCCAATCCGCAGCACGGAACTGTTCATCTTCTCTGCCGTCAATTGTTCTGTGGTGGTCAACTCTGAATTCCCGATTTGCGGGTGCAAGAGCGATTCAAGATCAATCAAGACCGGATGCTCGCCGGCTGCAATCAGGTTCTCAAAGTGAAAGTCCGCGGCTTGCAAAACATAAAGCAAGGCCAGGTAGCCGCCCTGACGTTGATAAAAACGCTCGACTTCGTCCGGAGAAGTACAGGCTTCGGCGGCGATGAATTCGACCCAACCATAAGATTCACGATCCAGTACCTTCAAGAGGCGAAACGGCGGATGATTACCACGTTGATTCAACCAACTGAGGAACTGCTGTAGATGCACATCAACTGCCAGCGGCTTGGGCTTGTAAACAACCTTGACGCCGCCGCTAAACTTCGCGATGAGCACTGAGCGTCCGCCGCGATGTGAATCACCTGCACCGGCGGTGATTCCGGTCAACTGGCCCAAGTCTCCATCGCCGGCGAACATTTCCTTGAGACTTTCCCAATCAGCGCACAAGTGTGTGAGGAATTCCCGGCCGAAGTCGAGCCAGTGAGTGATCTGAAGTGTTAGCTGGCGAGCCAACACCGGATATTCCTGCAACAGGCCTAGCACCACTTCTTTCTGTCGCAGACTTTCGACGAAACTCTGGAATCGCGCTTCCGGTGTTTCTCCGTGCAGGGAACCCTGGAGCCGGGCGACATTGAGCTCCAGAATCAGCGTGCGATTCAACATCCCAAACGCTTGTCGTCGCATCTTTGCCGCGAAGATGTCTACGATGGTCTGCGTATCGAACGGCACTTCGCGAACACTTCGGACGAGACTGTCAACATCCTCTCGAAAGCGTTTCAGTTCCTGCCTGATTAACGGTTCGACTACCAACAAGAATCCGCCGACATCCGGCGTGTTTTGCGGCGACTGCTGAAGCGGTTCGGGAGCCGTCTCGATCTGCGTTTCGGCAAAGGCTTCGCTCCACGGTTTTAGCCAGGCTGGAACTTCCGGATGACGGGTTCGCAAGTGATCTGCCGGCTCGGCCAACAACAAGCGCAGCTCATCTTCAGTCGTGCCATCCATTTTCAATCGCTGTTCAAAGAGCGTGCCTTTTTCGAAGGGAGGTTGTGTTCGCCAGCGTTGCAGACGACGCTCGCCACGCTCCCAATCGATTTCGATTTGCGGCGTGGTCGACGACTCAGCGCGTAACGAGGCGAGACGCTCTTTTAGCGTCGCGGCCTGATGCCAGGCAGAGCTTTGTTCAATTGATAAGCCCATTTTTGATCTCGACTCACGTAGAGTCGCGGCGGTAGTTTAATGAGTGTGCTTTACAAGTTCGTGGACAGACTTTACCAGGAGGCAGACGAATACAGACCCTCGCTTTGCCGCAGACTGCAAAGGTATCAATTCGTCGTCACCTGATGCGGGGAGCGCGTCTCTTACCCGAGGCTCACTACTGCGCGTCAAATGTTGGACAATAGTTAAGACTCGGACAAACTGTGATCTGCGAACAATAAACCGGATCGAAAGTGGGGCAGAAAATAATAGTAATGGTGATTATGGTGCCGCCTGCGGCGTCACGTAAATCTGTCTCCGAGAGTTCAATGAACCCAGCTGGATTGTCCGGGAGTTCGGCGCGTTGTGCATCACTCAAGCTCGAGCGATAGTCTTCGTCCTTCCAGGCCCGGATAACGTCTGTTTTTGACATGAGGGTCTCCTGCGCTTCCGATTTTAATTAGGGTCCGCGCTCCAGCGAGCGCATGTGCCTTGGCTTCGATTACATGCCGCTCCTGACAGAGCGGGAACAGATCAGGGATCCGGGGCTATAAAACATGTTGCTCCTCCGGAGCAAGGCCCTCGATCCTGATGATGACGACTTATAGTGCCAAAGTCGTCATCAACTCGTTGTCACCTGATACGGGGAGACCGTCTTTTACCCGAGATCACTGCTCCGTCTCAAATATTGGACAAATCGTGATCATGCTCGGACAGACTGTGATCTGCGAACCGCAGTAAATACAAAAAGAAGGAAACGTAAGGGGAATTATCGTGCCGCCCGCGGCATCACGTAATTCTGTTTCAGAGAGTTCAATCAATCCGGCTGGATTGTCTGGGAGTTGGGCACGTTGCGCATCACTCAGGCTGGAGCGATAGTCTTCGTCTTTCCAGGCCCGGATAACGTCTGTTTTTGACATGAGGGTCTCCTTTATTGAGAGGGCCGCGAACTACAGCCGCGGCCAGGTTAGGGGATACGGGTTTTCACTAAAATCGAGATTGCTACTCACGGGTCTTATATTAGGCCTCTGTAGTCGGGCAAATTGTGACCTGTGACGGGCAGTAGTCAAAAGTAGGACAAACCGTGATCGTGCATGCGAGAGTTATCCAAATGATAATCGTCGTACCGCCTGCAGCTTCACGCAGATCACTCTCTGATAGTTCGATCAAACCAGCCGGATTGTTAGGCAGTTCAGCACGTTGAGCCTCACTGAGAGTTGAGCGATACTCCTCATCCTTCCAAGCCCGGATAATATCTATCTTTGACATGAAGATCTCCTCTATCGAGTGGCCGCGAAAACTAGTTGTGGGTTTGCGAGGATTAATGCTCTAAGGGCTACATCAATCCCTGCATTAAAAGGTTGTAGGTGTCCAACACACTGAGCGAGCGGCAACCAATATACGACTGGAACTAAATTTTACGCAATATTTTACTCACTCTCTTTTTGACCGACTTCAGTATTGAGTGATAGCTTTGCGCAAGATTGTTCTGAAGATCCGGCGCCTCTGACTCTGAATTCTATCCTGAAGCATGAAGGACCAGCATCGCTTCATATTTCGTGAAAAAGCAATGCGGCATTATGCACGCGGCCGCAACAGAGCGGTATTGTCACAGATTGCAATACCGCGGCTAACTGCACTTCTCTGGGTGTTCGTCGCCGTGCTGCTCTGTGGTGGGCTCTTTGCCTGGTTAGTTCGAATCCCAGTTTATGTTTCCGGTGTTGGGGTTGTGGTTGAACCGGTTACTCGGAACACGGGAGACAACGGTCAAGGAGCAGTGTTGGCAGTCTTCCTTCCTGAAGCTGAGCGTTCCAAAATTCACGTGGGTCAAAGACTTTTCTGGAGCTTTGATAATAAAGGTAAACGAGTCAGCAGCAACCTCGTTGCCGTTGAGACGGAAGTCAGCAGTCCCATGGCCGTACAATCTCGTTTCCATCTGGCAGGCGCCGCTGCCACGGCAATTACGAAACCCGTAGTCGTAGGCTTCGGCTCTCTGGATCAAGTGCCCGGTAATTTACCAATGTCAGCTTACCTGGGAAGCGTGCATCGCGTTGATATTGAGATCGGAAACACGCGGGCGATTTCACTGGTGCCGTTTCTTAATCGAGTTTCCGGAGATTAAATGGGTAGAGTCATATCCAGGGTGACTGATCTTTTCCGGCGTCGCCGAGTGCCCGTGATTCGTCAGATGAACTCCGTTGAATGTGGCGCCGCGTGTCTAAGCATGATCCTCAGTTACCACGGGCGCCCGACGCGCATTTCCGAGTGCCGCGAACAACTCGGCATCGGACGCGACGGCGTAACGGCAGCAACTATTGCAAGGGCGGCGCGGGCCAACGGACTGCGCGTGAAGGCCTACTCGGTACAGCCGGACGATTTCAAGTTAGTCACACTTCCGGCCATCGTTCACTGGGAATTCAATCACTTCATAGTCGTAGAGAAATGGTCACCGGAGAGCGTTGAAGTAGTCGATCCTGCGGCTGGCCGGCTTCGACTAACAGCCGCTGAGTTCGACGCCGGTTTCACAGGTGTGGTGCTGGTGTTTGAGCCCGGCGCTCATTTCGAGCGCAGCCGCGGTGCAGCACAGCCGCTGTGGCGGGGCTATTTCGTTAAGTATATTTTCGAAGCTCCCGGTTTGTTTGCACAGGTGATTGCTGCATCAGTGTTGTTGCAAGTGCTGGGACTGGCGCTGCCTCTCTTCACGAAAGTGCTGGTGGATTTTGTCCTTCCTTTTGGCGTTGACAACATCCTTATGCTCTTCGGCCTGGGAATGGTTTTCTTTGTCCTGGGCCAAATGGTGACAAACTATCTGCGAGCTTTCATGTTGATCTATCTACAGGCTCGACTCGACTCGCGGATGATGCTGGATTTCTTTGAGCACCTGTTGACGCTTCCTTTCAGTTTCTTTCAACAGCGGCCAAGTGGCGACCTTTTAATGCGACTGAGCAGCAATTCGGTAATCCGAGAAGTGCTCACCAGTCAAACCCTATCGGTGTTGTTAGACGGCTCGCTCGTAGTGGTTTATCTGATCATTATCCTGACGCAGTCGCCGGTGTTCGGGCTGATCGTCTTCGCCGTTGCCGTTCTCCAGATTGCACTGCTGATCGCAACCAGGGGCCGTGTGCACCAACTCACCCAACGAGACCTGGTGGCCCAGGCGCAGTCGCAGAGTTATCTGGTGGAAGCGCTCAGTAGGATGGAGACACTGAAAGCTTCAGGGGCTGAGGATCGTGCTTTCGATCACTGGTCGAATCTCTTTCAGAATCAACTGAACATCTCACTTCAGAAAAGCCGTGTTTCCATTCTAATTGATACCGGCATGACGACTCTGCGTGCTTTCTCGCCGATTCTTTTGCTTTGGGTCGGAGCATACCAGGTGATGAATGGAACCATGACTCTCGGAACGATGCTCGGACTGAGTGCGTTGGCCGCATCGTTCCTGGTGCCGCTCTCGGCATTGGTCTCGAATGGTCAGCGGTTGCAGTTGGTGGGTTCACACCTGGAGCGTATCAGTGATGTGCTGGAGTCGGAGCCCGAACAGAACGAAAAGACAGTGCTTGACGCGCCGACACTCAGCGGCAAGATTGAACTGAAAGAGGTTAATTTTCGCTATGAGCCGAATGCACCTCTGGTTCTGAAAGACATTTCAGTTTCGATCGAGCCGGGCCAGAAAGTGGCTATTGTGGGTCGCACAGGTTCAGGCAAAAGCACTCTCGCAAAACTACTTCTTGGTCTCTATCCGCCGGCTAGTGGAGAAATTCTCTACGACGGAATCTCTCTGCAAGACATTAACTACCGCACGCTACGGAGCCAGTTTGGAGTGGTCTTGCAGGAGTCGCTTCTCTTTAGCGGTTCGATCCGTGAAAACATTTCGTTCAGCGATCCTGCACTGGAGTTTGAGCAGGTAGTCGAAGCAGCGCGAACGGCCGTAATTCACGACGAGATTCAGGCAATGCCGATGGGTTATGAGACTTTAGTTGCGGAGGGCGGCGTTGGTTTGGCCGGTGGTCAATGCCAGCGACTGGCACTGGCCCGCGCTTTGGCCCACAAGCCGGTTTGGCTTCTGCTTGATGAGGCAACGAGCCATCTCGATGTTGTAACCGAGCGGCAGGTGGACGAAAATCTGAGCCAACTGGCGTGCACCCGAATAGTCATCGCCCACCGCCTCAGCACCGTCTGCAATGCAGATTTGATACTGGTTCTCGATCAGGGAAAGATCGTTGAGCAAGGCTCGCACGAGTTCTTGCTTTCCCTCGGCGGCCATTATTCGGAGCTGGTTCACACACAGATCGAAACCGCCGAGTCGTGAGCTACCGCGTTACAGTGGGACGACACCAACCCCGCCTATACGATTCAGGTCCCGTTCCAAACATTTACACGCTCACGGCAATCTGCTACTGTGCCGACCTACAAATTTCTCCCGGCGTAATTCACTCAGCCCGTGTAACTCTCACAACCTCGTATTGAACAGGTGAACTGTTCTCGATTTGGGTTCGATCGAAAATTCACAGGAGTAGTTAAAAAGGGAAGCCAGGCATTTCTCACCTGATCCACCAAAGGTGGCGAAGTTCCACCTTACAAAAACGGGCGAGTGTTGCCTTGTTCAACCAAAGCCAAAGGAGGCGCAAATGATTCGTAAGACTTTGATCTTCACAGTTCTCGCTGTGGCTGCTGCGGCTGCCATAGTCTTTCCGTTATGGAAGTCAGACGCCGCACAACCGCGAACGTCAACAGGATCCCCACAAGGAGCTGCTAGCCGCGCCCTGCCAAACTTTGACATTCGCCAGGCAAACCGTGGCGAGTTTATTGACATGGACCTTAACTCAACTCCGGGCAAGCAAGCTGCGCTGCAGAACGCTCGCACGCGCTCGCGAGCCTCGGAAGTGGAGCAATTCCGTTCGTCCCTCAGACCTGAGCACGCTAACAATCTCCGCGCAGTAGTTAACGAAGCCGGCGCAATGAAGAACTTCTTCATCGATGGCGCCACTCTTTCAGAACCACAATCAGATACCGCCGATAACATTGCGCGCAGGTTTCTCAAGCGACACAACTCGCTCTTCGCGCTTTCCGGCGCCAGTAACGCAGAGTTGAAACTGGAAAACGAAGATAACGACCGCGGAACTACTTTCCTCAACTACACGCAGACCGTCGGTGGTCTAAAGGTGTTTGAAGGAGGGGTCCAAGTCGTCGTTAATAAGAACGGCGAAGTACTCAACGTACGCGAAGGATTTCTGGTCGATGGTCCACCACTCCGTCGCCAGGGAGCGATGAACGAAGCAAAGGCCATCGCGAAAGCGTTTGAACACGCGGGCAGAAATGTCTTCCCATCCTTTGTTGAGAATTATACTCGCGCGTCGTCCACGGAAATGTCTCGCTTCGCCAATCCGCTGCATCCGAGTTTCGAGGACGTACTCTCAGAACAGAATGTAGTCAATGTCGCCGGCGAGAATCGTTTGGCCTGGCACGTCTATGTGGAAGTCGGCCCTGACGAGTGGTACGAAATCCTGCTCGACGCTCACACCGGCGAACTCCTGCTTCGTCACAACCTTTACGTGCATCAAGCGCAAGGTACGGTTTACACCGAAGCACCTGACAAAGGCGCACGCCAACTCGTTTCCTTCGTCGGCGACACCGTCATCAACACGGCAGCCGGCTGGATGGGAACTTCGACCGTAACCACTGGCAACAACGTCGAGGCCTACCTTGATACAAATGCCGACAACGCACCCGACGCTAACAACACCACCGGGCTCTCGAACGGTCACGCATCGGCAGCGAATCAGGATTTCACTTTCCCGTTCTCCACGACGGTCGATCCAAGAACACAGCAGGCGGCTGTGGTGACGAATCTTTTTTACTTCAACAACGTCATGCACGACTTCTCTTACAACCTTGGGTTTACCGAGACGTCGCGCAACTTCCAGGTAAACAACTTCGGCCGTGGCGGCACCGGCAACGACTCGGTGCGCGCTGAAGCACAGGATGGCTCGGGAACAAACAATGCAAACTTTGCGACACCGCCAGACGGTTCGCGCCCGCGCATGCAACAGTATCTGTTCACCGCGCCCACTCCTGATCGCGATAGTTCGGTTGACGGCGACGTCGTGTTCCATGAGTACGGACACGGCATCTCAAACCGCCTGATCGGCAACGGCAGTACGGCGCTGAGCGGTATCCAGTCAGGCGCAATGGGTGAAGGTTGGTCTGACTACTGGGCCATCACCATCAACAACGATGGTGCTGTAGGCGAGTACGTCACCAATAATCCGAACGGCATCCGGCGTGCTGCTTATTCAGTTCCCGCGGCAGCCGTGCATGACTCTTACGCCGATCTCCAAAGCTCTTCAGTTCACAATGACGGCGAAGTGTGGGCCGCCACTCTTTGGGATCTGCGAACGCAGCTGGGCGCCGCAACAACAAACCTTCTTGTGCTCAACGGAATGAAGTTCACACCCACGCGTCCATCATTCCTGAACGCACGCGACGGCATCCTTCAGGCGGATCAAAACCTGAATGGTGGCGCAAATCGCTGCGCGATCTGGACGGTGTTTGCACGTCACGGCATGGGCGTGTCGGCGGTCGGTAACGATGGCACGACTCATACTGCCGCAACCGACCTACCCGCAGATTGCGGAGGCACTTGTTCCTTCTCGATCAATCCGACCAGCGCGAGCTTTGCGGCTGCGGGTGGATCAGGAACCGTGACGGTGACTACGCAAGCTGGTTGCAATTGGACCGCTGCGAGCAACAGCACGTTCATCACTGTTACCTCGGGCGCCAGTGGGTCCGGCAGTGGCACCGTGACTTACTCTGTTGCTGCAAACACTGCGACCACTTCAAGAAGTGGTTCATTGACGATTGCTGGTTTGACGCACAGCGTGACCCAGGCCGGCACTGGAGGCGGCGGGTGTACCAACGCGATCGTTAACCCGGGATTCGAAACCGGCACGACGCCTTGGACCATCAGTGGCCAGGTAACCCGCAGCACGGGAACGTTCCCACACAGCGGCACTGCCTACATGATTCTGAACGGCGTGAATAGTTCTACCGGAACTTTGTTCCAAACGGTAACTGTTCCGAGTGGCTGTTCGAACCTGTCGTTCTGGCTAAACATCACGACCAACGAAGCCGCTGGAGCCGCAGTCTTCGATCGTCTCTTCGTCGAAGTACGAAGCACGACGGGGACGTTGCTCGCAACGGTAACGACGTTTAGTAATCAGAATAGCGGCACGGCGGGGGTGTACGTCCTGAGAGGACCATTCAATCTCAGCGCGTTCGCCGGGCAGACCGTGCGGATCCAATTCCGCGGCACGAACGACATCACGTTGCCAACGATCTTCAGAGTTGACGACGTGTCACTGCAGTAACGCGGTTTAGTTCAAACGCGAATCGGAGCGGGGGCGTTTCGGCGTCTCCGCTCCGATTAGTTTTTATGTCGCGACGGGTTTGTAAATTAGACCGATGACTAATCCGACGATGATCCACTGGACGAAGTAAGCCGCAGCTTGTCCCAGAGCGAGTTTGAGCCCGATGTTCAGGTTCATGTAGTTGTGCAGCACATTGCAAACCGCGAAGATGCCGATGAGAACGCCGAGGCGCGCACCTGCCGTAGTGCCCGAGCCGCCGCGATGTAGCATTGCAAAAATTATGGCGACAACCAGGATCGCTATGAAAGATGCGACGATTCCGATGGGCATAACACTCATCATTTCCTCTTCAGGTCGGAATACAGCCGGGTACTTGCGGACTTCTTCGAAAAGAGCCGGCGCCAGCAACAACACTAAGAAACCAAAGGCAAAAGACGCGACCGTACCACCAAGCGCCGCCAACCCGAGACGTGAATAGTTCATTCGACGTGAGCCTCCTGTGGGAATGTGCGCGGCTTATATCACGCGGGCGGAAAGTCTTCAAACGCAGGAGCGCTCCAGCGGAGCGCAATGTTAATGCAGAGCTATAATCCTCCGGAGCAAAGAATTCACATGACTGAAGCTCGCTTTTTCGGACGAGGGCACCGCGTTCCAAGCTGAATTAATTAGTGTGGTTACGGCGTGATTCCCGCTGCTCTTTTTGCTCTCTTCGGTAACGCGCTGGATCGTTGGATCGGGTCCAAGTGCGAGCCGTACTTTTGCGGCAAAGCGAGTGGCAGGGCAGATCCATGATTTTCAAACCAACCAAACTCGTCCGTGATTTGCACCGGTGGACACTCAATGTTGAGCGGCCTGTTGCGCCGAGATGGGACCTCACTTTTCAACACAACCGAAAATAATTGTGCTATGGTGCGGTCACGCCTCCAAAATGAAGCGGGCCGACTTGTGCAGCAACACAAAGCCAGCCCTAAACCGTCAACCCTTAATAAGGAAGGATTGAAGATTATGTCTACGCATGTTAGCGCAACAGCGCTTGAAGAAACACCTCACGAAACCGAAACAACTCAAATCCCAATCAGCGATGCGCTCCGACGTCGCGCTCAATCAGTCATAAACGACAGAAGAACCGATCCACAGTGGCGAACCATTGTTCGGTACGCTTTGGATATCAATGATCCGTGGCTAGCTGACATTGTGCGGCGCGCCGGGGCGGGCGAAAAGATCATCAACTCGACTGACTTCTCGCTCGAGCCTGACGCCAACGAAGATGATTCACCCGAAGAAAAGGTCGAAGCACTGGCAGAAATAATCTGTCAGGCCGGTGATGAATCTGCGGCGGCGCTGCTCGTGCTCATGGGAACGATGGAAAACTCGAGGGATCCCAAACTACTCGCCAACACGGCGAAGCACTTTGCCTTCACTCACTGTGGCAAGTCGAATCTGTTTGGAATGGTTGACGCTCAGCTTGCAGTAGTTGAAAGCGAGTTGTTGGCGTCAAACGCGCTCATCTCCTGAAAACTTCAACTGTAGCGGCCGGTTCCCCACCACCGGCTGCGACGGCTTATCTTTCCGTAAAGAAACATTGAGAATAATTGAGCGCCAGTTTATGTGCAGAGGTGTGTCGGTGGTTTATCTTAAGGGTATGAGTAACAAAGCTTCATACCGCTACCTGACAATGGATGTTTTTTCGGAACGGATTTTTGAAGGGAACCAACTCGCGGTGTTTCCCGATGCGACCGGGATTTCTGATGTCACGATGCAGCAGATCGCGACGGAGTTAAACCTCGCCGAAACCGTATTCATGGCTCCCGCAACACGACCAGACTGCGCGGTTAGTGTTCGTATATTCACGCCGAAAAGGGAACTGAGTTTCGCGGGTCATCCTACTATCGGGACGAGCTTTGTAGTCCTCGACAAGGAGTTCGTTCCGAAAGGCACTACGGAGTTTAGTTTGGAGGAAAAGATTGGTCCTGTTCCTATCCGAGTGGAGCCGGGCGTACGGCCTCTGTTCTGGTTGACCACGCCGCCGCTAACTTTCGGAAGTTTGTACGATCGAGAGAAGTGCGCGAAAGCGCTCGGACTCGACGCGAGCGCTTTACTGGAAGTGTCTCCACAAGTTGTGAGCGCGGGTAATCAGACGCTCATCATTGCTGTTCGTGACAAAGAGCAGGTTGATCGGGCCTGGTTAGACAACGCCGGCCTGTCGCTGTTGAAGAGTGAGAACGAGCCTCCCATGCTTGTGATGGTATTCACTCCGACAGGCGACGGGGCTTATTCTCGCGTGTTCGGGCCTGAGTATGGCGTGCGTGAAGATCCGGCAACGGGAAGCGCGACTGGCCCACTCGCTGCGTTCATGGTCCAAGCTGGCCTTGTCTCCAGTGCGGCAGGTACGCGTTTCGTCAGTGAACAAGGCGTAAAGATGGGTCGTCGAAGCCTTCTGCACGTTCGGCTAAATGGCGAAAAGGGTGTGGATGGAATAGAGATCGGAGGTTACGTTTCGCCCGTAGCGGAAGCCACCATGACACTTTGAGCCGCTTTGCCCGATGAGTGATCTGAGCCGCGTTTTGTTGCGACTGCGCCGCATAAACCTTTGGGCAAAGCCCGAATGACTCGGCCATGGCGACGACGATTTAGCGCGAGCCGGAGTAGAGGGTGCGGCCGTGGGCGATGGAGATGTTGTCGAGCATCAGGATGTCGCGCGCCTGCCAGGGGCTTGACTCCATCCGCGTCGGCTTCGCCGCCGGATGTGAGGCGAGGCTCTGCCTCGCCGTCCAACTCTAACCTTGCGAATGGGCTAGGCCCCCGGTTCGGGCTTTGCCCCTAAAGTTTCCAGGCCAGAGGCCGAACCAGGGGCCTAGCCCAAGCTCTCAGGGGGGGTGGCGGCCGGCGAGGCAGAGCCTCGCCTCACATCCGGCGGCAAAGCCGGCGTGGATGAGTCAAGTTTCAGGAGTGGTTCTTGAACTTCAAGACGGTATCTCCCATCCGACGGCGAAGTCGCAACAAAGCCTCATGATTTTTGCTAAGTGCCACTTGTTGAAGCAAATTAATCGATCTGAAAGCGGGTATTATCGTGAAGACTGAAAATGAATATCCATACGCAACCCACTTAAATGTGTACTACGAACCGCTACAGTTGATCGACGTGCCCGCGCTTGTCTCTGCATGTACCGATCGTTGGTATAACCAGACACTCTGTCGCGTGAACGATTCCGTGGTTCGGCTGGGTGTGGTCCAGGGTGAATACCACTGGCATAAACACGAGGATGAAGACGAATTCTTCTACGTAGTTGAAGGTGAGTTTCTGATCGATCTTGAAGATCGGTCAGTGAAACTCAATCCGGGACACGGGTTCGTAGTACCGAAAGGTATAATGCATCGCCCTCGTGCTCCCCAACGAACCGTCATTCTCATGGTTGAAGGCGCAGGCATCGTCCCGACAGGCGATTCGTAGCTTCTGGAAGATGTAGTTAGTCGGAGACTTCCGCGATCATTTCAATCTCGACGCAGGAGCCGAAGGGAATTTGGGCCACTCCAAAAGCGCTGCGCGCGTGAGTGCCTCTTGCTCCGAACACTTCCTCGAAGAACTGCGAGGCGCCATTTGCTACGAGGTGCTGTTCAGTGAATGTGGGTGCGCTGTTAACCAGTACCATCAGCTTTACAATCCGGCTGACTTTATTGAGGTCCCCCACTGCAGCATGCAAAGTGCCCAGGAGGTCGATGGCGATGGCGCGTGCAGCCTTCTGTCCATCCTCGGTCGTGACATCAGCGCCCAGTTGGCCGGTCCACGGTTTACCATCCCGCTTTGCGATATGGCCGGAGAGATAGACCAGGTTGCCGGTTCGGACGAACGGAACAAAGGCCGCAGCCGGAGGAGTAACTTCCGGAAGGACGATATTCAGTGTTTTTAGGTTTTCGTATACAGACATATTTTTCTCAGATCAGAAATAGGAAACAGAGATGCCACAACTCGGAGAAATCGTCAAAGACCTTTCGCCAGCCGTGCGCCCACAACGAGAAACACTCGAGGGCCGCGTTGTTCTGGTGCAACCTCTTGATCCACTCGTCCACGGTGACGCGCTATACGAAGGCTCACATGGTGACGATTGCGAGGAGTTGTGGCGATACTTACCTGAAGGACCGTTCCCCGATCGCTCCACGTTCGATACCTACCTGAAGCGTGTATCGGTTTCCGAAGACCCACTCTTTTTCGCGATCGTCGATAAGTCATCTGGTCTGGCAACTGGCATGGCTGCATACCTGCGCATTGATCCCACCCATAAAGTAATCGAAGTGGGCCACATTCTGTTTACACCCAAATTACAACGAACCGTAGCAGCGACTGAAGCGATGTTTCTTATGGCTCGACACGTCTTTGATCTTGGATATCGTCGCTATGAGTGGAAGTGTAACGCTCTAAACGAACCATCACTGCGCGCAGCTCGCCGGCTCGGTTTCACCTTCGAGGGAATCTTCCGGCAGCACATGATCGTGAAGGGCCGCAATCGAGATACTGCATGGTTTTCCATGCTTGACTCTGAATGGCCCGCGCGCAAAGCAGGCTTTGAGCGCTGGCTCGATGCCAAAAACTTCGATGAAAACGGCGTTCAGAAACACTCGCTCTCCGCCGCTTGATATCATTCTTGGACACAGTCAGTACAGTGAGCGGTAGCGACCTGGTCAGTGATCAGCATTGAGCCCCATCGTTGACCAGGTCGCTACCGCTCCCTGTACTGACTGTGTCCAAGTGCGATCTCATACTTTAAGGTTCGTTATACGATCGAAAGACACGGGTCTGGTGTTTCCTGCAAGACGCCCCTGATTATGCCGAGCCCCTTTTCAAGCTGAGCTCGACTTCGCGGCGCGCCGATGCACACACGCACCGCATGAGGCGGTTCCTCTCTGCCGGGCACGAATGCCTCGGCGGGCGTGACAAGCACACCGCGACGTCGTGACTGTGCGGCAAACTCGTTACTGCGCCATGGTTCCGGCAAATGTAACCAGAGATGAAAACTGAACGGGTGAGCGTCGAACTCAAACCCAGCCAGAATCTCGCTCGCCATCAACTGACGCGTAGTCGCCTCAGAACGTTTCTGGTCCATCAGTCGATCAGCAGTCCCATCGCGAATCCATTCGGAAGCGATCTCGGCCATCAGCGGCGCTGCCATCCAGACCGTCGCGCGCAAAGAAGTTGCGAGTGGTTCGACCATGCGCTCGGGCGCAACCAGATAAGCAATGCGCATCCCCGGAGCGATACTCTTCGAGAGGCTTAGAATGTAATAACTATTCCCAGGCGCGAACGATGAAAGTGGCGGAGGTGGACTGGATAGCATGAAGCTATGTACGTCATCTTCTACGATCGCCACGTTGTGTTCTGCGGCGATGGCTGCGATCTGTCGACGTCGTGCTTCGGGCATGACCGTCCCCAGCGGATTCTGAATGGTCGGTATTGTGTAAAGAATCCTGGCTGAGTCGTGCCGGCACGCTTTGTCAAAGGCTTCGGGAATGATGCCTTCCTCGTCTGTCGGTAATCCTTTAAGTCGCAAGTGGAGCAGATGCGCGAGATTTTTCATGCCCGGATACGTGAGGCTTTCCGTGAAGACGGTGTCGCCGGGATTCGTCAGCGTGGAGAAAACTACCGTCATCGCGTGCAGGGCTCCGCTGCAAGTTATGATTTGTTGCGCGTCGACTCTTAATCCGGAGCGCGCTGCCCACGCCGCGCCTGCCTCACGATGACGCTCGAGTCCTATTGCCGGTTGATAAGTCATCATTGCCGATAGGCCCGGCCGTGTTGCCAGGTTCGTCAACGTGTTGGTTAGTGCTTGTCCCAGAGGATCGCCCACGGAAAGGGGTGGGATGTTGAAGCTCAAGTCGATGATCTCTTCGTCTTCGTTTGCTGAAGGTCCCGCGAAGGAGTCCTCCATGAGAGTCGTTCTCACAAAAGTTCCGCGGCCGGTTTCACCCACTAACAAGCCCCGTTTCGCGGCCTCTGTGTAGGCCCGCGTAATCGTTCCCGTGGTGACGCCGAGGAGACCCGCCAGGTCCCTGTGGGTTGGCATCTGATCGCCCGCTCTCAGGTTACCGCGCTCAATATCTTCTGCAATCGCACTAACAATTGCGAGATACCGCGGTCCCGCGAAGGACTTCAGGTCTGGATTCCACATTGTCATAATAAAATTTGATTTGACATGAGAAATTGTCCTGCTTATCGTAGGGACATTGTGTAGACAATGTCAATAATTTAATAAATACGGGTTCCTCATGAGGGTAAAAAGATGCAAATACCTCCTTTCCTGCTAGACGAATGGCTTAACCATTATCACTTCGCAAGCATACCGCCCGAGTTCGATTTGGCTTCGAGCACCGGCCCAGTCACAAGGATGAGCGAACTCCTTGGACTGATGACACCTGATGAGCGAGAGCGCTTCGATGAAATGCAGTTGCTTTATTCCGCTGTAGCAGGCAAGCGATCGCTTCGACAGGCTATCGGAGATTTACACGGGGTCGGTGTTGATGAAGTTCAGATCTTAACGGGCGCATCGGAGGCACTGCTAAGCCTGTTCTTCCTGGCGGCCGAGCCTGGCGCGAATGTTCTCCTGCCGTTTCCCGGTTATCCGCCGACTGCCGTCGAGGCGCGACTACTTGGTCTCGAAACGCGGTTCTATCATCTGCGACGAGACAATGATTTCGCTATCGACCTCGACGAGATCAAGAAACTCACCGACGACAAGACGAAGTTACTCCTGATCAATTCGCCGCATAATCCGACGGGTGCCACCGTAAGCAACACTCAAATGCGTGAGTTGCACGACTTCGCCGTTGAGCGCGGTATTCCGTTCGTATCCGACGAGGTTTATCACCCTATCTACCATCACGAGGAAACAAGTTCTGCGGCAGTCTTGCCGCATGCGATCGTAGTGGGTTCCTTCTCAAAAGCACTTTCGTTGAGCGGTTTGCGGGTCGGTTGGATCATCGATCGCGATCCGGCGCGACAGCAGCAGTACCTGGACGCGAGAGGCTACTTCACCATTTCAAACTCGCCGTTTGCCGAGGAGTTAGCAGTGGTTGCACTGCGTCATCGCGACCGGATTCTGGCGCGTACTCGCAACGCTGCCGCCGCGAATCTCAGTCTGCTCGATCAGTTTTTCGCTGAGTGGGAAGGTGAGCTTGGTTGGGTTCGTCCGCGCGGCGGGATGATCTGTTTCCCGTGGTTAAAGCGCGGCGGAAATGCGCGAGAGTTCTGCAGCGCTGTTGCTGAACGCGGGACGCTGCTTGCTCCGGGTGACTGCTTCGGAATGCCGGAGCATTTCCGGCTCGGATTCGGAGTGACGGAAAAAGGTTTTGCAGATGGCCTGCAAAGGATCGCCGATCATTTGACAAGCCTGGCGGGCAAAGGAGCTGCGAGCGTATCTGTTTAGCCGGACTGATTTCCCCATGTTGAACGAATCAGCCAAAGACTTTTACGAGTTTGATTCCTTTCACGTCGATGCAAGACGACGCCTGCTTTTCCACGAAGGGCATCCGGTGCGGGTGACGCCTAAGGCTTTTGACATTCTGCTCGGGCTGGTGCGCAGTGGCGGCAGGGTAATAAGCAAACATGAATTGATGACTACCATCTGGCCCAACTGTTTCGTTGAAGAAGGGAATCTTGCGCAAAACATATTTCTCCTCCGCCGTGTACTTGGAGAACGTAAGAACGAGCACAAGTACATCATCACGATCCCGGGAGTTGGTTATCGCTTTGCTCCGTATGTAAGGGAATCCGCCGTCAGCCCCGCTATCCGCAAACTCACCACCGGAGGTGACGAGAAGATCACCTGTATCGCGGTGCTTCCGTTCAAATCCATTTCTCAAAACGAGACAGATCCCTCTTTCGGAATCGGAATGGCGGACGCGCTCATCACGCGGCTTTGTGATCTGAAGTTCGTCAAGGTTATGCCTACATCGACGATGCTCAGACTCGTTGAGCCCACTCAAACTCCGTGGCTCGCGGCGACCGACCTCGAGATCGACGCAGTACTTGACGGACTTTATCAACGTGAAGGCGAACACCTGCGGTTGTCCGTTCAACTTGTCGGCGCTGCGAAGGAGACAATGTTGTGGGCCGCCAGGTTCGACGCCGAGTCGATGAATCAGTTCGCGTTGCAAGACTCGCTTTCCGAACAGGTTGCCAACGCTCTTGCCAAAAGGCTTGGCAGCGTGGACCAACCACGGTTATCAGTGGTTCGGCAAAGCAGGAAAGCAAACTTGCGGCGCTGCTCGTGAGTGGTGCGGAAGACTATCCGCATTCAAGATTGGTCTCAAACAGGACGGCCTCACAAGGTGCGCTAGCGCACTGACCGTCCGCTGTCTTTGTTGCTACTTTCAGGACAGATATGGAACATGAAGATCCTGAGAAGCTGGGCAATGAGTCGATCTACGAAGATGCGACTGAGATGAAGCGTCGCATCCGCCGTGGAGATGAGTCGAAAGGCGATGCAGACGAACGAGACGTTGCCGGGGATTATACCGACGAGCATCCCGAGAATACCGACCCGGCAAGTGATCAAGGTTTAAGAGGGCACCGCGTTCCAAGCTGATGGCTTGCCGTCCGATCCTCATTGACAGGGCTATTCAGCGAGTCGCGCTTGTCTTCGAGACGCATGGTCGCCCGCCACCGCAACGGTTACGGTCACGGTAGTTCCAAGGTAACTAATACTTAGTGACTCTCCCGAGTGAGGGAGTCGTTCCCGATTCTGTCTTCAGCATTTCCACTGTGCCGCGCATCATTCTCGATGATGGCAAGGTCGACATGCTTTGCCTCAAGTCAGGAGTCACGGTTGGGTCGGGTCAGTACCACCTCGCGGTAGCGGGTGGGTGCGCAGCCGTGCGGCGTCGTCTTGCTTGAGGGCTACGCACCCACCCGCTACCGCGAGGTGGTACTGACTGTTTCCCACTTTGGTTTCTGACTTTTAGGGTAAAGCCAGGTCGACACGGAACCCGCTGTTCTGACGGCAGGCCAATTAAACTCCTCAAACCTTATCTTGTCGGTTATCCACGCATGGACTAAACTCCAGAACGCACCGTCACATCATCTCGTTATCCACCGATCTTCAGACATGTCCGAACACATAAGAGTGATGATCAGCAGCACGGCACGTGACCTGCCACAGCATCGCGACAAAGTAAAGGATGCGTGCATGGACTTAGGGGTGTTCTACCCTGACATGATGGAACATCTGACAGCCACAGATGCAAACGCGCTGGAGATTTCGTTGGCGATTGCCGATCGTGCCGATGTGTACATCGGCATCATCGGTTTCCGTTATGGCTACGTTCCTGATGGCAAGGTCATTTCTGTGACTGAAGCCGAATACAACCGGGCGGTAGAATTGAATACTCCTCGCTTGATCTTTCTCATGAGCGACAAACACCCGCTCCTGCCTGCTGACTTCGAAACTGGCGACGGCGCTGAGAAACTAAAGAAATTCAAGGAGCGGCTTCAGACAGATCGAGTGGTGGGATTCTTTGATTCCGCGGACGACCTGAAAGCCAAGGTTATTCAAGCTCTGGTTCCGTACATTAAAGCTCGAGAGATCAGCAGTGGTCCGCAGCCAGTCATTCACACGCTGCCAACTCAACTCGACATCGAAGGCCGTGAAGCTGAATGCGCAACGATCCTGCGCGCTATGAGCGAAGCCAAACACCGTGTCTACGCTTTCGCGGCGCCGGGAGGTTTCGGAAAAACGGCATTGCTGGCGAAGGTCGTACAGACGTTATCTCCGGATGGCCAGAGCGTTGTCGAAAAAGTGAGTTTGCCGGACGGCACTATCGAGACCCACACGAGTGCACTGCTGCACGTCGATTGTCGAAACGACATAAAGCTAAGCGAGTTGTTTGCCAAAGCCGGGAGATTAATTGGACAGGAAAAGCAGTTTGAAGACATCTACAACACCGATGGCGGTCTGACTGACAAGCTGCAGGAGATCTTTGGTCGCTTATCAACGAACACAGAAGGCCGAACCTGGTTCATGTTCGACAACTTCGAATCGATGTTGAACGACAAAAGTGAGGTTGTCGATCCGCAACTGCGCGAGTTCTTCAGCTCGGTATTCAGCGGGGGACACAAAGTCCGGTCACTTATTGTCGGACGCGACGTGCCAAAATTTTCTCGACGCGAACAGGTCAAGGAACTGGAAACGGTAGGCGGGAATTTGTTTGGAGGCTTGCCGGTGGATGATTGTGTGAGCTTCCTGAAAAAGAACGGCGCCGCGAAAGGTCTCAATGGCACGGCGGAACAGATCGATGCGGTTCTGAGAGAGTTTTCTGAAAGAGTCCACCGCATTCCCTTGGCGCTGGTGTGGGCTATTGGTTATTTGGTTGATACCGGCTATACGGTCAGAGAAATATTGGATAGACCAGAACTCTTTGCTGATTTTGATGAAGAGCTAACGAAGGCTGCCGACCGGTATGAGAACAAAGGTTTGAAGCGGTTGCATT
>DASVGE010000142.1:0-5099 GCA_036379695.1 Pyrinomonadaceae bacterium | reverse complement strand
TTACGATTGCAACTATCGGCCGCCGGATGAAGAAGTTAGACATGGACCGTCAGCCTCCCTGTGTCTTTGCGCTCGTTTGATTTCCGGTGGTCGGGTTAACCTGCCCTCCGGGTCTTACTTTTTGCATGCCTTCGACGATCACACGCTCACCACCGCTGAGACCGTCGAGTACTACAACTTCCTTGTCAGCTTTGTCTCCGATCTTGATCGTGCGTAGCGACACCTTGTTTTCGGCGTCAACTACCATCACTGTCTTCGCGCCCTGGAGATCCTGGATGGCTCGCTGGGGAACGAGGATCGCGTTTTCTCGTTGAGCGACGGCGACGCGCAGACGTGCAAACTGGCCGGGTCGCAGATAGCTGCCGGGGTTTGGAAATGCGGCCTGCGCCTTCATCGTTCCGGTTTGCGGATCGACGCTGCGGTCCAGGACACGGAAAGTGCCGTGATACGGATGCAGGCTTTCGTCTGAAAGGAGTAGATCGAAGCTCAGGGCTCCGGCTTTTTTCCCTGCTGTTTCGGGATCGGTTAGTTTGAGATATTCGATTTCACTGACACTGAAATCCACGAGTAGTGGATCGGATGCTGAGACTGTTGCGAGCAGGGTCGCGTCACCACGGCCAACAAGGTTTCCCTCGTCCACTTGAAGAAAACCGATGATGCCGCTGATGGGAGCGTAGATGTCGCAATAGCTCAGATCGAGTTCGGCTTGAGTCACGCGCGCGTTGCTGGCAGATACTTCCGCGCGCGCGCGTTCTATCGTGTACTTCACCGTCGCTTCGAGATTGGTCACGTTGGCCTGGCGCGCATCAACTGTCGCACGCGCCGATTTCTGCGAGGCTATGGCGGCGTCGAGGTCCTGTTCGGTGACGGCCTTTTCTTTTGCCAGGGGAGCGAGTCGCGCGACGTCCTGGTCCGCCCTGGTCAATGTTGCCTGGGCATTTGCGAGTTGTGCCTGCGCCTCGAGCACGTCAGTTCGTTGTTGTGCCTGGGCCAGATCGGCAACAGCTTTGGCAGCCAATGCTTTTGCAGACTGCACTGCTGCCTGGAAAGGACGCTTGTCGATCGTGAATAACAGTTGGCCTTTCTTCACCGCTGAGCCTTCCCTGAAGTAGACCTTCTGCAAGATTCCTTCCACGCGAGCGCGCAGTTCGACCGTTTCCTCGGCCCGCGTTTGGCCGACAAACTCGCTGTAGATCGGGACTGTCTTTTGACTCACTTCGGCGACAACCACTGTAGTTGGAGGAGGCGCAGCTTCATGCCCCGCTCCGCTCTTGCTACCGCATGCAGCATTGATGGCCAGCATGACGACTACAGTGAAACGGACTGCAAAGGAAAGATTGCTTGAGTGCAGGATGTTCATAGGAAACTCCCAGCCGCATTCTTCGGTGTTGCGCAGCATTGTAGGGTCGCGAGGGAAGCACCCAACACTGGCAAAATTGACAGTACAGTGAGTTAGGGAAAGTACAGTTAATGGAAGAGTTTATGTTGAGAGAACTCCTGATAGCCTTCGCGATCGTTTCAGTTTGCGTACTTATTCACGTAGGTGGGATTGTGATCTTTGCGCAGTTTTTGATTCGTAAGTTTCCGGCTGAAACTCTCGGCGCGATGAGTCGTCAGGCTTTTTTGCTGGTCCTTGTTTTCGCGGTGGTAATAACGCTTCATCTGATCGAGACCGGCATCTGGGCCACGTTTTACTTTTGGAACCATCACTTTCCGGACTATGAAACCGCGCTCTACTTTTCGTTAGGGACGTATTCGACGATTGGCTACGGCGACGTGGTGCTGCCGCAGCGTTGGCGACTGCTGGGTGGGATCGAGGGAATCTCGGGAGTGTTGCTGTGCGGGTTGTCGGGCGCGTTTATCTTCGCGGTGGTGAACGCCATCTATCAAGCGCGCATTCAACAAAGAGATCGCCACAAAGAAGCACAAAAAGCACAGGTGATTTGAGCCTGTTAAAACTAACAGTTTATCCGGCGGTGGAAACGCACTGAGAATGTGTGCAAATTCCGAGGTGTCCTAAACTGAGGTTCTTCATCCACAGATTACACCGATTTTATTAATCAATCTGTGTAATCTGTGGATGAAGAGGAGAAACCAGGGCACTACCGGAAATTCCGAGTTCGCGGGAGGCCCAATGCGAGTAATTAGAAGGATGGTTGTGCTTTGCTTGTCGTTGTCGTTGCTGACGATACCTGCGCAGGCGCTACAAAACGAAAAGACATCGATCGTGGCGCATGCGAACGGCACTGGTGTTCTCAAAATAGGTACTGAAGAATTCAAGGTTACGGGAGTGGTGGTAAAACTCTTCGAAGACGGTAAAGCAGAGATCAACCTCATATCGGAAATAACAGTCTTTGTCAGCGGAACGTGGGCGCGTGCAGAGAATTCGAAGACAGTGATCAATCTGAAGATCACAGGCGGCGCCACTGGCGGAGGAATAGACGCAGGGGGTGAGCTGCACCTGCGGGGCGAAAAATCAATCGATCGTGTTTCGCTCGACGGTAAAATCACGACTTCCCATCGGACTGTATCCCTGAATTTCCAGGCGGCGTCCTAAGGGGTTGCGACCGTTTGTAACTGCAGTCGCAGGTTCTGGATCAGCATGTCCGTTACCGAAATCGATGATTGCAAACGTAATTTACTCTGGTTGAGCAGATCGAGTTGACTTTGAATCCGAGTTTGTTCGTTAGACAACCGCCGGCGCGCCGATTCGCGAACCTGTTCCGGACGCAACGAGCCGTAAACCTGTAAGTTGTCGATGTTCTCCGGTCGTAGTTGCTCGTTCACCTCGTCCAGTTGCGATTGCAGGCGTGCTTCCTGTTCTGCGAGTCCGATGAGTTGGATCTGAAGGTCTTCGCCGCGCTGTTCTTCCCGCGTCAATCGATCGCGGACGGAGTTAAGCTGTAAACGGCGCTCGAGTTCCGCGACCTTCCGTCGTAACTGTTCGTTTTCAGTTGAGAGCTTCTTTACCGTCGCACGTATCTGCTCGATATTGGCAGGCTTCGGTTGCATCTCCTGGCTATTGCAAACAGCCGGCGTCAACAGGATCGCGAATACGATCAGGAATCTTGGCCACATTTAATTGAACCTCACACCCTGGATTTCACCCAGAGAATCTCCAACCCGGGCCGTACCGGCTACTGTTAAAAATGACAGTAACTTCCGAGGTGGCGGGAGCATAGAGTCACGCGGACAGTTATCCCGGAGACTCGATATGAGTTCACGAAAAACAATCTATTCACTTTGCACCGTTCTCTTCATTCTTGCCGGCGCTTTGTCCGTACACGCGCAGAAAGTCAAAGTGGGCGCCGACCCTGCGGTGGACGTCTCGAAGTACAAGACGTATGCCTGGTCCACCGGAACTACCGGCACAAACGCAATCATCAACCAGCAAATCGTCGCCGCCGTGGACGCACAACTCGCAGCAAAAGGACTGAAGAAAGTAGACACAGATCCGGAGCTCACCGTATCGGCGTTGGTCTGGACGGAAAGCGATATGCACATTTCGAATCCGAGTTGGCACCCGTCGTTGAATTCCATCTCTACGGGTGTCTACGGTGGCGCTTCAAACTGGCCGGTGACTAAAGGAACGCTGGTGGTCAACATCTCAGATACCAAAACGAAGAACGAAGTGTGGCGTGGCACGGCGACCGACACCCTGAAGCAAGGTCCAAGCGGCAACAACGTTGAAGATGCCAAAACCGCCGAGAAGCCGATCCGGAAAGCGGTCGAGAAAATGTTCAAGCAGTTTCCGAACCCATCGCGAAAGTAAAGAAGACGGCGCTGTTTTTCCAAATCGACCGGCGCCTCGCGCTGATGATCGATCTGCAACTGGCTTCTGAGATCCCGCTGGTGCAACCCTAGCGGGTTTCAAGAGCCGCGGGGACGCACGAGAGCAACCAGTGGCCAGCTGATCCTGCTCTCGTGCATCTTTGCGGCGTGTTTTTCCAAAGAGAGGACTCCGGCGTGCCCATCTGGTTATATGAAGCGACACCACTTTACGCAGCACTCTTCTTAGTTGCATTCGTTGAGTTGCTTTCGTTGGCAGGGCTGCTCGCCGCAAGACGTTACCTCATTCCTCGTTTTCACTTTGGTACTGGCATTAACGACGCAGTCAGCGGAACTGTGCAGGCTATCGGCGTGTTTTACGGCATCACCGTTGGTTTGATTGCGGTCGCCGTCTGGAATACCAATACGAGCTCTTCAGATCTGGTTTCGCGAGAGGCGAGTGCGATCGGGGCGTTGTATCGCGACGTAAGTGGTTATCCATCGCCTGTGCGGGAAGAGCTGCAAAGAATTTTACGCACGTACACAGTGTTCATTATTGATGAGGCGTGGCCGGCACAGCGGAGAGGTGAAATCGCGGCGCCCGGGAAGTCGATCATGGATGATTTTCAAGCCCGCCTTTATGCCTTCGAGCCCGCGAATCAGAGTCAGATCGCGCTGCACAATGAAACTCTGCGTGCGTTTAATCATTTGATCGAGTATCGCCAGTTGAGAATCGATGCCGTGAAGAGTGGACTTTCAAGCACGATGTGGGCGGTGATCTGGATCGGGGCGGCGATCAGTATTGGGGTCGCGTACTTTTATCAGATTGTTGACGTAAAGCTGCACGCTGCGTTGGTGATTTTGATGTCTGGCTTTCTGGCGGCGGTTCTCTTCATGATCGTGATCAACGACAAACCCTTCTATGGTTCCGTCAGCATCTCACCCGAACCATACGAGTTGATTCTGAAAAGACTGATGGACGTCAGCAGGTAGGGCCACAAGGCACAAGCAGGCCACAAAAAAGCACAAAGCAGGCCACAAAAAGGCACAAAGACACAGCCGAGATGCCACGTCGGCAGAGATGCTATGTCGGCAGAGATGCCACGGGCTTGTCCCGTGGAGTCTTCCCGCTTGTTGCTACCAAAAAAAAGGAAAAACGTCTTGGATGCCACGGGCTTGTCCCGTGGAGGTTCCCGCTCGTCGCTACCAAGAACTCAAGCAAGGGAAAGAGAGAGGCCACGGGCTTGTCCCGTGGAGGTTCCAGCTCGTCGCTACCAAGAACTCAAGCAAGGGAAAGAGAGAGGCCACGGGCTTGTCCCGTGGAGGTTCCC
>DASVGE010000141.1:0-12960 GCA_036379695.1 Pyrinomonadaceae bacterium | reverse complement strand
GGGGTGCCAAGGCACCGCACTCCAAGGAGTAGCGCTGATGGGAGGTTCGTTTATGAAACTTTGGGGTGGGCGGTTTGAGGGGAAGACGGATCCGGGCTTTGCCGAGTTTAATAACTCCTTCCGCTTCGACCGCAGGCTGTTTGAAGTGGACGTCACGGCCAGCATCGGTTACTGCCGCGCACTGGAAGCTGCGGGTGTTCTCACCTCCGAAGAAGCAAGCGAGATCAGCGATGCTCTCGACCGCATTCTCAAAAACAGCCACGACTTCAACGACCCCACAGCAGAAGACGTACACTCATTTGTCGAAGCGCGCCTGATCGAGTTGACCGGAGACCTGGGTCGCAAACTGCACACGGGACGCAGTCGCAACGACCAGGTAGCCACTGACTTTCGCCTCTGGCTTCGCACTGCGATCGACGAACTCGGCGAATCACTACGCGACGCACAAACCTCCCTGCTCGACTTCGCCGAGGCACATCGCGAAGCCGTCATCCCGGGATACACGCACTTGCAAAAAGCACAGCCGGTCTTGCTGGCCCACTGGTGCCTGGCTTACTTCGAAATGCTGGCGCGCGATCGCGAGCGTCTAACTGAAGTGCGCCGGCGCGTGAACGTCATGCCGCTCGGTTCAGCAGCGCTTGCGGGCACGTCGTTTCCGATCGATCGTGAAGCCCTGGCGCGCTCACTCGGTTTCGAGAGCGTTTCGCGCAATAGCCTCGACGCCGTGAGCGATCGCGATTTTTGTGTCGAGTTCCTGAGTGCCTGTTCGTTGATCATGGTCCATCTGTCCCGGCTTGCCGGAGACATCATCCTGTATGCGACGAATGAGTTTGGTCTCTTCGAGCTGGGAGATGCGATCGCGACCGGATCGAGCCTGATGCCGCAGAAGAAGAATCCCGATTCGATGGAACTCGTGCGTGGAAAAGCAGGCCGCGTGTTTGGCGATCTGCTGGCACTACTGACGACGTTAAAGGGTTTGCCGCTCGCGTACAACAAAGACATGCAGGAAGACAAGGAAGCCGTGTTTGACGCTTTCGATACGGTGTCGGCGAGCCTCAGAGTCAGCGCGACTGTGTTGGGAAACATTTCGCTCAACAACGAGCGAGCACTTGCCTCGGCGGCGAGTGGTTACATGAACGCGACCGAACTGGCTGACTATCTGGTACGCAAGGGCATGCCTTTCAGACAGGCACACGAGCTAGCGGGCAAGACCGTGCTCCGCGCGATTGAACTCGGTCAAGAACTCGACAAGCTGTCGCTGGCGGAACTGCAATCGTTCTCCACCCTTTTTACTGAGGATGTCCACGTTGCCTTATCCCTCGCGCAAACGCTAAGGTCCAAATCACAGCTGGGTGGCACTGCTCCTGACGTGGTAGCATCAGCACTGTCCAGCGCGCGTAAGTCTTTGACAAAGCAGTAAACTCGCCACGCAAATCCTGACCTCGACCGGAGGATGCCGTTATGAAGCACCGCGTTTCAAGCCTGACGTTTCTACTCGTGATTGCGCTTCTGTTTGGTGCGACTGTCGCCTCTCAGACGCCTTCACAATCTTCCGACAAACCTCTGTATCAACCCACCGGAAGCGAAGTCACTATCGTCGGTTCTATCGGCGTAAAAGGCCCGATCCCACGGCGCCTTCGCCTTGATATGACTGCCGATCCCGTCTGTATAGAGTTGAATGACAAACCGGAGACGGAAGATGTTTTAACGAACGATGACAGATTGATGAATGTCTTTGTTTACGTGAAGGGTGAGTCGCTCGCCGAACACCGGTTTCCGCTACCTGATTCGGAGGCGATACTGGAGCGCAGGAATTGCAGGTTCCATCCGCACGTGATGGGTATACGCGTGGGGCAGAAGCTCACGATACCCAACAGCGATCCGACGCATCACAACACGCATCCCACGCCAAAACTGAACCAGGAGTGGAATCAGACGCAAGCACCGCTGGGTCCACCGATCGTCAAAACGTTCCCCCGCGAGGAAGTGCTGATACCGTTCAAATGCAACCAACACCCATGGGAGAAGGCGTACGTTGCCGTCTTGAGTCATCCGTTCTTTGCTGTCACTGATAGCTTTGGAAATTACGAGATTCGCGGCTTACCCCTCGGAACCTACACGCTGGTCGCCTGGCACGAGAGATTTGGCGAGCAGCAAATCGAGATCTCCGTAGCGCGGAACGAAACCCGCAGAGCAGACTTCGATTTTGACACGAACAAAAAGCCTTAGCGCTTCTTTGTCGGACTTGGTGACGGACTCGGCGAGGGCTTTGCGACAGCGTCGGGCTGGATAGTTTCTTGGTAGATAAATCTCACGTCCTGCAGTTTTAAAACGACTGCGGGCTTCACCGCATTGCGATTCGCGTCCATGCTGATGACACCAGTCACACCCGCGAAGTTCTTCGTGTGCCCGAGGGCATCGCGCAACTTCCCCTGGTCGGTAGATCCCGCGCGCGCGATCGCGTCAAACAGCAGCCGCATCGCGTCGTAAGCGAGAGCCGCGTGCGCGTCCGGAAGCAGGTTCTGATAGCGCTGCTTGTACACTTCGACAAACGATTGAATCGTCGGCGAGGGATCGTCAATCGAGTAATGCGTTGAGATATACGATCCGTTTAGGGCGTCACCGCCCAGCTGCCAGAGCTCCGGTGCATCCCAACCATCGCCGCCGAGCAGCGGTTGCGTCAACCCGATCTGGCGCGCCTGCTTCGCGATCAATGCCACGTCGCCGTAGTAACCCGGAATGTAGATCACGTCGGGCTCGGCTGAGCGAATCGTGCTCAACTGTCCTTTGAAGTCCGCATCCCCCTGCGTATATGAAAGCTCACTCACGATCCTGCCGCCGAGCTTTGCAAAGCTGAGCCTGAAATACTCAGTCAGCCCGCGCCCGTATGGCGAGTTGAAATCGAAAAGAATCGCGGCCTTCTGCGCCTTGAGCGTATTAACGGCGAAGCTGGCCATCACTTCACCCTGAAACGTATCGACAAAGCAGGCGCGAAAGATATAGTCGCCGGCTTGTGTGACCGCCGGGTCGGTTGACGAAGGCGCAATCAGAGGCACGTGCGAGGATTGTGCTTTCGGCGCGGCCGCGCGGCTATTGCCCGAGGTGCCGCCGGCGATGATCGCGACGACTTTATCCTGGTCGATGAGTTTTGCTGTCAGTCGTGCTGCTTCTTCGGCACTGCCTTTGTCGTCTTCGAAGACGACGTCGATACGACGCCCGTTGATTCCGCCGCTCTGGTTGATCTCATCGGCGGCCATCAGCACGCCGTTGTAAGCCGACTTACCGAAATTAAATGTTGGCCCACTCAGATCTCCGAAGAAACCGATCTTGATCAGGCTTCGATCAGGTGCGCCGGGCTCTTCCGGTTGGCGGGTACAGGAGAAGGCGAGTGCCATCAGGACGATGGCGGCGGGCAGAAGTGCTTTTCGCAACGTGCGAGTAGATTGATTACTCGCCAAGATAGGCTTCTTTAATCCTGGGATCATTGGCCAGGTCTTTTGATGGACCTTCCATCACTATTCTTCCGGTTTCCAGCACGTACGCGCGATCGGAATGGCCCAGCGCAGCGTGCGCGTTCTGTTCGACCAAAAGAATCGTAGTGCCCTTGCTCTTAATCTCGTCGATAGCTTCAAAGATTGTATGGACCACGAGCGGCGCCAGGCCCAGCGACGGTTCGTCGAGCAGCAGCAGTCGCGGATTGGACATCAGCGCGCGACCCATGGCGAGCATCTGTTGCTCGCCGCCCGAGAGCGTTCCCGCCTTCTGCGCCTCGCGCTCGCGCAGGCGCGGAAACATTTTGAAGGCGCGCTCCATGTCGGCGGCGACGGCGCGTTTGTTCTTGTTCAGATAGGCGCCCATCTGCAGGTTCTCGCGCACGGAGAGATTCGCGAATACACCGCGTCCCTCGGGCGACATCGAGATACCGCGCGCGACCAGCTTATGCGTGGGCTTGCCACCGATGTCTTCGTTTTCGAAAGTGATCTTGCCCGTGCGTGGTTCGAGCAGGCCGGTGATGGTTCGCAGCGTGGTGGTTTTGCCGGCGCCGTTTGCACCGATCAGCGTGACCACTTCGCCCTTCTCGACGTGCAACGAAATGCCGGTCAGCGCTTCGATGGCGCCATAATTAACGGAAACGTTTTCGAGGGTGAGCATAAAATATAGGACCTATAAGTCGAATAGGACCTATTAATCTCCCAAGTATGCTTCGATCACTTTCGGATCGTTCTTGATCTCCTGGGGCAGGCCGAGCGCGATCGATTTTCCGTAGTCGACCACCTGGATGCGCTCGCAAACGCCCATTACCACTTTCATATTGTGTTCGACCAGCAGGATCGTGAGTCCAAAGCGATCTCGGATCTGCTTGATCAGGTGCATTAGATCTTCCTGCTCAGAAGGATTCATGCCCGCTGCCGGTTCGTCGAGCAGGAGCAACTGCGGCCTGGTGGCGAGCGCGCGCACTATCTCCAGCCGGCGCTGCGAACCATACGGCAGGCTCGTCCCACCTTCATCACACACGCGCGCCAGATCGAAGATCTCCAACAACTCGAAACAGTAGTCCCGATGCTTTTGTTCGTCGGTACTGAACCGCGGCGTGCGCAGCACTGCGTCGATCAGCTTCTGGCCCATGTGAATGTGGCAGGCGGTCATCACGTTTTCCAGCACCGACATGCTGGGAAACAGGCGAATGTTCTGGAACGTGCGTGAAATACCGCGGCTCGCGATCTGATAGGGACGCAAGCCATCGATCCGCTGGCCTTTGAAAAAAATCTCACCCGAAGTAGGTTGGTAAACACCGGTGAGCAGGTTGAAGATCGTTGTCTTTCCCGCGCCGTTGGGACCGATAAGACCGTAAATCTCACCCTTCTTCACGGCCATGTCCAATTCATTGACTGCACACAACCCGCCAAAACGAATCGTGGTCTTGTTAGTTTGCAGGACTGTATTGGAGTTCCCGTTTGTACTCATCGAGGCGTTTCACCTCCCACGGAGGTCTCGCTCTGCGTGGGCGAGCTGGCTGTGCCGCTTGGTCCTTCCGTCAATCGTCTCATCCGCTTGCGCAAACCTTTGAATGCCGTAGTGGATCCCAACAACCCCTGCGGCCGCGTAATCATGAGCACGATGAGCAACAGCGAGTAGATCACCATGCGATACTCGGCGAACCCGCGCAGTCCTTCCGGCAGGATCGTCAAAACAATCGCGCCCAGCACCGAGCCCACGATCGAGCCCAACCCGCCGAGAATGATCATGATCAGAATCTCGAACGACTTGATGAACTCAAACGACTTCGGATTCAGGTAACCGTCGAAGTGGGCCAGCAGCACACCGCCGGCGCCCGCCATTGCCGAAGAGATCACAAACGCCATGACCTTGTAGCGCGTCGTGTTCACGCCCATCGCCTCGGCGGCTAGTTCGTCTTCGCGAATCGAAATCAGCGCGCGTCCGAAAGCTGAGTTGACGATGTTGTAAACGATCACGATCGTCAGGATTGCAATCAGGAAGATCCAGAAGAAACTCTTTACGATGGGAATGCCTGAATAACCGCGGGCGCCGCCGACTGCCTCGATGTTATTTAAAAACACAACGATGATTTGCCCGAAGCCGAGCGTCACGATCGCCAGGTAGTCGCCGCGCAAACGCAACGAAGGTATGCCCACTGCGAGACCCGCGATTCCGGCAACTACGGCGCCGACAATCGTGGCAAGTGTCAGGGCCACGACCCAGCCGAGCTTCCCGCCGCCAAGCGAGTTCGCCAGGTTCATTCCATAGGTAACGGAAAAGTAGGCTGAGGAATAAGCGCCGACGGCCATGAAGCCGGCATGGCCGATCGAAAACTGACCCGTGAAACCGTTGATCAGATTAAGCGAAACGGCGAGGGTGATCGAGATGCCGCAAAGCATCAGGATACGGCCGTAATAGGGATTTATTAATCGCCCCTGGAAAACGAAGTCGAGTCCAAAAAGGACGGCGAGTATCAGCAGGGCTATGATGAGATTGCGGAGATACCGAGGCATATCACTCCAGTCCACCGATTACGCAGATTGCACAGAAAGAATCTGTGTAATCTGTGGATGGTTTAAACTTTCTCCTGCGCGACCGTTCCGAGTAATCCGGACGGTCGGAAAAGTAGTATCAAGATCAGTATTGCAAACGCCACCGCGTCCTTGTACGTCGGCGACAGATAACCGACGACCATGGTTTCGGTGATGCCAATGAGCAACCCGCCGAGCATCGCGCCAGGGATGTTGCCGATGCCTCCCAACACCGCGGCCACGAAGGCTTTCAATCCGACCAGAATACCCATCAACGGATCGATACGCGGAATGCGAATCGCTACCAGCACGCCCGCCGCAGCCGCCAACGCCGAGCCCAGCGCAAACGTGAAGGCGATGATCCGATCGGTGTTGATACCCATCAACTTCGCCGATTGCAGGTTAAACGAGACGGCGCGCATCGCCCGGCCAGTCTTCGTGCGATAGACGATCAGTTGCAACGCCACCATCAACGCCAGCGCGATGACGAGCACGATGATGTCCGCGCTATTGATGCTCGCCCCACCGACGAGATCGATGTTCTGTTTGCGGAACAGTTCGGGGAAGAACTTAGGCTCAGCGCCGAAAACGACCTGGCCGCCGTTCTCAAGTAACAGCGAAACGCCGATCGCGGTGATCAGCGCGGTCAGTCGCGAGTACTTGCGCACCGGGCGGTAAGCGAGACGTTCGATGACTACACCGATAGCAGCGCAGATCGCCATCGCCAGCAACATCACTACCAGCGCCGTGATTAAAGAAGGCTCCAGCGTGCCGCCACCGAGTAGCCCGCGCGCCACGAATCCATCCGGGCTCATGCCGAGCATCTGTGCGCCGCGCGAGCCCAGTCCATTGGCCAGGTAGTAGCCCATGAACGCGCCGACCATGTAGACGTCGCCATGGGCAAAGTTGATTAGTTTCAGTACTCCGTAGACCATGGTGTAACCGAGCGCAATCAAGGAGTAAATTGCGCCCAGTGAGACACCGTTAATTAGTTGTTGGAGGAACGTGCTCATATTCGTGATTCACTGTTGCTTGCGTCCGAGAACCGGGCGTGCCGTAGCGATCACGGATTGGCCGCCTTTGCTGTTGGTGCTGCTGCGGGATAACCAGGCGCCGTGTTTGAGGACGATTGCGGCAGCGCAGCGCCTTCAACGGTGACTCGTTCCTTCACAGCGTACATGCCGCCGTCTTTAATCTCGATCATGACGATTGGCTTCACAGCGTCGCGATGCTCGTTGAAGGTGACGGTTCCGGTTACACCGGGAAAGTCTTTGGTAGCTGCCAGCGCGTCGCGAATGTCCGGACCGTTGAGGGATTTCGAACGCTTGATGGCGTCAAACATGATCCGAGCGGCGTCGTAAGCCGTGGCTGCGAGCGCGTCGGGCACAGTGTTGTAACGTGATTTGTAATCGTTGACGAACTTCTGCACTTTGGGATCGGTATCGTAAGGCGAATAGTGATTGGTGAAATACGAACCGTTCAACGCGGTGCCACCGATCTGGTAGAGCTGCACTGAGTCCCATCCGTCGCCACCGATCAGCGGCACGGTGATTCCTTTGTCACGCGCCTGCTTGGCAATCAGACCAACGTCGTTGTAGTAACCGGGAACAAAGATCACCTGGGGATTGGCGCCCTTGAGTGACGTCAACTGCGCGTTGAAGTCCTGATCGCCTTCCTGGTACGACTGCGTCGCGACGATCTGGCCGCCCATTCTCGTGAACGTTTCGTTGATGACTTTTTCGAGACCGGTTGAGTAATCGTTCTTGCGATCGACCATGATCGCGGCGGTCTTCGCGCCGAGTGACTTGGCCGCAAACTGCGCGATGGCGGCGCCCTGTACTGGATCGATGAAACAACTGCGGAAGATGAAGTCGCCTTTCTTGGTAACTTCGGGGTTGGTCGAAGAGGGCGTCAGCATCGGAATCTTCGCATTCTGCGCGATGGGCGCCGCGGCAATTGAACGGGAGCTGGCGACCTCGCCCAGTACGGCGTGGACCTGATCCTGAGTCACAAACTTGGTCACGATTGTGGCTGCTTCTGACGCGTCCGAGCGGTCGTCTTCTACCAGCAACTCGATCTGTTTACCATTGATGCCGCCGGCGGCGTTGACTTCGTCGGCCGCCAGCTTGATACCGTTGACCGAAGAGATGCCGAAGTTTGCCGTGGTGCCCGTTAGCGACATAAAGACGCCGACGCGTACTTTATCGCCGCCGCCGCCTTGCTGCTGACATGCGCTCAGCAAACTTACCGCGACTATCGAAGCTATCAGAATGCGTTTCATACAAGTCCTCACAGGCTAGAAGTTTTTCTGGCTAACTTACCCGAACTGTAACAGGAGACTGATTAGATGCTGCTAGTAATCGAGGAATAATAGCCACAAAGAAGCACAAAAGCAAAAGCCACTAAGAAAAAAGCGAAGGCGCAAAAAAGCACAAAAGGCACAAAAGCAGATATTTCAATCGTGATAATCGTCTTGTGTCTTTTGTGCTTCTTTGTGGCAAGATTGCCGCCGTGAACAGCCGCAAAACTCACCTCGCGCCTGAACTGGGCGACATGAGTAAGGAAGACTTCCGTCGCTTCGGTCACGAACTGATCGATTGGATCGCCGATTACTTCGAGCACATCGACGAGCGTCCGGTGCTGGCGGCCATCGAGCCGGGAGACTTGAAGTCACAACTGCCTTCAGTACCGCCCGTCGAAGGCGAGCCGATGGAGCAGATCATTGCAGATCTCGATCGACTGATCGCGCCGGCGCTGACTCACTGGAGCCATCCATCGTTCTTCGCTTACTTTGCCACCTCAACTTCAGCACCCGGCATCCTTGGTGAACTGTTGACAGCCGCCTTTGATAACAAGGCGATGCTCTGGCGCACTTCGCCGGCTTCGACGGAACTGGAAGAAGTCGTGCTCGACTGGCTGCGACAAATGATGGGACTCGATCCCGGTATGCACGGGATCATCTACGACACTGCCTCGGTCTCGAGCATGCACGCGATCGCCGCCGCCCGCGAAGGTGTCGAGAAACGCATTCGTGAGGAGGGAATGAGTGGCCGTCCCGATCTCCCACTGCTGCGCGTTTACGTCTCGGAACAGGCACACTCGTCGATCGAGAAAGCCGTCATCACCCTCGGATTGGGCCAACGCGGCCTGCGCAAGATTCCGACTGACTCCGCGTTTCGCATGGACGTCGCCGCTCTCGCCCATGCCATCGATGAAGACAAGCGCAATGGTTATCTTCCGTTCTGCATCGTGGCGACTGTCGGCACGACGTCAACTTCGAGCATCGATCCGGTGCCTGAGATAGTTCCCATTGGTGAAGAGCACGCGATGTGGTTACACGTCGATGCGGCGTATGCGGGCTCGGCGGCGATTGTTCCGGAGCTGCGACACATCCTTGCCGGCTGCGAGCGCGCTGATTCGATCGTCACCAATCCGCACAAGTGGCTTTTCACGCCGTTTGATCTGTCGGTGCTGTATTGCCGTCACATGGATCTGCTCAAGCGCGCGTTCTCCCTCGTGCCGGAATACCTGCGCACTCCCGAACAGGAAAAAGTTCGCAGTGGCTCGGATTACGGTATTCAACTCGGGCGTCGCTTTCGTGCGTTGAAGTTGTGGATGGTGATGCGTTACTTCGGGCACGAAGGCCTGGCGGCTCGCATTCGCGAACATTGCCGGCTGGCGCGTCTGTTTGCGTCGTGGGTGGAAGAGTCAACCGATTGGGAACTGATGGCGCCGTTGTCGCTGGCGCTCGTTTGTTTCCGCGCGAAATACTCCGACGAGTTGAACGAACAGATCATGCATCGCGTCAATGCGAGTGGCCGCGCGCTCCTCTCCCACACTCGCCTGAACGACAAACTTACCTTGCGACTATCGATCGGAAACATTCGCACCACCGAACAGCACGTGCGACAGGTGTGGGAGTTGCTGAACGAACAATTGCGGAAAACCGTGGAGGGGATATGAAGCGAACCATTACGCTAAAACTGCTGGCGATCACATTTGCCTGTTGCCTGACTGCTACGGCACAAACCAATAAGACTTTTAAGCAGGGTGGGCTGTCGTTCGACTATCCGAGCGGCTGGTCACTGCAGGACATCAGCAACAAAGACGCACAACAATTCGGTTTGACCAAAGCTGACAGCGACGTGCAGATCGTTGTCTTCGTTCACGAGGGCCGCATCACGCCGGAGAAACTGCCTGATGCCAAAAAAGCCTTCATCGATCCATACATTGCCGCCCGAGCAAAACAACTACAGGACATGGGGGCGAAGCCGGAGCAGAAGCCTGACGCTTCAGAGATTGGTGGAGTCAAAGCCGACGGCGTAGTCGTCAGCGCCTCACTGGGCGGCGAAACCGGGGCCGCCAAAATCTACTGGGCCATCGTGGGGCAGCGTGTCGTCGTCCTGACCCTCTTTGGACCAGACGCACAAACCAAACAACTCTCCCCCGCCTGGGACCTCATCCGCACCAGCCTCAAAGTCGTCGATCCAAAAGCCGTGCCCAGCCCAAGTCCGACGCCATCACCGGAGTAAACTCATGCCGCAAAAAGGCACAAAAGGTCCAAAACAAGAACATATTAATCGGTATTTTCTTATGTGCTTTTTGTGCCTTTTTGTGGCTGCTCCCTGTTTTGCGCAGTCGCGGATGAGGGTGGCGGATGTGGTGAGGGTGGTGGGGGTTACGGATGCGCAGATTTCACCAAATGGACAGTGGGTGGTTTATACGGTTTCTTCGGTTGAGGACGATAAGAACGTTAGTACGCTCTGGATCGCGCGACACGGTTTGGATTCATACCCGATCGCAACTCCCACGCCGGCGCCACGTCGATCAACACCTTATGTCGATTGGCCCGAGCTTCGTTCTGCCGCGCGGCTGTTGTTGCCCTCCGGTTGGAATGCGTCTACACCGCGCTGGTCTCCCGACAGCAACTCCGTCGCTTTTCTCTCCATGCACGACGAACAGGATGGTCTTTGGGTAGTCAAGCTCGACAAACCGGAACCACGTCTCCTCGCTCCTATCACCTCCACAAACTTCTTCATCACTTACGCCGGAGACTCCTTCTCGTGGTCGCCCGATTCGCGTCGCATTGCCTACATCTCCGCGAAAGCAGAAGCACCCGCGAGCGCCGATCCACGCGTGATCGATCGCATCCAGTACAAATCACGCACGTCGTTCTCCGACAACCGACGCACGCACGTCTGGGTGGTTGACGTCGAGCGACCTTCACCACAACAACTGACCTCCGGATTGTTTTACGATCACGCGGTCGCGTTCAGTCCGCGTGGCGATGAGATCCTTTTCCTCTCGAACCGCGAAGCCGATCCGGACGCAAACAACAACTCCGACATCTTCGCCGTCGATCTCGGCGGACAAACACGACAACTCACGCAGACGCGCGGCTGTGAGTTCGATCCCGTCTGGTCACCCGACGGACGAACGATCGCCTACACCGCCACCACACGCGACGTCACCACGATCGACAGCGTTGCCGAAGACACACATCTCTGGGTGATCGCCGCGGGTGGCGGCGCCGGAAAGGAGATAGCAACTGAACAGGATCGAAGAGTTCGCGATCCGCGCTGGTCGCCTGACGGCCGCTCGATCGTTTATCTCGCCGGCGATCGCGGTTACACCACTCTCTTCAAAACCGGAATCGAAGGCGGCAGGCCGAGTCGTTTCTCGCTTTTCGTGCTGGACGGTCAGTTGGCAGGCGCATTTGATCCGCAGCGCACCGAGTCGAGGCCACCGTTTGTCCTGGCGCAGCCGTTCCAGATCACGAGCTTCAGTTTTAGTAATCGAGTAATGACGGTCGGGCGCGGGAATGCGGCTGAGACGGCGTTTCCGTATGTGATCACGCTGGGTGACGCACTGCGCCCGAATGAGGTTTGGGCGGGTCTCGGCAGTCTGATGCCGATGCGGCGGTTGAGCGCGCACAACGATTCGCTGCTGAGATCGATGCGGCTGGTGGTTCCTGAAGAGATCAATTTCCAGAGCTTCGACGGCACTCACATTCAAGGCTGGATCATGCGACCACCGGGTTGCACCAGTGATCGAAAGTGTCCGCTGATTCTGAGCATTCATGGCGGACCTCACGGAATGTATGGCTGGTCGTTCAATGCGAGCTTTCAGGCGTACGCGGCGCAGGGGTACGGCGTGCTTTACCTGAATCCGCGGGGTTCGAGTGGCTACGGGCAGAAGTTTTCTGATGGCACGATCAACGAGTGGGGCGGCGGCGATTACAGAGACTTGATGGCCGGGGTTGATGACGCGCTTAAGAAGAACTCATGGATCGACGCGACCCGTTTGGGGGTTACCGGCGGCAGTTACGGCGGTTTCATGACCAACTGGATCATCACGCAAACGCCGCGATTCAAAGGCGCTGTCGCGGTTGCGAGTCTGAGTAACCTGGTCAGTTTTTATTCGACGTCGCTTTATCAGGATCTCATTCACGCGGAGTTTGGTGGTTTTCCGTGGGACAACTTCGAACTGCTGTGGCAGTGGTCGCCGCTGCGTTATGTGCGGCAGGTGCAGACGCCCACGCTCTTCATTCACGGCGAGAACGACAACGACGTTCACATCACGCAGGCAGAAGAGATGTACATGGCACTGAAGCGCCGCGGCGTGGAGACCGTTTTGGTCCGTTATCCGCGCGAGGGTCACGGATTACGCGAGCCGAAACATCGTATCGACGCGCTGGAACGGACGATTGACTGGTTTGATCGTTACGTCAAATAGGCCACAAAAAGGCACAGAACCAAGCCACAAAAGGCACAAAAACAACTCAGATAGGAAGAACAACTCAGATAGGAAAAACAACTCAGATAGGAAGAACAAGTCAGGAAGAGGGGCTTGCCCCCGCTGGTAGAGAGACTCTGAGAGCGGGGGCAAGCCCCTCGTCCTGACTTGTTCTTCCTATCTGAGTTGTTCTTCC
>DASVGE010000140.1:0-22144 GCA_036379695.1 Pyrinomonadaceae bacterium | reverse complement strand
TGCTCGTGGAAAAATCGGGGTAGCAGCCGAGCGGGAGCCTCCACGGGGCAAGCCCGTGGCATCCAGTCTGCTCGTGGACAAATCGGGGTAGCAGCCGAGCGGGAGACTCCACGGGGCAAGCCCGTGGCATCTTGAGGGTGGGGTCGGATTTCTATTAGCGGCTAACGTGAAAACTCCACGGGGCAAGCCCGTGGCATCTTGAGAGTGGGAATAGGGATTTCTATTAGCGGCTAACGTGAAAACTCCACGGGGCAAGCCCGTGGCATCTTTGAATGAGCGCGCGGCATCTTCGAACGACGAACCTAGAGATCACTGACGCCGAGGTTTGGTCTTTGTCGGAGTTGGACTTGGCGCCGGTGTTGGGCTCGGAGTGGAGCTACTCTCCGGCAGGCGCGTTAGCGCGATACCGGCGTCGATTCGATACGGCACGTCTCCATCGATCTCCACCGACATCCGCTCGACGTGGCGAGCGACGTCCTTGTTCGACAAATTCGGAAAAGCCGCACGAACAAGCGCGACTTCGCCCGCAACGATCGGCGCTGCCATCGATGTCCCGCTCCACGTTCCGTATAAACCGCCAGGCACAGTACTCACAATACCTTCGCCAGGCGCCGCTACTTGAACCCACGAAGCGCGGTTCGAAAACGACGCCAGACGATCGTTGATCGTCGATGCAGCGACTGCAATCAACCCGTCAACGTTTTCGGCAGCCGGGTACTGTCTCGTGTCATCACCGCCATTGCCCGCCGCAGCAACTACCACGAGATACGGATTTGTTGAAACCGGAAAGTCGCTCAACACACCACCACACGCTTTTTCCAGCAGGTTGCTGATCAGTTCAGTTTCTCTTGGAGTCGACAGACTGAGATTAATGACGTCGGCGCCATCAGCAGTAGCAGGGTTGCCATCGGGGTCAAGTGCGAATGCCAGAGCCTCAGCCAACACCCAAATATTTCCCACACCGCGTTCGTCAAGAATTCGAACCGGCATGATTTTCGCTTCCGGCGCAACCAGCGCAACTAAGCCAGCGACGTGTGTGCCGTGTCCGTACGGCCCGATCTGCGGATCGCCTTCTTCCGACGGGTCAGCATCATCGTCGACGAAATCCCATCCCGGCAGCAGATGTCCTGCAAGCGCAGGATGGCTCGCATCTATGCCCGTATCCAGCACTGCAACTTTCACAGGGCCGTTTGGTCCGGTTCCTCTGTTGACTTGATGAGCTAAAGACAGTCGAATTTTTTGCGGCGCCCATTGCGATACAAACGTTCCGAAGTCGCCCCCGACGCTCCAGATATTGCCGACGCTCCAAATGTTGCCGCCGCCGACTGGCGGCATAGCAATGAAATTCGGCTCAACGAAAACAACCCGTGAATCACCAGCCATCGCCGCCACTCGATCCTCGACGCGCGCGTTATCAATAATGCGCAACCTGAAGATCGGTCTGGAGCCAAACTGATCGATCGGAGTCGGATCGAGTGAGTACCGGCTGGCAATCGCCGGTAGATCGGCGACGCTGGTCAGTCGTACAACGACCTCACCCGCGACAAACTCTTCACCGCCATCGGTCGCATTCGCGACACCGTCGTTCCGCACATTGCAGAGCACGTAGACGGCTACGAGCAATAGAACTACTAACGTCAGCGCTCGACGCATCAGGATAAATCCTCTCGCGATCAGTATTCGGGATGGGGGGGGAAACAATGTCGGAGCGACAGATAAAATACCTAAATCACGCTCTTGTTACCAGTCTGGAAATGTATGCCACTGTGGCTCCGTCACCAGCGTCCGACGAGAACGAACGGCGACCAGAAAAACGGGTGCGGTCTTTGCTTAAGTAACTTTGTTTGCGCGGCTCGCAGCGACGCGGCAGGCGACTTGGTTCCGGCAAGTTCATCATAAAACGTTGCCATCAACTCGGTCGTGGCTTCATCGTCGACCGTCCAAAGGCTCATCATCACCGTCGGCGATCCGGCTGACAAAAACCCACGCGCGAGTCCCATCAGCTCTTCCCCCGGCGCAACCGCATTCATACCGGTTTCACACGCGCTGAGCGTAACGAGTCCGCAATTCAGTTTCAACCCGTACGCGTCCCGCGCGGTAAACCATCCATCACCCAACTTGAGCGACGAAAACAACGGGTTGTCAGAACGAAACTGCGCGTGACATGCAAGATGCAACACGTCAGCACCGGCTGAGTTATTGAGCAATGCTTCGGCAGTCGCGGCTTTGTCCAAAAACCTCTTTACATGCGGGAATATGCGATCGAGGCTGCGCAACTCCTCATGCACACCCGGAATTTGTTCGTCAGCCACTCCTAACAGCAACGCTTTATTAAAGTCATACCTGGGCCGATCGAGACATTGCTGCAGGACAACAGCACTCGGCGCGAAGGAAACCTGTCTGCGCTCGATCAAGTAGCTGTCACCGTTGTGCAGGGACTGAAACGGCAGATAGTGGAGCGCGCGATGCGGCACGATCACTAGCTGGCGATCGCCGATTTTTGGCTCAATCGGGCGGAACAGTTTATCGTAAAGAGAGCGTAAGTGCCTGCGCGTACGATCAGCGAGAGCGGGCAGGTGATTCCGCACCTGTGTTGAGCCATAACGAAGCGTATCGATTTGAAAACGACAGCGCTCAATCCCTGCGACTATCTCAGCTTCACTGCCCAGAGCTCGCACGACATCAACCCGCTCATTCGTAACTACAAACGCGATTAGTTCGTCGTCGATCGTGGTGTACTCAACCAGCGCGCGGTCAGCGCCGAGTGAGCTTTGAAGCTGAGCGATCGAAAAGTGATCTTCTTCCTGTCTTTGCTTGTCTCCCCGGGCACTACGATGTTGTAGTTGGCGCGTAATCTCGAGCAACTTGCGTTCTCGTTCGAGAAGTTCGCGCTCCAGTTTTGAATTGTCCTTCTGATTCTGAACCGCGCCTCGAACCGAGCGATGCATCTGGTTGTACAGATAATTCAGCTCTTCGCGCAGTTGCTCGACTTGCCCCTGGAGATGTGCCTCAAAATCATCACGTGCTTCGGTTGCTAACGTGATTCGTCCGGCCAAAGAATCCGCCAACGCTCGCGATCTGGCCCGCTCGACAAAACCGAGTGCTTCAACGGCTCGCTCATCGCCTTTGGCAAGACAAAGCCTGGTAAGTTCATGATAAGGAGACATTCGATTCGAGAAGAATGCTGTGCGAAACTCCTCGCCTGGCAGTGGCGCACGCAACTCTTCCGTTAACTCAATCGCCTTCTTGAAGTTTACTTCGGCGAGATCCGGGTCTCCCTCGTCCAGTGCGACCGCGCCCAGTGAGCTCAGACAACGTTCCGCGATCTGCGGTTGTCCGTGCGTTTCTGCTTCGTGCAGTGTTTGTTCGAGCAACTCACGAGCGATAGCAAGATTTCCCAGGGCGCGATCGGCTTCACTTCGCAGCCAGCGGGCCAACAGCAATCGCTGCCAGCTTCCGGAGAGAAACAAGGCCGGCTCAGCTTGACTGGCCAGCATCCTCGCGCCTTCGTGTTTGGCCTCTCGATAAAGCAGCTGGGCGTGCGTCAACTCTACGATTGCAGCACCAACTGGATTTTCCTCCGCCGCGTAAAGTCGTTGTGCCTGATACAACCATCGCTGCGCTTCGTTTATTCGTCCCAGCAACATCAGGGCACGACCGCCAAACGACTGTGCTCTCGCCTGTTCGGCACGTAAGCCGTGTTCAGCAAAGATCGGGATCACCCGCTCGTAGATTGCCAGCGCCTCTGCCGCGAGATTCAGCTCGAGATAAGTGTCGGCGATTTCGTGTTCGGCAAGAACTGCCTGCATCGTGAGGCCGAGAGACGTGTAGCGTTGCCGGGACCGTTCAAGAAAATCGAGTGCTCGATCGTAGCGACCTTGCAGCAATGCAAATAGTCCGATGTTTCCTTCGGTGCTAGCGACCGTCACCTGGTGTCCGGCTGCTTCTGCTTGTTTCAGCGCCTGGTCGAAAAGTTCTTCTGCCGAATTGAACTTGTGCAGCAAGGCGTGCGTGTTAGCCAGACAACTATTCACCATCGCAAGCTGCCGCTGATCGTCAAGCGCCGCGAAACGCTCTCGAGCTGAGCTTTGAAATACTTCCGCGTCGTGGTAGCGATCGCGACGAAAGTATAGATTGCCGATGTTGTGTTCGATCTTACCGGCGGCGAGAAAGTCGTTGCATGAGAGGAACACTTCGCGGGTACGCAGCCCGCATTCTATTGCCTCCTCATAGCGGCCCAACATTGAAAGAGCGATTAGCTTACTGACCTGTGTAGCTGCGGCAGTGTGTGTTTTACCCAAACTCAGAAATCGGCTTTGCGCGTCTTCGAGTTCAGTAATCGCTGCTTCCATTTGACCGCCGATGAGCGCCTTGAGACCGGCAGTCCACGAGGTTAAGGCCTCGATTTCAGCATGTGGTCGAATGGCTGAAAGTGTTCGGAGAGCGGCCGCAGCGCCGAGGGCCTGGCCGGGATGAGTGCTCCATCCTTCCAGACAAATGTCTTTCAGGCTATAGGCGAGCTCCACGTCAACCAGGGTGGGATTTTCCCGAAGCAATCTTCCCTGGCTTTCGTTGCTGGAATTCGTTAGAAGCGTCGCAAATTCTAAATGCTGCATTGATCAGATCAATCCTTGAGCTCCAACTCCGGGATTTCAATTTCAACATCCAGCATTCTTACCGTGAGCGAATAGTTTCCGACCGGTACCGCCGGAAGCGTGAATTCACACAACTCATTCAAACTCGCTTCGGCCGAACCACTCGCGCCTGAGATCTGAACAACACCGCCCGTACAACCGTCGCGCATGATTTGTCCCGCGACGATGCATTCGTCATTTTGTACCGTAATACGCAAATCCAAATCAGTCTCTTGCGCCGAATAAAGCATTTGACGCGAGTTGGCATGGATTGAGCGCATACCGTAAGCCGGGCTGGCGTTGCGACTGTCGAACGTAAGAATCGCCACAACGCGCCGCAATGGCGATTGGCGAGGTGAGAAGATATTTATCGTCGATAGCAATACGTCGCGAGGCGCGTCCGCTCCACGATCGCTCTTCATCGTATGGATGAGCTGCCGCAGGCGACGCAGTGTGGTATCGCATTCTGAACATGTCGAGACGTGAGCTAATGCGGCATCCAGGAGTGCACCCGGCACGCGCTCTTCGGCGATATCTGCAAGGATTTCCAGTGAAATGTGTGATGAGGTATCCATAGCCAGTTCTTGAGCCCCTGTTTCAACAGATCGTGTCGCGTGTCACAAAATACATTTTCCCTCTATTTCTCTAATATTCGAAGCAACTTTCCGAGGCAGCGAGCACGTGTCGGACCAACGCTACCTTCGGGAATCCCGAGCGCAGCGGCGATTTCCGCATACGACGCGGGCTCCGCGCGATAAAAGAGCATTTGCAACAGCGTTCGGCAACGTGGATCGAGGATCGAAAGTGCCATCCGCACCTGGTGTTGCTCTTCCAGACTTATCAACTGCTCGTCAGGCAGCGGCGCTTCGTCCGGAATCCCGGCAGCATCGTCGGAGGATTCATCCGTGTTCACATCTGACTCCGCGCGGCCGTGCATTTTGGAGATCGTTCGCAAAGTCCTGCGGCGCGCAGTCGTAACCAACCAGGCCTGAAGCCTTTCGGGTTCCTGGATGTCGTTCAGTTTTTGAAAGAGGGTGGTGAAGACTTCCTGAAAGATCTCAGCAGCGTGATCTTCGTCGAGACCTGCACGACGTGGAATGGCGTAAATAAGACGTTGGTAACGTCGTATCAGTTTCTCCCACGCAAGCTGATCTCCTCGTCGGCAGGCTAATACCAACTGCAGGTCGTTGTCTTCCATTTGTATCAGGGGGGCCCGGGCGGACATCAGAATAGGTTCTCGGTAGGTTAGTTGTCTAGACGGTGTTCAAAACCGCCGGAAAATTGGGTAGTGTGCTGGTTCCACTTTTTTTATCCACAGATTACACAGATTAATTAATAAAATCTGTGCAAGCTGCGGATATAAACCTCAAATCAGGTCTCCACCGAAAATTGCAATCTTAAACCCAAATAGTACAAAAACGCTTACAATGCGGTTTGCCAGGTCCTCGATCCGTTCGGCTTGTATTCAATTTCCTCTGCTGAAGGAGCTACATGCAAATTCGATTAGTGGTCGTATGCTTGACGCTTGTATTGGTCCTCTTAACGCCGTCAGTCTCGGCGCAAACATCACCCTGTGCTGATGGAAAAGAAAGTGGCTTGCCGTTGCCCAGTGGCTTTCTCCCGGCGCGACTGCCGGAGTTTCAAGCACAACTCAAGTCGTTTCTGAGTAGCGGAAAATATCGCACACTCGATTGGTGTGAAGATAAACGACTCCGCGATACGGGGCCTTTCGTTAACGGCGTCAGCTACGGCGTTCACCCGACTGTCAAAATCTACTACTCGCCGGCAGTGATCAATTGGCTCTTAAAGAAGACGCAGGTCATTCCCGATGGCGCGATGATCGTGAAGGAACAGTACTCACCGCCCGCCGCTCGCTACCAGCTCAAGCCGCCGGCAGGGATCAATGGCTGGACCATCATGATCAAAGACAGTAAGGGGTCGCAGGACGGTTGGTACTGGGCAGAGATCTGGGATGCTCAATGTGTTGACAATAACAATCCGCCGTTTGCGTATCCGTATGCGGGGTTCGGACTCTATTGCGTGAGGTGTCATGCGTCGGCCGAGCGCGAGCACACCTTCACTTATGCAAACAACATCAAGGACTTCCCGGGCGATCCGGATTCTTACTTTGTCGATCTGTCGTGGGCCACTGCTTCCGTAAACTCGCACGCGCCGGCGCCGTCGCAACCGTGCAGCGAATCGGCGGTGAGCGATCGTGATGTGCCGACGGCGGGTCATAACACGGATGCGACCGATGTGCAGGAGCAGGCTCTGTTCCGCCAGATGGCTGCGTTAAGACCTTCGACACTTAATCCCGCGTTTGTTGCTTTCTATAACTCGATCGCGCCGGTACCGCTGAACAAGGTGCAGAAGTTTCCGGGTGAGACTTACGACCATGTATATCCGGTTTCCAGTGGAGCGAAATCCGCGAACCAGTTTCTTACTTCCGATCAATGCATGGGGTGTCACAGCGGCGGTACCTATGGAAACGTGATGCTCTACACGGGCACGAAGCAGCCGGATGGCACCACGCCGGTGATGAACGTTTCACCATACGGGGAGTGGCGCTGGTCGCCGATGGGATTGGCCGGACGCGATCCGGTGTTCTACGCGCAATTGGATAGCGAAATTGCTTTCGTCAAAAGTTTTTTCAAGAACGATCCGGCGAAGGTCGCGGAGAAGATCAAGACGATCAATAACACGTGCTTCAAGTGTCATGGCGTGATGGGCAAGCGGCGTCTCGACGACGATCATGGTGGTCCGGGTAAAGGTGACTTTGAGCGCGAGTTGGTGTACGCGACTTACGACACTAATCCGAAGACGTCGGTTTACGGAGCTTTAGCCCGTGATGGTGTTAGCTGCATGGCGTGTCATCGCATCGTCGAAGACAAAGTTCCGTTCAGCGAATTCCTGAAAACGAGGATCACGGGTAATTTCACGACCGGCAATCCGGAAGAACTGTTTGGACCGTTCGAGGATAAAGAGATCGTTACGGATCCGATGAACAACGCGCTCGGTATCAAGCCGAAACACGATCCGTACATCAAGAGTTCGCGCATGTGCGGCAACTGCCACACGATCAACCTGCCTTTGATGGACAATCCGGACGCGGATCCAAACAAGCCGCACCTCGAGCAGGTGACTTATCTCGAATGGCTCAACAGTGGATATCAGAACGAGGTCGGGACAAATTCAAAAGCGCAGACGTGCCAGGATTGTCACATGCCTACGAAGTACAGCAACTCCGCAGGGACGCTCAACATCTCGTTGATCCAGCAGCCGATCGCGTTTATCGAAGACAATCAATATCCGCAGACTGGTGGTCGTTTGCCGGATGAAAAGATTCAGGTTCGTTTCCGCAAAGAGGGTTTTGCACGTCATCAGTTCCAGGGAATGAATGTCACGCTGTTGGAGATGTTTCGGCAGTACATGACGCCGTACAAATCGAATGGGAGCAACATCCTTGCGAACGAGATCCTGGGCGTCAGGCAGAATGACTACATGTCCGGGCTCGATGGTCTATCGGCGGCGATCGATGGGTTTGTGCAGCAAGCGCAAAACTCTACGGCTGAAGTCTCAGTATCCGAACCTGCAATTAATAACCAACGATTGATCGCCGACGTTAAGGTGACGAACAAAACCGGGCATCGATTGCCGAGCGGTGTTGGATTTCGCCGTGCGTTTCTGGAGTTTCGTGTCACTGATAGCGATTCCGGTAAAACCGTCTGGTGTTCCGGCTGTACGAATGAACTTGGCGTGATCACGAAAGGCGCCAGTGACGAACGACTGCCGTCAGAACTCTTCGACGTCTACAAAGACGGCACCAAACCCGCGACGCTCGGGTATCCGGCCGCGTGCAACAAAGCTATTCCCCAGCATTACCAGCGACACTATTTCTGGGATCCGCAAAAGAACACCGGCTCAGCAATCACGCGCCAGGATCAGGTCCAGATCTACGAAGAGCTAAACCTGAACATCGACTGCGCCATGACCACCAGCTTTCTCCGCCGCGACTATCAATTAAAAGACAACCGCCTCCTCCCCTTCGGCTGGTCGCGCACCGGCCCCCTGAACCCCGACAAGACCCCCTACATCCCCGCCGACTATCTCCACGAAACACACCCCGTCAGCATCGGCGGCGACCCATCCTACGGAGACGGCAGCGGAACGAGCATCGTGCGCTACGAAATCCCCCTGAGCGCCTTCACTGCAAAAAACGTCACCATCACCGCAACCCTCTTTTACCAATCAATACCACCATACTTCTTACACGATCGCTTCACCCAAGCCCCAAACGAACCAGCAACCCAACGTCTCTACTACCTAACCTCCAACCTGCAAACGAAAGGAACCCCGATCGAAAACTGGAAATTCCAAATCACGAGTGCGAGTCAGGAGGCTACCGTTCGTTAACCAACACGGTTTCAATCCGTAATAGATCAGTGTCATCCGTGGCTAAATAATTATGCGCAAACAAAAACCTCAACGGTCACGACATACTCCCAAGTCCCAATCTTCTCCAGATGAACCCATATTGCTTGTCAGTCCACACTTCATCGCCTCTCGCTTCATTCACGACGAGGAATTGCCGCAGCTATTGCAACGTCGCCGCCAGCAGGGGCTGCGCGTAGTTCCAATCATCGTTCGTCCCTGCCTGTGGCAAAGCGAGCCCGTACTGAAAGACCTTCAAGCCTTACCAAGGGACGATCAAGCGATAGTGACATTTTCAGAGGCGAACGGTGAGCGAAACAAAGTCTGGAGGGACATCGCGTCCGTGATCGAGAAGCGCGCGAAGGCAAGAACGTATTGAGTCTTGACAGATGTCACACGGCTTGCCTTACCTGATGCTTCTATACTGGCATAAAACGCAGGTGGGCCATCTGCGTTGAAGTGTTGAGACGTAGCTTTGGCGATGGATATAAAGCCATCGGTGTCGCCGGTTCATAGTGAGGGCCTGTGACGCCGGGGGCGCTGCCTAAAACGTGGGTGTTCGGTAGCGCCTCTTTCCCCGCCAACTCGAAAACCGTTGAAACGGTTTTCCGTTTATCTCGGGCGCGTTCAGCACCGGGCTGAAGCCCGGTGAGAATGAAAGTCGCTATAAATTAAAGTCGCTTTATCGCTTCATCGCTTTATCGCTTTCATCGCTTCATCGCTTCATCGCTTCATCGCTTTATTGCTTTCATCGCTTTATTGCTTTCATCGCTTATTGCTTTATTGCTTTATTGCTTTATTGCTTTATTGCTTTATCGCTTCATCGCTATACAGGCTTGCACAAAAAGTCGCGTCGGCATGTATTTCAGCGCGAAGTGCTCCGGAGGAGCACCATGTTTATAGCTTTCCAATACCCATTTACCTTTGCGCTCCAGCGGAGCGCCATGTGCTTTGCGGTTCCGCTTACATGCCGCTCCTGACGGAGCGGGATAGATCAGGAATTTAAAGCTATAAACATGTTGCTCCTCCGGAGCAAGAACCTCGAACCGATGAGGAACACTTTTCGTGCAAGCCAGCGGCTTTATCTTAGAAGTACGAGTCGTACTTGGAACGGGTCAGTACAGCGAGCGGTCGCTTTGACTCAAAAGTCAAAAATGGTTATTGGATCGGGTCAGTACCGTAACGCGGTAGCGTCGGGTCAGTGCGCATACGATATTGTTAGGGTTTGAATGACATGCGACCCGACGCTACCGCGTTACGGTACTGACCCGGCCCAAGTGTGTTCCAGGACTTTTGGGCAAAGCCATGAGCGGTAGCGACCTGGTCGAACCAGTGGAGTCAAACACATTAGGGTATTGCGTGCTATCACTGACCCGGCCCAGCAAAGCCTACACGTTGAACTTACTGCCGTTCGCTTGTTCAAACATTATCTTGTCGCCACGAAGCTTGCCCGAGGCCATCTGTTGCACGCGGATGTAGTTGAGCTGATAGGGAAAGTCCTGTTCATTCTCCAGGTCGGCGAGTTTGAGTTTCGGCATGTCGGTCACGTCGACGTAGCGCGTCCACGAGCCGGGGTTGAAATAGCCACCATCAGGTTTGCTCTTCGAACCGCGCCACTCGTCCGGCTGGTGAGTGTGACCAAAGACAACCACCTCAGCCTTTGACGTCGTAATTCTTAACCTCGCGTTCTCGCGGAGATCTTCTTTGTCCTTCGCCATCCCGGCTTTTATTATCGAGAGGTGACCGGGCGAGCTGCCGAGCGTCGAGGCGCCCAGGAGATCAAACACGTCCACCCACTTGTCCGGGTCCGCCTTCACCGTCAGCTCAGTGATAAATTCCATCACCGCCTCATCACTGTTCAGCCGGTTGTTGACTTCAGCTTCGCTAACCGACGCATCCACGTAAGTCTGGTAAAGCTTTGTTACGCTCGCGAGAAAAGCGGGATTCTTCAACATAGCCACGATCCGCGGTCCAATTGCAGCAGCCTTGACCGGATCAGACGCATCCGCACCCAGAAAATTCATCGGATTTCTACCGGCGAAACGCAGGAAACTCCACGCCGCCGCCACGAAACCCATCTTCTCTTCCTTCAACAGCAAGCGTGCCAGGGCGCTGATGGGCTTCATGTTGTCAGAGAACTTGTAGCTCTCCTCCAGCTTGTTAACAAACTTGACCATGAAAAGCGTGCCGGGACACATCGCCAGTCGCAGTTCGCCATCTCTGACCGCGAAGGGCTCCGCCCAATTCTCAAACCTGTTTGCCGGGTCGAGGAAATGCCCGTGGCCGATGACGAGTTTTCCGTCGTAGCGGGTGAAAACATCCTGACCAGTCGCGAAGTCTACCGGACCCGCAACTTCCCTCAATCGCTTTTTCACATCATCCCAATACAGATCGACATCATGATTGCCGGCCCCAAGAGTGACTTTATTACCATGCCCCTGAAAATCCTTGAGCGCTGCGAAAATGTCCGGGTGCCCGTCGATGATCGTGTTCAGTTTCTCCATCGACTCCATTTCCGAGCACCAATAGTGTGCAGAGCCCAGCGTGTAGACTTCCGGACGCACCTGCGCGAATTCGAGAAAGTCGCCGTTGATGAACAACTCAACACGTCCGGCTTGTCCGTCGTCTGAATTGCCAATCATTTCAATAAAGCGCCGCAGCTCGTTCTTTTGATAAACGTGATCGTCGCCGGCGTCGTGTGGTCCACCACCGACGTGCAAGTCACTAATGATGAGTGTTACTGGTTTGTCAGACATTCGTTACTCCCGGTGCTGTGACCTCGATCGGACATTGAAGTGAATAAAAGAGACCAAGCGGATTTCCCTTATCGACCAAGTCGCGACGCAGCGCGTAAATCGCAACTCCAAGCGGCACGCCCTTTATGTATTCCGCCAGCAAGCTACAACCAAACGCCGCTCCGAAGGTACTTGGCATTTCGATTGACGTGCCGATGATCCCCATCGCCTGTTTCCGTCTGAAGACAGCGTGAAACGAAGAGAACGAAAGCGGCGACGGTTGTCCGCTGGTGCATGAGTTGAGAAACACCACCGGAGCGCGAGTGTAGACGTTCTCATACGCGCCTAAAGTAGCCGGATCGATCGGCTGGCCGTTCTTATCAAACTCGAGCGCCTCACTATTGTTAACAGCGAAAGGAACACTGTTGCGACCGTGACAATACAGGTAGAGCACCGTAGCTTCCTGCTTCTTCGAATACAACTGTCCTTCGATATCGGTGGCGGAATCGTAAACGCCACCAACTTTCTTCTCGGAAAGATGTTGCGTGTAGAAATCGCGATGACGATCGATCGGTTGGTACGGCCAGGCCGGGTTCGAGATGCTCGCGTTCAGATTGAGGCTGATGAAAGGCTGACCATTTTTATGCGCCGCCATCAACGCCGCCCAATCGGGAGTTCCGTTCTGATCCAAAAGGTTGTAGTTGATCATGAACCGATAGCCCCACAGGCGTGTGGGGTCCGGGGGCGGCTCGGTTGCCTTCACTGCCGCCGGCAACTTAGCGCTGTAGGGACGTGAGTAAAGTATCTCCCACGGAAGAAAGGCACAGTCAGTATTGATGGTCAACTTACTGCCTTCCGGCATCCCGTCCAGGTCCTTCAGAATCGCGCCAAGCCCAACGCGACTCAAAAAGTCGTACAGGCGATAGCCCTCGCCGATCGTGTTTTCCATGCATTCCCGGAATTGCGCTTTAACATCTTCGTCGTCGGGATCGGGACCAGCTAACGGATCAGGCAGTGCGATCCAGATTGTGGTGGACTCGGGCGGCATCGCGTTTTTGACCTGGCTGATTTCATTCGCGAGCATGGCGCGATCCGTTGCCAGAACCACCGGTGCGCTTACGTCGTCTGGTCCATCAGAGTGCCTAATGATGCAGTGTGCGAATAAAGCGCCTCCCGGCGTCGTCGTGAATGTCAGTGTTGCGTGATCTTTACTCATGACAATACCTGCTGTAATGCCACAGCTACACGTTGCTGTGCCTGGACTGTATCGTCGTCAAACTTTTTGAGGTCAGCGAGGTCGAACGTATAGAGCGGTGGAGTTTCAGTTTCTCCACTTGCTTCGGACAGGTCGCGCACCAGTTGTGCAGGCACGAACAACTGACGCAGGATCGCGCCTCTCAGATCGAAGATTACGTGAAAGCCGGTTTCGGGAGGCGGGTGATTCGCGACCGGTGTTGTGTCAACCACGTGACTCGATGCGCGTAACTCAAAACGCACCTTTTCATTGGCGCCACTCTGGTAAAAACGTACGTGGCGATAACCCTTCTCCTCCGGCTGCCTGAATTTGAAGCCGAGGGGAACAACCATGATTCCGAGCGGAACCTGCAACTTCTGTGTGCGTTCAACGTTGACTTCGAACTCGGGAGCAACGTACTCAAAGACCAGATCGACGTTCGTGCCGTACTTCACCGCGGAATTCGCGACGGCGTCGCCTTCCAGAGTGATGCGAAACGATGCTTTCGAAGGTTCACTTGTTTTTTCGACGCCTCTAAAGCCAATGCCCTTCGAAGAACTCCTAAACACCTCGGGGGGCGCCTGGACGGCGCGCCGGATCGCCGCGATCGAAATGCCTTCGCTGGCTTCGTAGGTGCCTTCGCGTCCGTCGATCCTCGGCATCACCGCATTGCTCGCATGGTGCAGTGCAACTACACGCCAGTCCTCAGACTCGAACACGGGACTTCCGGAGCAGATCCCTTCTTCCGGAGTTCGATAGTGGAAAACACTTTCATTCTGGGCGAGCAAATATGTGTCCTGCACTGAGATGTTCGGAGATCCGGAAGTCAACGTGCCGGGGTCCTGGCTGATAATGCAGAAGCGAGTGGAAGGATCAAACGTTGTTTCGGAAGACAGCCGCAATGGCGCAGCGTCAGGTGTTTCTTCGAGGGAAACAAACGACGCATCCAATTTCTGATAAGGGCTTGACCAGATGATTTTCTTGAGCTTGCAGATCTTTCCGTGCGACTCAAAATTTGCCTGCGCTTCTTCAGGACGAACTCCGTGCGAATGCTCGCGGTCGTTGCTGATCAAGTGCTCGTTAGTTAACAGCAGGACTCCAGTCATCTTGGGGAAAAAATCGTTCGCGTTAACCAGCCAGCCTGTGCCGAGCGATTTTCCACCAACTGTTTCGACACGAGCGATCGCACGACACTGATCCAGCGCCGTCTTGTACCACTGAAGCGGTTCCGTCGTGTCTTCGTCTACGATTGTGTTGCAGTCTTTCACCGCCTCAGCAGTGGCAATTGCCTCCGCGATCACGGCTTTAAAGTCACCCTGGGCAGTCGCACCTTCCTGACGAAGGTGTCCGGCCCTCAAGATAGGTAACAAGTGTTTGCCGGGCGGTTTTTTATCGGTTAACTGCCAGACCTCGGTGAGTTGACGGAGCGTGCTTTTGAGTTCGAAGGCATCTGCATCCTTATGAGTAATGTACTTCAGGGCTGTTGTTGTAGCCTTCTGGTATTCGCCGATCGCCACGTACGCTTCCATTTTGGTAGCGAGGTCCCACACCTGTAGTGCAGAAACTCGTTCCTGCCCGTACAGTACTTCCAGGATGTCGCGGGCCAGGACTAAGGGATCCGGCCACTCGCCAACTTGCTGTTTATCGCGTTGCGCTCGAAGCAGGCATGCGACCACATTGATCCCGTGCCACAGATTTTTTGTCGGATCGAGGTTATAGGTTTCGAAATATTCTTTGATCGCGCGCTGAAGGTTGGACGGTGATGTCGGATTGTTGACGTAGAGCTGTTTGTAAACGCGCCCCAGCAAGCCGTGCGCTTCCGTCAACTCCATCGCGTCGATATCCGCTTGCAGCAGACTGAAGCGCAACAATGCCTCAGCAGCAGCCAGGATGCCCTGATCTATGAGCGCCTGGGCGTACTGTCGCCGGATCAGCGCCGTGCTCAAACCTGATTGCAGCAGAGCTTCGGCGACACGCGTTACCAGTTCGAACCGTCGCTTGCGGCGCAGATTCGTCAGGAGCCTCTTGGCTGAGATTTCAGGAAATAATTCTGAGTCAGTCTTGACGCGATTAATAATCTCGTCGCAGATATTCTCGGCTTCCTTCCAGTTGAAGGCGTCAAGACTACGTTTTAGCCTGGATGCAAGCGCGTCGGAATCTTCCCAGGACACAAATTCTCTCCTTTGAAAATCGCCTAGAGCGTTTCGCTAGTTTGCAAGGTTAGCGGGCCGTGAGCAGTTAGCCATTTGACGGCAGACGTTATCGGGTTCACAAAACAATGTCAATGGGTTGTATGATGAGGGCCATACACCCGAAAGAGAAGGATGCTGCTCTATGAATAAGCCATTGTGTTTTGTGCTCATGCCGTTTGGAAGCAAGGCCGATGCGGCGGGGACGACTGTCGATTTTGATGCGGTTTATAGAGATCTCATCAAGCCGAGCATTGAAGAGGCGGGGCTCGAGCCGCTGCGCGCCGATGAAGAGATGACAGGCGGGATCATACATAAGCCAATGTTCGAGCGGCTGATCTTGTGTGAGTTTGCAGTAGCTGATCTGACTACGGCCAACGCAAACGTCTTTTACGAACTCGGTCTTCGCCACGCCGTTCGTCCATGGAGCACGGTGCTGATGTTTGGACAAGGCAGCCGGCTCCCGTTCGACGTCGGGCTGTTGCGGGCAATGCCTTATGAATTAGACGCCGCGGGTGCTGTGAAGAACCTCGCCGAGGTTAAGAAGGCTCTGGTCGATCGACTTCGCGTGGCGGTGCAATCGTCTGTTGACGATCCGAAGGCGACAATTGACAGTCCGATTTATCAGCTCGTCGAGAACTATCCTGACATCGATCGCGAAAAGACCGACGTCTTTCGCGATCGTGTCCGCTACTCGGCGACGCTGAAGGCCCGGCTTGCCGATGCACGTGAGAAGGGGCTCGAAGCTTTGCGAGAAGTTGAAGCGGAGTTCGGCGATATAAAAGACGTGGAGTCAGGAGTCGTTATCGATCTCTTCCTCTCGTATCGCGCAGTTAAAGGCTGGAACGAGATGATTGCGCTCGTGGAGAAGATGTCGCGCCCGCTCGCTGCCACGGTTATGGTCCAGGAGCAACTCGCGTTAGCTCTCAACCGTAACAGCCAGGGCGAGAAAGCGGAGCGTGTCATTACCGAGTTACTCGAGCAGCGCGGTGCAAGCAGCGAGACGTACGGGATTCTTGGTCGCATTTACAAGGATCGATGGGAGAAGGCGAAGAAGAATGGAAACGCTTTCCTCGCCGGTGGTTTGCTTGATAAGGCGATAGAGGCGTACCTGCATGGCTTTGAAGCCGACTGGCGCGACGCTTATCCGGGAATCAATACCGTTACGTTAATGGAAGTCAAAGAACCGCCCGACCCGCGTCGCCACGATCTGATCCCGGTCGTCACTTATGCAGTCGAGCGCCGCATTGGCTCGGGTAAAGCCGACTACTGGGATTTCGCAACCCTCGTGGAACTAGCTGTACTCGCAAAGGATCAGCAACGGGCCTTTAACGCCGTTGGCAAAGCACTGGCGGCAGTGCGTGAAGTTTGGGAACCCGAAACCACCGCGCGAAACCTGCGTCTCATCCGTGAAGCCCGCGAGCACCGCAACGAAACGGAAGCGTGGTGTAAAGAGATCGAAGATGCGCTCGAAGAAAGAGCCAGGGGCTGAGGGTTCTTAACTGCGAAGGACCTGTGTTGAATGTGCGCCGAGCCCGTGAAACGGGCGACAGCCGTAAATAAGGGGTTGCGCTGTCGCCCGTTTCACGGGCTTGCGCTCGTATTTTTTTGCGGCTGTCCTGGGGGCTTGCGCCCCAGGCTTTATGCTTCCGCCCGCTTCGCGGGCTCGGCGCACAACTCTGCAAACTTACGCGGCTCTCCAACTCATTCAACCGCGACCCACTCCATGCTTGCGGGGAAGAGTTTTTTCTCCGGATCGATGGTGACGACGTAGGCGCCCAGGGCGCCGATGCGACGATTGGGACCAAAGGTGATCTTTGGCATCAGACCGGTTTCGTATTCGTAGAGCCCTTCAAGAGTCGTGATCAGACGTTCGCGGCTGAGATCCTTGCCGCAGAGTTCCAGCGCATGAACCAGGATCCGCGCTGCCGCAATCGCCGACGCCTGCGCCGCCGCGTGGGTCGACGCGAGCTTGTTCCTTTGCAGCAAAGCACTGTATTCAGCCGCACCCGTCGCCGAAACATCAGCAGGCACAGTCGGGAAAGCAAGAAACACTTTGTCTTTCATTTTCACGTTAACCGCATCGCCGATATTCTTCCCCACCAGCGATCCCATCATGTACACCGTTGGCGTCCACCCAACCGCCTCCGCCTCCCTTAAAACCGCCGCCGCCTCCGGACCCGAACCAAGAAAGAAAACCGTGTCGATCTGCTTCTGATGAGCGTTGTTCACAAACTCCGCCGCACTGAAGCGCTCTCGCGAGTAATAGCTCGACGTCACCGAGTTCCAACGAAGCTTCTTCGTTTGCTCTTCGATCGCCGCGGCAATACCTCGATTGAATTCCGTCTCAGGCGAAACGATCGCCACATGCGACGTCGAAGCGTCTTTTTTCTTCGCCGCAAACGTGACCAGCGCGCGTGCCTGTTCTTTCAGGCCGGGCAGTAGATAAAAGATGTAGCGATTGAGCGGCAATCCTCTTTGCGGCAGCAGTGTTGATGGTCCAACGAACGGAACTTCTTTCTCCTGCGTCAACGTCGCCACACCATCTTCTGCGCCCGCTGTCAAACCACTCACGATCGCAAACACCTGATCGTCGTCGATGAGGCGCTTCATATTCGCCACTGTCGCTTTCGAATCGCCATACATGACACGCAATTCGATCTTGCGATTGTAGATGCCGCCACGGCTGTTGATCTCTGCAAAGTAGGCTTGCAACACGTCGCCCATTGATTGCGCCAGGCCACTCAGCGCAGTCTTCTCAGGTAAAACCGTTCCGAGCACGATGCTGGTCTCGGTCACACCCGGATCGGTGTCCGTCTCGATTTGTTTGAGGTAAGCAACCAGATTAGCCATGTCTTCCTGCGACATGCGGTAGGTAGGCATGGCGACCGCCAGTTTGTTCCCGGCCGGATCAACTCCGGAGGTCATCAATCGCGCGAAAGAACTCTCTGTGAAAGGCGGATGTTTGCGACCACCATCGTCGGTATGGCCGTAGGGTTTCGTGAGGTGCGACCAACTCATGTTCCCGGCCGTTACACCACCTTCAGTAATTCCCTGCCCTCGATTGCCATGACATCCAGCACACGTCAACGTCGATGCCGGCACATCGACTTCGCCCATCATCGCGGTGATTTCCTGGCCCGACGCGCTCTCGCCGCGCAGATAGAAAGCTTTGCCGCGCTTTTCCTGTAGCGTCAGTTCGCGGCGTTGCGGCACCGGTGGAGATGACGCGATTGCGATAAGAATGACGAGTATGAATCTGGTGATCATGATGTTAGCCACGGATTTGCACGGATTTATCGATCGGCAATGACGTCTTCGACGATCCTGATTAGTTCCTCTGCCTTTGCCAGACCCATCGCCTTCTTCCAAAGACCCTTGGGCTCGTTGCCAATGATGAAGATGCTGTTGTGCTCGTCTTTGGTTTCGACGTATTGGCCCAGCTTGTAGAGCGCCCAATCGACGTTCTCTTTTTTGCCAGTTAAGAACAGCCAGCCAGGACGCGCATGAAACCGCTGCCCATATTCCTTGAGTCGAGTCGGCGTATCCGTTTCGGGATCGACCGTGATCGAAACAAGAAATACATCTTTGCCCAACCGATCGCCAAGCGCTTCCTGGATTCTTTCAAAGTTGCGATTCATCGGCGGGCAAATGTTCTTACAAGTGGTAAAGAACGTATTGATGACCACCACCTTGTTTTTGAGCACGTCGCTGTAGAAGCGCACCTTCTGGCCATCCTGGGTGATCAACTCCACGTCGGAAAAATATTTCTCCGCCGCTGACTTCTGATCCTGCCCGAGAATGACAGTGGCCGACAACATGATGAGTAGCAAACTTAAACTGAGCTTCATCGCTTTGCCTCCTCGCTCACAGGCGACTCATTTACTTTCCCTGCCATCACGTCGTTAATCACACCGATAATCTGGGGGATTTTTGCGAGACCATACGTGCGGGTCCAAACGCCCTTGCTGTCGTTGCCGATGATCATCGCCGGCGTGTGATCTTCTCGTTTCGACACCGCCGCGCCGAGTGCATTCAGCAACTTGTCCATCTCCTGCTTTTCACCCGTCACAAACGTCCAGCCCGGACCGGCTTTGAACTTGGCGCCCCACGCTTTCAAGCGCTCGGGTGTGTCAGTCACCGGATCCACGCTGATCGAGATCAGGTGAACGTCTTTACCGATCTTGTCCCCCATCTCTTTTTGCAGTCGCGCAAAGGTCGCGGCCAGCGGAGGGCAGATGGTGGTGCAGTTCGTAAAGATGAAGTTGATGGCTACAGTCTTACCTTTGATCAGATCCGTGTAGAAATGTAATGCGTTGCCGTCCTGGTCCAACACTGCGACATCCGGGATCACCATCTTCGGTTTCGCAGTCTGTTTGGAATGCGAAGCTGAAGAATGACACGACGGTTCTGATTGCGTTTGTGCTGCTCCCTGGATTGCGCCGAGCATCATCAAAGCGACTCCGAAAACGCTGAATAGTTTTGATTGCGTATTCATTTTTGTTTACCTCGCTTTACTAGCTTGCCTGTAGCATCAGGTACGGCAAATCTACGAAACGTACTCCCATCGAAGGCGATTCCACGAACAACATGTAGACGCCTGCTTCCGGCACGTTAATCTTGAGTTCGTAGACTCCATCTCCCAACGGTTTCGCAATGTCTCTACGCTGCCATATTCCGGGGCTCAGGAACGTCAACACGCGCACATCTTCCAGGCCGGATTTGGGATCGCCCGTTGCAGTGTCAATGAGCTTGAAGCGGAAAGTGAAATCCTGGCCCGCGGCTAACTTCTTCTCCTTGACCTGGTGCTCGATGCTGAGCGCAACCAGCGGTTTCTCTTTCAGCAACGGATTGGCTTCCGCGGCAAGACTGAAACAATGCGACACGCGCGGAGAGTCATTCAGGAAGGCGACGTCGTAACGTCCACTGGCGGGCAACTTGATCGTCGTGGAATAGACGCCGGGTTTGATCTCTCGCAGGCTGCGATCGACAACCATCACGGCGAGTGGTTCGCGGCGATAGTTCTGGAAGTTCCCCATCGGCGCAGCCATTCCCTCGGTGTAGTAATAGAGGACTTTATCAACCGGATTCGCGACGATCACGGAATTGCCTTCAGGCGCGAGCACGATCGAGTCAGCACGTACCGGTGTCGAGCCGCGCCCCGGTGCGGCTTGCCCGCCCGGAAACTCGGTGACATCGACTTCTTTGTCGATCTTCCCGAGCCGGAGCATGTAGATGTTCTCGGTCTCCAGCGATCTCACGAAAGCAAATGAATTGCTGAACATGATTTGATCGGGCGCCTTGACGATGTTTACTTCATGCAGGATGCGATTCGACGCGGCGTCGAAGATGTGTACGGCGCTCTCTTTTGAATTGAGCACGAAGCCATAGCGGCCATCCGGAGCAAAACGGATCGAGCGTGCGCCCGGTTTGGTTTTCATGCGTGCGAGCACTTGATGACTTTGCTCCTCGATCACGGTGATCGTCCCGTCGCCCTCGCTCGCTGCGTACACTGCTTTGCTTAAACGGGACAGAGCGAGTGATACCGGTCCTGGTCCGACGTTCACATCGCTTAGCTTTGCCAGTTTGTGAATGTCGATGATCGAAACAGTTCCGCCTTGCTGGTTCGAAACAAAAGCGAAACGGTTGTCGTTGCTGATGACGATATCATGGCGCCCGGGGCCGGTCGGAATAGTTGCCGCCACTTTCAAGCTCGCCGGATCAATTACCGTGATGCCGCTGTCGTTGGCTACCCAGACGTAATGCTGATCGGGCTGCATGACGATGCGTGTCGGCTTGAGTCCGGTGTCGATATAGTTCGTCACTTTCCAGCTGTGCGTCTCGACTACCGCCACCTGATTGATTAGTGGCAGGGTGACGAAAAGTTTTTCGCCGTCCGGAGTCAGCAGCCAATCTTCACCGGGGCTTTTCAGCATCACCAGCGTGAGCAGTTTGCTGCCGCCAAATCCCAACAGCGGATCGATAACCGAGATGTCTGCGCTCTTGTTCAAGGCGAGCACGTAGTAAGAATTCAGATCGACCTCCGGCCGTGTGCGCAGGCTGCCCGTTAGATACGACTGGATCTTCTCGCGACACTGCGCGGGCTCCGTCGTCTTGTCAGGCGGGCGCATGCTGATCCACGCGGACAGGCCCAGGCCTTTCACCGGAGTGCCTGTGGTGGTATCAGTGACTTTGAACTTTACGTTGACATCCTCGGCGGCCCTGATGGTCTTTGCGTTCTGGACCACCGGCTCGGCTGTGAATTCGATCGCAATGCCCTGCTCCACGATCTTCTGCGTCGTGGCCGGGGGCTTCGTCTCCTGCGCCTGTATTGCAGCGGCGAAAAGAACTAGGACCATTAATGAAAGTAGATTTAGGTGGGTATGTCGCATCTTTGCACTCCTCATCGAGTAATTGATCCGGTCTGTGCAACCCTTGTGCCCTCAAAGAACCGCAAGTAAACCGAATTATTGGACCGTAAAGGTGGGGAAATTTCCTGTTGCGCTGCGAAATAACGCCGACGGCGAAAGTCCTTGCGGACTTCTTCTCGGTGCAACCTCTGGGTTCTCTGTGACTCTGTGGTTAAGGAATTGTTCGATACAACAACCACAGAGACACAGAGGACACAGAGGTTACACAGAGAAATCAGACTTTTGGGCAAAGCTCCTCGGAGCGTTAGATTGACGATAGGATAGCTCCCGCTCTGGAATGAAACGTCGACGCCTCCTATCACAGACGTTGTGATAGGAGGCGTATTCATTAACCGGGTTACTTACTTCTTTGGTTTTTTAGCTCTTGCTTGTGGTTCCTGCTCCATTTTTAGCATTCGTTCTGCCAGAGGATCGGCGGGAATCTGTTTCATAAGCGCGTCCACTGCCTCCAGTGCGTGTTTAGCAGCAGGCTGCGCTTCTCGCGGCAAAA
>DASVGE010000139.1:0-16746 GCA_036379695.1 Pyrinomonadaceae bacterium | reverse complement strand
ATGGATTTCTTCTTGTATGTGCCTTTTGTGCCTTTTTGTGGCTAACTCTTCTTTGTGCCTTTTTGTGGCTACCCGAGGAAGCTTTTGAATTTTGACGAGTTCAAGGCGTAGCCGGGGAAGATGGATTTGGCGTCTTTGGTGTCGAGGTGGCGCGTGGCGACTTCGGCGAAGACGTCGCGGAAGTCCGTGGTTAAGGCAAGGTCGCGGCCTTCGAAGAGTTGGTCGTCCTTGAGGCCGGGCCAGCGTCCGTAGACTTTGCCGCCACGCACGCTGTTGCCGATCACAAACATCGCGTTCGCGTGACCGTGATCCGTGCCGCGACTGCCGTTCTCGCGCACAGTCCGGCCAAACTCAGACATCGTCAATATCAACACGTCGTCCATTCGTTGGCCCAGGTCCTGGTAGAGCGCCGCGATGCCGGAGCTGAAGTCCTGCAAAAGATTCGCCAGCAGACCGCGGGAGTTTCCCTGGTTCGCGTGCGTGTCCCATCGCCTGTGGCCCATGTCGGTAAAAGCGACTTCCAAACCCACACCCGCTTTGATGAGCTGTGCGATCTGCAACAACGAATTGCCAAACTCATTACGCGGATACTGCGCGCCGTTTTCGGGTTTGTATTGCGCCGGATTCGCTCGCTTCAAATAATTGACGGCGTCGAAGGTTTCGCGTCCCTTCTCCGTCAATGAATCGTTTGCTTTGCCCGCATAGATCGCTTCAAAACCATTCTGCAGATTCGCCGACGACTTGCCGGCGCGAATTGTGAACTCCGCCAGACTCGTCATCGCCAACGCCGGCGCGCGTCCCTGAAGCACGCGCGGCATCTCCTTCCCAAAGGCCACGGCACGAAACGGCGATTCCTCCTGGTCCTGTTTGTTCTGCAAGTAACGATTCAACCAACCATCGTGGGTCGACTTTACGCCGGGAGTGGCAGACTCCATGTAGTCCTGTGCGTCGAAGTGTGAACGTGTGTTGTCGGGTGAACCAGACGCGTGAATGATCGCGAGTCGCTTCGAGTCCCACAGCGGCTTGAGCGAACTCATCGAAGGGTGCAATCCAAAGAAACCATCGAGATCGATAGCCGACTCAGCGTTGCCTGACGCCGGCTTGGGAATCGCGATCGAAGGACGCGCGGAGTAGTAGTTCGATTCGCCAAACGGGACCACCATGTTGAGACCGTCAACCGCGCCGCGTTGAAAGATCGCGATCAAGGTCTTTCGCTTGCCGCCGCCGAGCGCGTTGCCCAGCACGACTCGTTCGAGAAACGACGGCGCCGAAAGCGACATGCCAACGCTCGCCAGTGCAATGCTGCCTGATTTGAGAAAGTATCTGCGGTTCATAATTACTGCCTTTGAAACTCCGGTGTCCCTAAAATCAGTCCGACAACCTTTGTAACCGGATCCGACTTGTCCAACTGCTTCAGCATCGCTTCCCTGGTAGTGGCTGAAATCTCGCCCGCAAGCAGGATCTTCAGATAGTCGTCCATCACCTTCGACTGATCCGTGTTCAGCTTCGAGAGATTGACGCTCGTGCCGGGAATGCGATTACCCGCCAGAGCCAGACCAAAGTTCATCCGTTCGAGCAAGCCGCCGGTGTTAACCCAACTCTCTGCCGCATCGGAATAACCGTTTGGCGTTTGAAATCCGTAAAGCGGCTCACCCATGCGCTCGATCCACCGGTGCGTGCCTGGCCCGCCATTAGTATCCGCGCCGAGTGTTCTAATCGCACTGATCACCAGTTCAAACGGTCGTTTGATCTTCACGCGGTAAGCTTCGGTGGAATTGAACTCGTTGGAGAAGAAGATCGTTTTCAGTGTCTCGCGAATGTCGCCGTCAGTCTTCGCGAAAGTCGCTGCGACACGATCGACTAAAGCCGGCGGTGCATTGTCGCTGACAAAGTGGCGCACCAGCTTGGTGGCGATAAACTTCGCGGTTGACGGATGACGCGACAGGATCTCAATCACCGTCAGACCATCTTTGATACCGCCGCCCGCGGAAATCTTGTGACCGAGAACTGTTTTCTCACCGTCGTCATGCGCGCGCGGGTTGAAGAAGAACGTGCCGGCATTTCGCCGCGCACCTTCACTCGACAGAGGGTTCTCCATTTCGCCGCGACGGCGAACGACAGTTGCCACTGCCGCAGCGCCGCCACGCGGCTGGAAGATGGTCCAACCCGTAAAACAGCGCGCCACTTCCTGTACGTCTTTCTGCGTGTAACCGCCATCGACTCCCAGCGTGTGCAGCTCCATCAACTCGCGCGCGTAGTTTTCGTTGATGCCGCGTCGTTGTCGCTGTGGGTTGCCGCGACCGGCGTTGGGACTGACGCTCTGAAAATTATCGAGGTAGAACAACATCGCCGGACTCTTAGCCGTCGCTTCCAGCAAAGTCGAAAACTTCGACATCGCAAACGGCCGAATCGTGTCGCGATCGTAAGCCGGCAGTAACCAGCGATCGGCGCCCTTTCCGGAGAAGACGTTGAAGTGGTTGGTCCAGAAATCGACCATCACTTCCTGAAGCTGTCGCTCGCTGTAAACCGCGCGCAGAATCCTCGACGCCTGCAACTCAGCCATGATGCGCGCCGGCCGTTGCAATCCGTTCTCACGGTAAAACTTCTCGATCGCCTCGCGATACTTTGAATCTTCAGCCGGATTGCCGGCGGGCGGTTGAGGCTGATTATTTCTCGGGGCGTCAGCCCTCATTTCACGTGCTTCGGCGAGGTCGGACGGCAAAACCCCGCGCGCCTGAAGCTGGCGCAGAAGCTGTCCGGGTTGCGGATACTTTTCGTAGAGCTCAGCCGTCGTCATGTTCAGCACCGAAAGTTCTCGGACCTTGTTCTCGGCGACTGAATCCGAGATCTTCTCGGGGTTGAGTTGCTGGTTGATGTAGTTCTCCAGGCCGAGGGCTTTTACTCGCTCAACGTCTCCGGGGCGCGCGCCGAAACCGAGGCGGTTGAGCACGTGGACGATACGCTGCTCCTCGGTTAGTTTCTGCGCTTTCGGGCGTTTTTGCGCGGAAACGAGAGACTGCACACTTGCAATCGCCAGGACCAGTATGAGGGCGACGGATTTTCTCATGTTACTTAGCATGTCGAGTTAGACGCCTCGTCGAGTGGGTTGGCCGGAAAAACTGCCACGGATTTCACGGATGATCACGGACCAGCCATTTCTTCTTGTCTGATCCGTGAATATCCGTGTTAATCCGTGGCTGATGGTGCTTGTGTTCTTCCCTGCGGGCGCGGGTAGGTCACCTGACTGCGGTTGCCCTCGCGGTCGATTGCTCTGACGCCGAAGAAGTAGTTGTCTTTTGACATCCCCGTCATCGTAAAACTCGTGACGTTCCCTACCGCTTTCGAATTGGTCCACACCGCTGACGTCGTGTCGCGCCAGACGATCTCGTAACCAGCGAGGTCCGGTTCCTTGTTCGCCTCCCAACGCAAATCAGTATCGTTTGACAGACGCGCCGTCAGAATCGCCACTCCCGTCGGGCGAGACGGCGCCAACGCCAACGCCGCCAGCGAAGCCGCATTGACGCGCGCCACGTTCGCAACGTACGCGAAATCGACAAACTCCGGCAGGTCGCCAAACTGCACGCCATTCTCGACGCGCACGTTTTGATGCTGATGCCGGAACTCTTCATTCACTTCCGTGAACCGCACCGCCGGATAACCACGTTCGAGAAACGGAATGTGATCGCCGCCACGTCCATAACGATCGCGCCGGTAAATAAGCATCACTTTCATCTGCGGCACATTGGCTTCGCCGATCTCTTTGATGAATCGCGCCAGTTGCCGTGAAGCGGAATCGTTCTCGCCGCCAACGCTGCGACGGGTCGTTGCTTCGGCTGGCGTTTCGTTTGACGGCACGCCTTCGGAGAAAACTCGAACCGTGCCGCGATCGCGCACGCCGTTGCCACCGAGCGTGTTGCCGATGATGTCGTTGGTGAACATCGCGTCGATGTTCCAGTTTTTCTGTTTCGCTTGTTCGGCAAAGTACGTGGAACCAAGCAGGCTCTGCTCTTCACCGGCGACGGCCATGAAAACGATCGTGGCGTCAAATTCATACTTCGCCATCACGCGCGCCATCTCGAGCACCGCGGCAGTTCCCGAGGCATCATCGTTCGCGCCCGGCGCGTCGCACTTCCCGTCTGTCGGGCTGTTGCACATCGAGTCGTAGTGACCACTGACGACGTAGATTCGATCGGTCGACTGCGGTTGCGTTCCCTTCAACGTAGCGACAACGTTTGTGATGATCGTTGGCTGCGGGATGCGTTGTGCCTTTGCTTGCTCGTACGACTGCTTCTCGACAGTCATGCGACCGCCAGAGGCTTCGGCGGCTTTGAGAAACTCAGCATAGAGCCAGTCGCGCGCCGCGCCGATGCCACGCTTCGGATCGTTCTGCTCGGACAACGTGTTGCGCGTGCCAAACGAAACCAGCTTCCTGATCGATGCTTCGATATTGCGGGCGTCGATCTCACGCACGATGTTGGCTATGGTGCGATTGCGAGCGGCAGCAGGTTTCTTCCGAGGCTGAGCAGCCAAAACGTTCGCCGCTACGAGGATAATGACGGCGCTTTGAAACAGTCGAAGCTTCTTCATGGCAGGAGAGTATAAAGCAATCCGCAGATTACGCAGATTCAAGGATTCGCTTTCTTTAGTCGGTGGATTGCTTTTTCAGCGGATGCGGTAGGCGCGGCCCTTCCAGACGACGATGATCTCGCCGTCGAGGGCGTCGGCAATTTGTTTGATCGACGGCTCGTCGGCGACCAGGGCGCGATACTGTTCTGAGCCGCGCGCGACGCTTGTCACGACCCGCGAAGAACTGTGATCCGTGTCGATCCAAACATTGCCCTGCTTGCGGAAACGACGTCCGGCTACGGTGCGGATCACCGCCTCGTCCTGGTCCTTCTCCCCGGCGTCCTCTCGCCTGGCTCTTCGCGTGGCGACACCTCCCAGAGCAGAGAGACTCGTATCATCGCGGCTTCTCGCGCTGGCAGGACTCGCCGCGGCAGCATCTGTCGCCGCCTTGGTTTCCTGTGATTTAGCCTTTTCGGCGGCAGGCTCGTTGGCGACTACGACAGCGTTTTCAGCTGGTTGTTTTCGCTCATCAGCGTCGGCCTTCTTCAAATCCTCAGTTGTAGGGGTAGGTTTTGGAGCCGGCGCCTCTTTCGTGTCCGCTCGCTGCTGTTCAACTTTCTTCGCTGCGTCCTGAACTTCAGTAGTAATACTCACGATTGGCGCAGCGTTTGGTGGTGGTGGAGCGGCGGCTCCGGTTGCCGCGCCAGTATTGTCCGGCGCTGCGGATTTGTTCACGGACTTCGCGGTGTCGGTGAACCCTGGGCGCGTCTCTTCAGGCGAGGACGACGGCTGTGTTACAGCAACGCGTCCTTGAGCTGGTTGAGCCTCCTCGCGGCGCTCCGCGACTGGAGCATAATTTACAGTTCCCTCATTGCGTAAAACTACGACACCAATCGCAGCGACTATAACCAGTCCTAAAGCAGGCACCGCATACCGCAACACCATCGGCGAGAAAAGACTCGCCAAAAATTTACTCAGCCATGAAGGCTCGGAGACTTTCGCAGTCTCTTGAGCAACAAGGACGCCGGCAGACGAGCTGAGTTGTACGACGAGATCACGACAGCGCGCACACTCGGCCAGATGTTCTGTGTAACGCACACGTGCCGCGGGAGGCAACGCATTCTCCGCATACGAATTAAGCTCGTCCGCGTCGAGATGATCATCAGGCGCAGCGGTATCCTGTCGCCCCAGCCGCCGCAACAACAGATCCATCTCGTTGTTTGTTTCCTGTCTCATCTCTTAATAAAGAACGTAAACTTCGCGATACCTTGCAGTCAAAAGTGGCGCCGAAAAAAGGCACAAAAATCACGAAAATGAATTGTGCCTCTTGGCGGCTAAACTCTTTCCTTTGTCAAAAGTCCCTCCAGATCCGTGTCCAAATGCTGCGCCACTTCCGCAAACGACTTCTCGGTTTCCGCTTGTGTCCAACCACGTTCATCGATCAGGATCTTAGCCACTCGCTTGCGCAGATCAGTCTGGATACGCGTGAGCCGGCGGCTCGCCGTAGCTTCGTGTACACCAAGAACCGCACCCACCTCGCGCAGTCGCAAGTTGTCAAAGTAATACAGTTTCACCAGTAAACGATCTTCGGCTGCCAACTCCTGAACGGCACGATTCAGCGCTTGTTGCATGTCGTTCTGCGCAAACCGATTTGACATCGACTCCTCAGGCGTCGCGATTCCAGCGAGCGCCGGCTGGCCTTCGCCGATGTTCGCATCGCGCGCGAGACGATCGAGATCCGCGTCCTCTTCGGTTTGCACCAGTCGCGACTGTTTGCGAAACACATCGACGGCGAGCTGGGCCACCACCGCGCGTAACCAGCCGGCCAGCGAGCCGCGTCCCGAGTAATACGCGAGCTTGCTGGCAGGCATCCCGTCCTTTTTTGTACGCAGCCCGTAAAGCTCAGCCCAGATCGATTGGGCCAGGTCTTCCGCGGCGTCTTCGTTTGAGCTCGCCGAGCGTGCGGCGGAGCGTACCGTCGCCGTGAATCGTTCGACCAGATCGTTCCACGCGTTTTCATCGCCACGTTCGCAAGCGATGATCAAACAAAGATCGTCAGCCTGCATCTCGTCGATGAACTTCGAGATCTCTGCTTGCGGCGTGTTTGGGTCGTGTCTTAATAAATACTTCTCGACCGCCGCCGTGATCCGGGGCACCAATGACTCGCGCGCGAGGGAGCGGCTGTCGCTCGCACGGGCAAGCAGTCGAGCGGCGCCTTCGTTCAGCAAAGTCTGGTGGTTACCGGATTCCACGGAAGTCAATCCTATCACTCTCAGTAGCCGTTTGATGCACGTTTAGCCGCAGATTGTGGCAAACTCTTACCGACCAATGCTGCGCGTTACTGAAATATTCCGCTCCATCCAGGGCGAATCAACTCATGCAGGCCGCCCCTGTACATTTGTACGCCTGACGGGCTGTCCGATGCGTTGTGTCTGGTGCGACAGCGAGTACACGTTCACCGGCGGCGAACACGTCTCGATTGACGATGTGATGGCCCAGGTAAATGCCTTTGGGTGCAAACTCGTCGAGGTTACCGGAGGCGAGCCACTCGCACAGCAACAGGCGTTTAAACTGATAAAGCGTCTCTGCGATGAAGGTTACGAAGTGCTCGTGGAAACGGGCGGTTACGTTTCCACCGCCGGTCTGGATCCGCGAGCGAAAGTCATTCTCGATATCAAGTGTCCGGCCTCCGGCGAAGAGGCGAGGAACGACTGGTCGAACCTCGAGCGCCTGCGGGCTGACAAGGATGAAGTAAAGTTTGTGATCGCGGACGAAGGCGACTGGCTCTACGCGAAAAGCGTGATCGAAAAATACGAGCTGGAATCCCGCACCAACGCAGTTTTAATCTCTCCCGCCTGGGGACTGGTCGATCTGCAAGCGCTGGCAAACTGGGTTGCGGGCAGCGGCTTGAACGTGCGCATGCAGTTGCAACTGCACAAATACATCTGGGGACCGGAGGTGAAGGGAGTCTGATGGGCGGCTCGACAGAAGTAGAAACTGAAACGCTCGAGTCTGAAGAAGACATTGACGGACCAAAGCTCGCCATCTGTCTCGTCTCCGGCGGCATGGACTCTTGTGTCGCTGCCGCGATCGCTCACGAAGAGAACGACGATCTCGCGTTCCTTCACGTCTCGTACGGTCAACGCACCGAGCAACGCGAACGCAGATCATTTGAAGCCCTCGCGGATCATTTCGACGTCAAGGCCCGCCTCGTGATTTCACTCGAACAACTGGCGCGAATCGGTGGCTCTTCACTCACCGACAACTCGATTCCAGTAACAGCCGCCAATCTTTCAGCGCCCGGAATCCCCTCGAGTTACGTTCCTTTCAGAAATGCGCACCTGCTGGCAGCGGCGGTGAGTTGGGGTGAAGTGATTGGGGCAACGTCGATCTACATCGGCGCAGTAGCGGAAGATTCTTCCGGATATCCCGACTGCCGTCCCGAGTTCTACGATGCGTTTCAACGAGTGCTCGACATCGGAACCAGGCCTGAAACTCACATCACGATCGAAACTCCCGTCATCGGAATGCGCAAGTCGGAGATCGTACAGCGAGGCATTGAACTGGGCGCGCCTTTGCAACTGACCTGGTCCTGTTACCAGGAATCGGAACTGGCCTGCGGCAACTGCGATTCGTGCGCCCTGCGGCTGCGCGCATTCCGAGAGGCCGGGTCCGTCGATCCAATCCCCTATATGCTTGACAGTAGTCGCTTTGCTTATTAAGTTTTAAGGCACTTTCAGGCAAATACTTATTACAACCGGTAAATAATGTCGGCGCATCCTACGAAATCAGTTCGCAGCATGCAGTCCGCACAGGATGGAGGAATCTTTAGATGATTAGCAGATATTTTTTCGGAGCACTCGCGGTAGCGATTCTCGTGGCGGTCGCTTCCATGACCACGTTGGCGCAAGTCGCCGAACTCCGCGGCAAAGTCATGATGAAGCAGGCGGATGGTCAGATGGTTCCTCTCGCTGATGCGCAAATCGACGTCTTTCGAATGGACATGAAAGCCGCTTACCAGACGAAGACAGACAAAAAAGGCGAGTTTGTGTTTGCGGGACTTCCGTTTGTCGGCACTTACACGGTTGCCGCCAGCCATCCCACCGCAGCACCCAACTTCGTCGGCGGCGTGAGACCCGGAGGTGAAGGTCCAGTCGAGATAATGGTGGCCCCGGGTGACGGAAAACGACTCACTTTGGAAGATGTCAAAGCGGCAGGCGCCACTTCAGGACGGTCGGGCGCAACTCCTGGCGGCGGTGGCGGGGGCGGCGAGAGCGCGGCTGATAAAGCCAAGCGCGAAGAGCTGATGAAGAAGAATGCCGAAATCGAAGCCAGCAACAAAAAGATCTCCGAAGCAAACGAGATCATCGCTCGCACTTTCAAGGCCGGAAATGAAGCGTTGAACGCAGCAGGTGTGGCGAGCAAAGCCAAGAACTCTGAAGAGGCGATTCAGAAATACTCAGCCGCAGTAACTTCGTATGACGAAGGCCTTGCGGCGGATGCTGAACAGCCCGCGATTCTTACCAACAAGGCGGTCGCATTGAAAGGACGCGGCGTCGAGCGTTTTAACTCCACGATCATGTCGAAATCGTTGGACGATGCCGGCAAGTCAGCAGGCTTGCAAGCGGCGAGAGACGACTTCAAAGCCGCCGCGGAAACATCCGGCAAAGCAGTGACCTTGATCAAGGCCCAGCCGGCTCCAACCGAAGCAACCGAAGTACAAAGATACAACGCGAATAAGTACGCGGCGATGCTCACGTATTCTGAATCAATGCGGCTCTACGTCACCAAGGGAGGCGGCGCCGCGGAAGCTGACGCCGGAATTGCGGCCTACAAAGAGTACATCGCAGTCGAAATGGATCCGGCCAAGAAAGCCAAAGCGCAGGTCGATATGGCGCAGATGCTGCTCGACGCCGGCGCCGCGGATAAAGCGTTGAATGAGTTTAAGGCGATCCTCGCTGCGACTCCCGACAACCCCGAGGCGAATCTCGGCGCCGGGTTGGCAGTTTACGGGATCGGCGACAAGGCCAAGTTTCAGGAGGCGGCTAACTACATTCAGCGCTTCGTGGAAGTCGCACCGGATACACACCCGATGAAGGACGACGCCAAGGCAGTCCTGCAGGCGTTGAAGGAGAGCGAAAACGTAACTCCGGACAAGGGCAGCCGGCCAGCACGCAAAAAGCCATAGGTAAATTCAGCCACAGATAAACACGGATTTCATACACGGATTTATTTTTTAATCTGTGTATGAAATCCGTGTTTATCTGTGGCTGATTTCCGTAAGATTCCCTACTATTTTCGCTGGAATCCTACCTTGACACTCCCTGTGTTAAAACTGTACTATGATTGCACAACGATGTTAGCGCCGTCGTTGTATTGAGAAAAGCGGTCATGCCTCGCGCCACATTCGGCGCCTCCACCACCCAGTAGTCGGCGATCTACCACTCCCGAGAGCTTTAGAGTCACAAATGTCAGCGAAACTAGGCGAAATACTGGTTCGTGAAAATCTTATTAGCCCGCAACACCTGAGAGAGGCACTCGACTACCAACGCGAACATGGTGGTCGTCTCGGCTTTAATCTCGTGAAGCTCGGCCTCATTAGTGACGACATGATCACCGCCGTGTTGTCGCGACAATACGGCATTCCTTCCGTCAATCTCGATCTCTTCAAAATCGATCCCGCAGTTCTCAGTCTCATCCCGCAGGAGGTCGCGCAAAAACACTCTGTTTTGCCCCTCTCACGCGTCGGCGCAACCCTAACGCTGGCAATGGTCGATCCCACCAACGTGTTCGCCATGGACGACGTCAAGTTCATGACCGGATTGAACGTCGAACCGGTCGTCGTCGCCGAAGGCAGCGTGCAACAGGCAATCGCCAAGTATTACGGCAACTCACGCGAGATCGAACTCGCACTCCCCAAAGAAGAACTCGTCAAGGAAAACGGTTCCAAGGGTTCTAACGGCTCGGGCGCGATTACGAAAGACGACCTCGTTTCCCTCGACAGCATCGACTTCGACCATAGCCATACAGAAGACGTCGAAGTAGTTGAAGACAACGAAGAGATCGATCTCTCCACGCTCTCGCGCATGAGCGAAGACGCACCGGTCGTGCGTCTGGTCAACGTGCTGCTCGTCGATTCCCTCCGCCGTGGCGCATCTGACATTCACGTCGAACCTTACGAGAAAGAGCTGCGCATCAGGTTCCGCATTGACGGCGTGCTCTACGACGTGATGCACCCGCCCCTGAAGCTTCGCGATGCCTTGATCTCACGCATCAAGATTATGTCGAAGCTCGACATCTCCGAAAAGCGTCTTCCCCAGGACGGCCGCATCAAGATCAAAGTTAAAGTTGACTCGCGTTCGCGCGAGCTCGACTTCCGCGTCTCAACTCTCCCCACTCTGTTTGGCGAAAAAGTCGTGCTCCGCTTGTTAGACAAACAGAACCTCATGCTCGACATGACCAAGCTCGGTTTCGAGCCGGAATCGCTCCTCAAGTTCAAGCGAAACATTTCCAAGCCGTACGGTATGGTGCTGGTAACTGGTCCAACCGGAAGCGGTAAGACCAACACGCTCTACTCCGCGCTCCAGTCGTTGAATACGGTCGATACAAACATCATGACGGCCGAAGATCCGGTCGAGTTCAACCTGCCCGGGATCAACCAGGTGCAGATGAAAGAACAGATCGGTTTGAACTTTGCCGCTGCGCTTCGTTCTTTCCTGCGCCAGGATCCCAACATCGTTCTCGTCGGCGAAATCCGCGACTTCGAAACCGCCGAAATCGCCATCAAAGCCGCTCTCACCGGTCACCTCGTACTCTCTACCCTCCACACCAACGATGCTCCCTCCACCATTTCCCGCCTTATGAACATGGGCATCGAACCTTTTCTTGTCGCCACCAGCGTAAACCTCATCCAGGCACAACGACTGATTCGTCGCATCTGCAAGGATTGCAAACAAGAACACCAAACTCCCGTTGAAGCGCTAATCGAAGTGGGGTTTTCGTCCGAGGAAGCCAAAACCATCAAGACTTTCAAGGGCAAGGGATGTTCGACGTGCAATAACACGGGTTACAAGGGACGAATCGGCCTTTACGAAGTGATGGAAATCACCGACGAGATACGTGAGTTGATCTTGATCGGTGCTTCCGCACTTGAATTGAGAAAGAAGGCGATCGACGACGGCATGATCACCCTGCGCGAATCTGGTCTGCACAAGATTCGTTTGGGCGTGACCAGCCCCGAGGAAGTAGTACGCGAAACGGTCGCCTAATTTGAGGAGAACCGAGATGCTAAGAACAATTGCAATATCGCTGATGCTGGTGCTGTCTGTGAGCATCATGTTGCCATTCGCTAACGAAGCACACGGCGTGAGGCAAACCACACAGATCGGACAACGCAAGCATCATCGCTATCGTTCACGCGCCTGGTGGCGACGCTACCGCGCGCGTTTGCGCCAGAAGCGTTTGGCGGCGGAGTTGGCCCAGCGCAATAAGATGCTGTCGTTACCGCAGAATATTACGGTCGGCGATCTCTCCGCACTTTCACAGCCGGCGCAGCCGTCAATGCCTTCGAATGCCGCTGCTGTAACGACAGAGACACTGCCGCCGCCAGTAATGACGGCGAGTGTTCCGGCAACCCCGAACGGCGCCACACGGCCGCGAGTGGTTAACTCAGCGCATCCCGTTTTCAAAGCTGAAGCTCCGAAACTGCCCGGCTCGATGAATCTCACGGTAGTGGCGATGAGTCGACCGAATCCGGCGTTTCTGACTTCACGCGAAGAGAAGAAGATGCTGGGTGGAGTGGCCGTTGCCGACCTGCGCCGCATGGTCATCGACAAGATGGTCTCGTCAGGTGGCTGGGTCGTTAACGACTTCGTTCGCGAAATAAACGGGCATCGCGTTTTCGTGGTCACAGGGCGCACTCCGAAAGACGCTCTGACACCAGAGAAGATGTGGATGTTCTATTTCACGGAAGCTGGCGGCCGCATTTACGGGCTGACCACTGATTCACCAGTTGAGTTTGCGGATCGCATGACGAATGAGGCTGAACGCTTCATCGAATCGCTCCGCGCCAAAGCTGCAACTATTAGCTCGAACTAAAACCAATAGGTCCTATAGGTCATATAAGTCTATAGGACCTATTAACAACCCCCGACCAGGAGAGACGACCTCGATGCGACTGAATGAATCTGTCCCGCAGATCTCACTTTCCGAACTGCTGCGCAAGCTTTCCGAGCTTGGCGGTTCGGACCTTCATATTACTACCGGCTCGCCGCCGCAAGTCAGAGTCGACGGACATCTTCGTCCCCTCGAAGGTTATCGCGTGCTGACGTCGGCAGACACCAAGCAGCTCGCCTACTCGGTGCTGACTGACGCGCAGAAGCATCGTTTCGAAGAGAACCTGGAGCTGGACTTTTCATTCGGCGTCAAAGGCTTATCTCGTTTTCGTGCCAACCTGTTCAACCAGCGTGGCGCGGTCGGCGCAGTCTTTCGCGCCATTCCCTACGAGATCAAAGCCTTCGAAGAGCTCGGCCTGCCGGCTGTCGTCAAACAACTCTGCGACAAACCACGCGGCCTGATTCTCGTTACCGGACCAACTGGCTCGGGAAAATCAACGACCCTGGCGGCAATGATCGATAAGATCAATCGCGATCGTCACGAGCACATACTCACGATCGAAGATCCGATCGAGTTTCTCCACAACCACAAAGGCTGTTTGATCAATCAACGTGAGGTCAACGCCGACACGCACGGCTTCGCGGCAGCGCTTCGTACCGCCTTGCGCCAGGACCCGGACGTGGTACTCGTCGGCGAAATGCGCGACCTCGAAACCATCGAGTCAGCGTTGCGTATCGCCGAAACCGGACACCTTACGCTTGCCACCCTGCACACAAACTCCGCCGCTTCAACCATCAACCGTATCATCGACGTGTTTCCGTCCGATCAGCAGGCACAGATTCGCGCGCAGCTTTCGCTCGTGCTCGAAGGAATTCTTTGCCAGGCGCTGCTGCCACGCGTCGAGGGCAGCGGCCGCGCGATGGCGCTCGAGATCCTTGTTCCCAACGGCGCGATCCGTAACCTGATCCGCGAAGACAAGGTCCACCAGATCTATTCCATGATGCAGACCGGCCAGGACAAGTACGGCATGCAGACCTTCAACCAGGCGCTGGCGACGCTCTATCACAAACGCCAGATCTCCCTGGACACTGCCCTGCAACGTTCGTCGAACGTCGACGAGCTGCGCGAGTTGATCGATCGCGGTGCTGGAGTAAATGCCGGCAACGCGTCGAAACCGCATGCGAGTCCGTATGCTCAGGCCCGGCCGATTGGCGTCAGGCCAAACGTACCAAGATAAGCCAATCTGGAGCTTACCGTTATGCCTACGTATGTTTTCAAAGGCCGCAACAAACTGAACGAGATCGTTGTCGGCGAACGCGTCGCGGACAATCGCGAAGCCCTGCGTCAGATACTTCGACGCGAACAAGTTACGCTGACGTCGGTTAAAGAGAAGGGCCGTGAGATCGGCATTCCGAAAATCGGCGGCCGGAAGAAAGTTAAGTCGAAAGACTTGTCGGTCTTTACGCGCCAGTTTTCGGTGATGATCGACGCGGGTTTGCCGCTGGTCCAGTGTCTCGAGATCCTGGCCCAACAGCAGGAGAATAAATACTTCCAACAGATCCTGCTCCAGGTGCGGCAGGACGTCGAAGAAGGCTCCACGCTCGCGGCTGCGATGGGTCGCCACCCACGCGTGTTCGATCAGCTTTACTCGAACATGGTTGAGGCAGGTGAAACGGGCGGTATTCTGGATCTGATTCTGCAACGACTCTCGACGTTCATCGAGAAGATCGTCAAGTTAAAGCGCGACATCATCTCCGCGATGATCTATCCGGCGGCGGTGATCCTGCTGGCGGTCGCGGCTGTTGCCGTAATCATGGTGGTAGTTATTCCGCAGTTTCAGAACATCTTTCTCGGCCTCCTTGGACCAGGCGAACAGTTGCCGTTACCGACGCGCATCGTTGTTGGTATCAGTAACTTTCTGGCCGGCTGGGGTGGATTGGTAATACTTGCTGCGATCATCGGCATCGTTGTGGCGATCAAGTTCTATTACAGAACGCCCAACGGTAGAAAGACCATCGATCGAATACTGCTCAAACTTCCGATCATGGGCGACATCTTTCGGAAGATTTCAGTCGCAAGATTTTCGCGAACTCTTTCGACGTTGCTGTCTTCGGGTGTGCCGATTTTGCAGTCGTTGGATATCACTGCCAAGACGTCGGGTAACGTGATCATTGAAGAGGCGATCACGAAAGTAAGAGCCGGCGTGGAGCGTGGTGAGAGTTTTGTCGATCCTTTGAAAGCCACGGAAGTGTTTCCACACATGGTGGCGCAGATGGTCGGCATCGGCGAACAAACCGGCGCCCTGGATGCGATGCTTGGAAAGATCGCCGACTTCTACGAAGCCGAAGTCGACGCCGCCATCGCCAACCTGCTCACCCTCATGGAACCCCTGCTGATCGGCTTCCTGGGCATCACCATCGGCTCCATCGTCATCGCCATGTACCTGCCCTTGTTCACCCTCATCGGCAAACTCTCGCAGGGCCACTAGAGAAACAACCCAAGCTATACGAAGGCACAAAGGCGCAGAACGATTTCGTTCATTGCGCCTTTTGTGCCTTCTTGTAGCTTGTACACTTTTTCCTTTGCTATAATCCCCTCACCCCTGCGAACCCCTACAACTCTCTCCTCCTAACAGGTACTAAGATTTCGCAAGCTATGTCCAGGAAACGTTCTGATGGTAAGCCGCGTAATGGCAGTTCTAAGAAAGCCCAGTTCAAAAACCTCCGCAGTCCCGAACTGGCGCCGTACTGGCTTTCCGCAATTATCGAATCAGCCGACGATGCCGTTATTAGTAAGACACTCGATGGCATCATTACGAGCTGGAACAAGGGCGCGGAGCGCATCTTTGGTTACACCGCCGACGAAGTAATCGGGAAACCCGTCACGATCCTCATCCCCGAGGACCACCAGGATGAAGAGCCCGCAATCCTCGCCCGGCTCAGGGCCGGTGACCGGATCGAGCATTACGAAACCGTGCGCGTACGAAAGGATGGCCGGCAAATCTATATTTCGCTGACCGTCTCTCCGATCAAAGGCCCGAACGGGGAAATCGTCGGCGCCTCCAAGATCGCGCGTGATATCACCGAACAAAAACAGGCGCGCAAGGAGCTCGACCAAGCTCTGGAACGGCTGAAACTCGCGCTCGACGCTGCGCGACTCGGCGACTGGTCTTGGGACGCAAAAAGAGACATCGTAGACATGTCTGAAACTGCCGCAAACATCTTCGGTATTCCTCCAGGTGCACACATGAGCTGGGCCGCTATGAGCGACCTGTTGCACGAGGAAGATCGCAAGCAGGCCAGAGACGCCGTCGATCAGGCACTTGCTAACCATACTGATTACGACGTCGAGTATCGCGTCATGCGCAACGGCAACTCGGAAGTTTGGGTTTTGTCGAGAGGCCGTGGAATTTATGCCGGCGATGGAAAAGTTTTAGGAATGCTGGGTTTCCTGCAGGACATATCAACTCGGAAGTCGAATGAGGAAACGTTGCGCGAGCAGGCTGAGAAACTGCGCACACTCAGCGAGATGCGTATTCGGCTCTACGAAACTGCGCAAAAAGCGCGCGCCGAGGCAGAGCAAGCTGCACGGCAGGCTGAGGAGTCGAGCCGGCTGAAAGAGGAATTCCTGGCCACCATCTCTCACGAATTGAGAACTCCGCTGAGCGCCATTCTCGGTTGGACCAGAATGTTGCGCCTGGGCCAACTCTCACCCGAACACTCTGCCAAGGCGCTCGATACGATCGAGCGTAACGCGCGCGCTCAGGCGCAACTGGTTGACGACCTGCTCGACGTCTCGCGAATCATCACCGGCAAGTTGCGCATGGACGTGCGTCCGTCCGACCCAAATTCATTTATCGACGCAGCTGTCGATGCCGTCAGGCCCGCTGCCGAAGCGAAAGGCGTGCGCGTTCAAAAAGTAATCGATACGGGTGCGATTTTGATTCCCGGCGATCCGGTGCGACTGCAGCAAGTGGTTTGGAACCTGCTCTCGAACGCGATCAAGTTTACGCCGCGCGGGGGCCGGGTGCAGATTCGTTCGGAGCGAGTGAATTCGCATCTCGAG
>DASVGE010000138.1:0-9393 GCA_036379695.1 Pyrinomonadaceae bacterium | reverse complement strand
GCCTTGGCACCGCTTTGGTCTAATCCTCGCGGTATGGGCCAAAGCGGTGCCAAGGCACCGCACTCCAAGGAGGCGCTCGAGCTTAACTCTGTTAATGCTTCCGAGATTGCTTTATGTCGGCGATGTTCCGGTTGAGGCTTCGTATCACGGTTCCGCGTTGTTGCACCGGTTGTTGTCAGACTACCCGCACGATCGTTTGACCGTTATCGAAACCGCGACCGAATCCGATCCGGCTCGACGCCTCCCGAGCGTCAATTACATCTCTCATCGAATCGGCAACACGCGCTGGCTGAACACGAGATTTCACCCTTACGTTGTCGCGTGGTTTACGCAGGCAGGCGAACGGCATGCGCCAAAGATTTTACAGTCAGTGAACGGCCGTAGGTTCGAAAGCGTGTTGACTGTCGCACATGGCTTCGGTTGGCTGGCCGCTGCAAACATCGCGAGCAAACGAGAAGTGCCTTTGCACCTGATCGTTCACGACGACTGGCCGCGTGCGGCGGACATCGCTCCAAGCCGGCGCAAATGGCTCGACGATCGTTTCGCGCGTGTTTACCGGCAGGCGCAGTCGCGCTTGTGTGTCTCGCCCTCGATGAGTCGTTTTTACGAAGAACGCTACGGCGAGCCCGCTCAAGTGATCTATCCGAGCCGCTCGGCAGACTGTCCCGACTTCGACGCACCACCTGCCCAAAACGATAAGCCATTCACAATCGCATTTGCGGGCACGATCAACTCCAACGGTTACATCGAAGCGCTGACCGCCCTCCAAAACGCACTGAAGCCTGTCAACGGACGACTACTCATCTTCGGACCAAACCAATTCGGCCTCGACGATCCCAACACCGAGAACCGCGGCTTGATAAGCTCAGCTCAATTAGTGACGCAACTGCGCGAAGAAGCCCACGCGCTCTTCGCGCCAATGTCATTCGACGCATCGGATCGCGGCAACATGCAGATGGCATTTCCCAGCAAGCTGGCAGACTACACAGCCACCGGTCTGCCGCTCCTGATCTACGGTCCAAGTTATTGCTCCGCAGTCGTGTGGGCGCGCGAAAACCAGGGCGTCGCCGAAGTAGTCGAAGATAAAGCGGACCTAAGCAACGCTATCACCCGTCTCGCAAGCGATCCTTCGCATCGTGTAGCACTCGGCCAACGCGCGCTGGCAGCCGGCCGCGAGTACTTCACTCACAACCGCGCCCAACAACTTTTCATCCGCGCAATAAAATCCGCGTAATCCGTGGCTAACTCATTTCTTGACCGCACCGCTCTCGCCTTTTTCAGGACGGTTCCAGTCCGCGCTGCACACCATTTACTATTCCTGGCCCAAAGCCGTCCCGATATCGCCGATCGCTGGGGCTATCACATTCGCCCGATCCATTACTACGAACCGCTCCCCGATTTCCGCTCGATCACCGCGGAGCAGATCAACCGGCGTCGCACATACCCCGCTATCGATTTCAATTGGACCGAACAGCTAACGCTTGTTAACAATTTGGCAGCGTACAGCGATGAGCTGCGCAAGCTTCAATTCGATTTCGACAACGCGTTCTTCAACGGCTTTGACGCCGCAGTCTATTATTCGCTCATCCGCCATTTGCAACCGCAACGGATCGTCGAGATCGGCGGCGGGTATTCAACCCAGATCGCTGCCAAAGCCTTAGCGCGTAACGGAGCAGGGAAGCTAACGTGTATCGAACCTTATCCCGAAGAGCGACTTAACGGCGCAAAACTCAGCATCGAACTGATTACAAAACGCGTCGAGGAGATCGACCTCGATTTCTTTTCGGGCCTGAGTGCCAACGACATCCTCTTCATCGATTCCAGTCACACCGTCAAATTCGGCAGCGATGTTTGTTTCGAGTTTCTGGAAGTACTGCCGCGGCTCAATCCGGGCGTCTGGATACACGTACACGACATCTTTTTCCCGCACGACTATCCTGAAGAGTGGCTGATCAAACGGCGTCAGGCGTGGAATGAGCAGTATCTGCTCGAAGCTTTCCTGTCTTTCAACTCACACTTCTCAGTACAGCTAGCAAACTACTGGATGTGCCTCGATCACCTCGAGGAGGCGGCGCGGCTTTGGCCAAACTATGGCGCGTGCAGTTTTTGGATGAAGCGAGTCGAATGACGTCCCATTCAATCTCGGCAATCATTGCGACCGTGGGCAGGCCTGAACTGCTGCGACGGTGCCTCGAGAGTCTCTCCAAACAAACGGTTCGCGTCGCAGAAGTCGTCGTAGTTCATTGCGGTGACGACGCCGAAACAATGGCGGTGACGAATGATGCTTGCTGGAACGAAGCGGGAATGTACGTCCGGTATTTTCATTACCCGGAAAGGAACTGTGCACAACAGCGCAATTTCGCGATCGAACACGCAACGCACGACAACCTGCTGTTGATCGACGACGACGTGGAGGTCGATCAGTCTTGGGTGGAAGAGCTCTTCAAGCCGATCTGGAACGATCCGGCGGTAGGCGCGACGATGGGCAATCTCGTCAATCAATCGATCGCGACGCCGACGTTCCTGTGGCGCGTTTACCGGCGAATCATTTATGGACCAGTCAAAGGTTTTGAGCCGGGACGGTTGGTGGGCGCGGCCCTTCCAAACGGATTTCCAGCAAACGCTCAGCAGCCGATACCGTGTGAATGGATCGGCGCGGGAGATAGCGCGGTGCGGCGTGAAGCATTCGAGTCAGTCGGCGGTTTTGCGAATTTCTTTACCGGCAGTTCTCCGGGTGAAGATCTGGATCTCGGTTACCGTCTGAGTCGCAAGTGGAAGGTGTACTACGTGCCTTCTGCGCGGTGCATTCATCATCAGTCGCCCGCCGGTCGCGAGACATCGGATCAGCATCAGTATCTCTCGATGCGATCGCGTTTCGGAATACTCACGATCACGATGGGAAAGAAGCGTTACGCGGCGCTCGCGCACATCGGGTTGTGGGCGTTCGTGCAGTGCCTGAGTGAACTTGCGAGTTTGCGGCGCGGCGTGTTGCGGCCGGATCTGCCGCGCGCGTGGTCCGGGCGATTGCGTGGATTTCTGTCGTGCGTAACGGCCACGGATTTACGCGGATGAACGCGGCTCCGACACTTGTTATCGCCGATTACCCGATCGGGTTCGCGAGCGGCTTTGGTGAAACGCTCTACAACCTGTTTACAGGTTTTCCGCGCGAGAAACTCTGGACCGCGCATCCGGGACACAACGTACCCGCTGATGAAAAGCAACGCGCGCAATCGATAAGTCTGCCTTCGCCGTCGCGACCGCACTGGCTGCCGCTGCCGCCTCAGATCTCTCTTGCTTACTATCCTTTTCTCAAAGCACAGCAGTTTCAAGCCGCGCGGCAGACGGTTCGACTCCTCGAAGAAACCGTCCAAAGGAATTCGATCAGGAACATACTGGTCATCCCGGTGAGTCCGTGGATACTTTCCGCAGCACTCGCGTTACACAAACGATACCCACGACTCAACCTCGTCCTCTACGTGATGGACGATTGGCAGGGACATCACGAGTGTCACCAGCTTCCTTATTCGCGTTGGCGGCGGCGCTTGCTTCGCGAGGTGATCGAGCGCGCTAACGTAAGGTTCGCGGTTTCACGTGAGATGGCGGCGCATTACGAAGCTACTTACGGAAAGCGCTGGCAGGTGGTCCACAACGGCGTGCCGAAGGATTCGTTGTTCAATGGATCGAACGGCACTCGGGCGCCGAGGCAAGTTCTTTTAGCCGGCGACGTGAACGTGTTTCGGTTTGACGCCGTCATCGCCTTCGCCGAAGCGATTGAGCGTCACAATCAACGCCGCGGGCAGGCGATTGAGTTCACGGTTATGGGTGAGGTGGCTGAACAGCACCGATCCTCGTTGTCGGCGTTGCAAGCGGTGAGACTGTTGAGCCGTCGATCGCATGCGGAGTGTCTCGAAGAGATGAAAACCGCGGACCTGCTCTACCTGCCGCTCGCGTTCTGCGAACGATCGGCCCGCATCTCGCTCTACTCACTGCCGACGAAACTGCCGGAGTACCTGGCGTCCGGGAAGAGTGTTTTCTTTCACGCGCCGAAAGACTCCGCCGTATTTCGCGTCGCCGAGCGCTACGACCTTACACCCCGGCTCGCCACGATCAATCCCGAGGCACTCGACAACTTCGTCGATGCGTGGGCGGAAGGGAAGCAGAACGGAAGCGAGCTCGAGAAAGCGAAAAGCGCGTTGCTGAAAGAATTTGATATCGAGCGTCTCGCCGCTCGCTTTCAGGCGGCTTTTGCATGAAGTGCCGGGTTTGTGAGGGTGAGACAGATCCGTTCCTGTGCATCTCGACTGATGGTTTAGATGAACCGTTCCTGGATGCGACGTTACGGAAGCAGTTACCGCAGCTTGAACTTCGTCGCTGTTCTCAATGCGGTTGTTTGTGGGCGAACGATGCGCGGCAGGATGATCGAGTTTTAGCGGATGCTTATGCGCGGGTCGTCGATGCTTACTTTGACTCACAGGAGAACGACCCCCGGTACGTACAGTTTTACCGACGGCTGGAGGAGTTGATGAAACGGCACGTTACCGGCAGGACGATTCTCGACGTCGGATGTGGCGACGGCGTTTTTCTGTCGAGCTTGTCGGACGGGTGGTCCAAGCTCGGGCTCGAACCGAGCGCGTCGGGCGCGAGTCTGGCGCGAAAGAAGAACCTCGAAGTGACGCAGGCGACGATGGATACCGCGCCTGAATCGTATCAAGCGGATCTGATCTCGGCGCTCGACGTCATCGAACACGTAATCGATCCGCATCATTTCGTCGAGTCGTTCAAGCGACACCTGCGCCCCGGCGGCGCCGTGTTGCTGGTCACGGGCGACGCCGATTCTTACCCGGCGCGGATCGCCGGCTCGCAGTGGTCCTACCTGCGTTGGTGCGGCCACATCTCCGTGTTTTCGCATTCAGGTTTGCGTCGCCTCTTGCAGTCGCATGGCTTTGAGATTCTCGATTGGGTTCGCTGCGAGCATCCTGCGAGTCCAGGTGGTTTTGCCTGGTGGCGCGTGCATCTACTCGAGCCTGCAAGAAAGATGTTGGGACGAAACAAGTCGTGGTATCCGTTCTGGCGCGATCATCAAGCGGTGGTCGCAAGATTGAAATGATCACAGCCATCGTCACCGCGTATCGAAGAATCGAGCAGACACTCGAAACCTTGCGAGTGCTTCAGAGCTGCACGCCACCACCGGGCGAGATCCTGGTCCATGTTGATGCGAATGAGATCGATTGCGTGAAGGCCATTCGACAGGCGTTTCCCACCATTCGCATTCTTCACGGCGATGCGCAGCTTGGGCCGGGCGGCGGGCGCAACAAGCTGGTTGAGGCGGCGCAGTTTGAGTTTGTGGCAAGTTTTGACGACGACTCGTATCCGATCGACTCCGACTATTTCGAACGTGCTGTGAAACTGTTTGAACAGTTTCCTGACGCTTCGTTGCTTTGCGCCGCGCTTTATCACATCGGCGAATCGATCGGTTTAGATGAGCGAAGCGCGCAGTGGACTGCGGATTTCTCGGGCGGCGCCTGTATCTACCGGCGGCAGGCGTTCCTGGATGCGGGTGGCTACGTGCCGCTGCAGGTGGCTTACGGCATGGAGGAGGTGGACCTTGCTCTTCGTCTTCACTCGCGCGGCGGCAAGATTCTAACCACGCCCTGGTTGCGAGTATTTCATAACACTGATCTGCGTCACCATGCGGAGCCACACGTGACCGCGGGAAGCATCGCAAACCTCGCGTTGCTGGCTTACTTGCGTTACCCGGTGTCGTTTTGGGCCATCGGTGCAGCGCAGTGCGCGAACCGTTTGTTGTGGCTCGTTCGAAATGGCCGTTATCGCGGAATTCTTAAAGGCCTGACAATGATCCCGGCACACCTCCGCGCGCACCATCGCTACCGTCTGCCGCTCAGCAGGCACACCGTGCGATCTTATCTGGCCCTGCGACGAGCCCCTGTTCCTGCGAACCTGATATAGGTCGTATATGTCCTATTCAACCTGGCTTTGCTGCCAACTCGGCGCGCGTGAGCATTACGCGGTCCCGCGCGCGCTGCAACTCAGCGGCCTGCTCGACGAATTCATCACCGATCTCTGGATCCGTCCCGGCACATTGCTTCATTCGTTGCAGAACCGCCTCAGCGGCAGATTTCATCCGGAGCTCGCGACTGCAAACGTCATCGCTCCAAACGTCTCCGCCCTCACATTCGAATTGAAAGCCTCTCTGGCACGCGAGAACGGCTGGAAGCTGATTGGCCAGCGAAACGAATGGTTCCAACGTCACGCCGTGGCCCAACTCTCACGCAATCATCACAACGGCAACCACACCATCTTCGCTTACAGCTACGCAGCCGCGGAGATCTTCAAGTTTGCGCGCGCGCGTGGGTGGCGAACCGTGCTGGGTCAAATCGATCTCGGCCCCGCGGATGAACGAATAATCGCCGAGCTTCACAAGAGCGCCGGTGTCGAACACAAACCAGCGCCAAAAGAGTATTGGGATAACTGGCGCGTCGAATGCTCGCTGGCCGATCGGATCGTCGTGAACTCCGCCTGGTCCAGGGAAGCATTGCTCCGTGATGGCATCCCCGCGGAAAAAATACGTCTCATCCCTCTCGCTTACGAGCCACTAACCGATTCGAACTCCTTTCAACGTCACTATCCGCGCGCCTTCAGCCACGAGCGCCCGCTACGCGTGCTGTTTCTCGGCCAGATCAGCTTGCGCAAGGGAGTACTGCAGTTACTCGATGCCGTCAAACTACTCGCGCGCGAAAACGTAGAATTCTGGTTTGTTGGTCCAATACAGATCGACGTGCCAAAAGATCTCGCTCAGTGCAAGTGGTTCGGTGTGGCGCCCCGCGTTGGAGTGAACCGTTATTACAGGGATGCAGATGTCTTTATTCTGCCAACGTTCTCTGACGGTTTTGCCTTGACGCAGTTGGAGGCGCAAGCGTGGAAGCTTCCCGTAATCGCATCCCGTTATTGTGGTGAAGTCGTGCGTGACGGATTCAACGGCGTGATCCTCGAAGAAGTATCCGGTAAAGCGATCGCGGACGCGTTGCTTCGGTTTTTGCGATCGCCTGAGTCGCTCAGCGCCATGTCCGTGAGATCAGGCATAGACGATCGATTTAGCTTACAAAGGTTGGCCTCATCGCTATCGAACTTAACCACAGATTTACACGGATAAATCCCGATCTGTTTTTATCCGCGTCATCTGCGGCTAAAACTCGATCGGCATCGCTGGCGATACTGAGCACCGCTATCGCGACGATCCTGTCGATCCTTCTGGTTCCGGAAGATCCGTCAGCCGAGGGCGCGCTTTTCTATCCTGCCTTAGTGCTGTCGGCCGGTCTCGCTGCGGCGCCGGTTGCCGCTGCCGTACGTTTTCCGAAAGCGCTGCTGCGAGGTGAGTCGTTGCTTTCGCTGGCGCCGATCTACTGGCTCCTGCTCGATTTGTTGCAGGGTGTTTATGGCTTGCAGGACATCACCGCGGACCAGGCGCGCTACGCATTTCTCGCGGTGGGAATCTTCGTCGTGATGGTCTGGGTGGCGGCGCTCCGGCGTCCCTGGCGAATCCCGCAAGTGGTGATCAGCTCCGTCTCGCAGGAGTTTTCCATCAACACTTACTTCTCGCTCGCCGTCGCCTGTTTCTTCATCGGCATGTTGAACTATGCGGTGCCGTGTAACTTCAACGTGTTTGAGATGGTCCGCTACCTGGGCCAGGAGCGCTGGGCTGCGCCGTGGGGCCGCGGGCAGTTGGGTGGCTGGGAAGCGTTTCTCGATCACCTGCAATACTTCGGTTACCTGCTGCCGGTGCTGACGGTGGTGATGGTGCGTCGTGTGGGTGTGCGAAACGCGCGCACGATCATCTGTATTGGGATGTCGATTGTGATCGCGCTGTTTCTCGCGCAGAGTGGCAGCCGGCGTGTGGTCGGGGTGGTTGGTGGCATGGCGCTGATTCTCTGGATCCTGGACCAGCGACGTTTGCGCATCAAGCACTTGCTCACGACGGTGTTGGCGGTTGTAGTTCTGCTTGTTGCGCTACAGCTCATGCTCGAGTATCGCAACGTTGGGTTGAGTGTTCTGGTGGGTCAGGGGGAGATTCCCAGTGGTCGATCTGAGAAACGGCAGATTCTCGAAGAACAGCACCTGCGCGTTGACGACAACTTCTATCGTCTGTGCCAGATCATTCAGCTCATTCCGGAGTCGTATCCGTACGTTTACCACCACTACCTGATCTACGTCGTTGTGCGTCCGGTGCCGCGGGTCTTCTGGCCGGGTAAACCGGTGGACCCAGGGTTTGATTTGCCGACGGCGCTTGGTGTGCAAGGCGTTTCGTATTCCTATTCCGTCATCGGCGAGCTTTACATGTCGCTGGGTTTCATCGGCATCGCGCTGGGTGGCTGGTTTTACGGGCGCGTCGCCTCGACCGCCAGCGGGTTGCTCGCGCGTTGCACGACGCAGGGCGCGCTGGTGATCTACAGCATTGTGGTGATGGCGCTGTTTTCGGGCATGCGATCGATTCTCGAGTTGATCCTGGTGAGTTACGTGGTGCTGGCGTGGGTCGGGATCTCGCACCTGTTTATCAAACTGCGACACGCGAAGTGAGAGTTTTTGTACTGACAGACTGTCCGTCGCCTTACCAGGTCGAGCTGTTCAATGAGATCGAGGCGAAGGGCGAATGTGTGCTGGAGGTGGGTTACCTTCGGAATCGCGATCCGGGGCGTCGCTGGCAGGTGTCTGAGATTCGACATGAAGCGATTGCGTTGGAGAATGGTGCGATGGTGCGGGCGCGTGAGTCTGCTCGTCGCGCTGACCTGGTGGTTTTCAACTACTACCGTCATGCAAATGCGGAACAGTTGATCGAGGAGCGGACTGGGCCATGGTGTTTTTGGGGTGAGCGTCCGGGGTTTCACCAACACGCGTGGGCCGGACGAATTTTGCGTAAGTGGAAGCTTTCGAAGTTGCACTCGTCACCGGCGCCGATCTGGGGGATTGGGAAGTTTGCGGTTGATGAGTACAGGAAAGAGTTTGGGTCGCAACGCGCTTACTTTAACCTGCCGTACTTTTCTGATTTACAACGATTCAGGACGCCGGAGCGTGAAGAGAAGAGTGAGCGTGTGTTTTTGTTTTCCGGATCGCTGATCGCACGCAAGGGTGTGGATCTGCTGGTGGCGGCTTTCACGCGACTGGCGCGGGAAGTGCCGAACGTTCGGCTCAGGATTGTTGGGGACGGGGAGCTTCGCCTGGCGAGTGAGCGTGTGGATGTTGTGGGGTTCAGAGATTGGCGTGAGTTGCCGGGTGAGTATGCGGCGGCGGATGTGTTGTGTGTGCCGTCGCGGTATGACGGGTGGGGATTGGTAGTGCCGGAGGGGTTGGCGTCGGGGCTGCCGGTAATTGCGACGGATC
>DASVGE010000137.1:0-44752 GCA_036379695.1 Pyrinomonadaceae bacterium | reverse complement strand
TTAGTCACCGGCCGTCGGAACCTTGATGCAACTTAACGACGCGCTTGCCTTTTGTTCGTGGTGGATTGCTAGCGTGTTGAATGCTAGTTAACGATGATTCGCCGCACGAAGCGGGCTTCCCATAATAGACAAAGTCGGCTCCCTGTGTCTAGCTTTGTAAGAAAATTACAATTCATGGCATTCTGAGAACCGTTTATGCAGACAGACAGCAGGACCAAAACCAGATTACTACGCCGCATAGGCGAGGCGATTGCCGATTTCGGCATGATTGAAGACGGCGACCGCGTGATGGTCTGTATCTCGGGCGGCAAAGACAGTCACACGCTATTGGACCTTTTGCTCGACATTCAGCGTCGCGCGCCAGTCAATTTCGAACTCCTGGCGGTGAATCTAGACCAGAAACAGCCCGGATTTCCGGTAGAAGTGCTGCCGGCGTACCTCGGCGAGCTCAAAGTTCCGTTTCGGATCGTCGAGCGCGACACCTATTCGATCGTTAAACGACTGGTGCCGGAAGGGAAGACGTACTGTTCGGTGTGTTCGCGGCTGCGTCGCGGCATTCTTTACAACATCGCCGTCGAAGAACGTTGTAACAAGATCGCTCTCGGCCATCACGCTGACGACATAATCACGACTCTCTTACTGAACCTGTTTTACGTCGGCTCGTTGAAAGCGATGCCGCCGAAGCTGCGCTCGACTGACGGACGCAACACGATCATCCGGCCTCTGGCCTACTGTTCAGAAGGCGACATCGCGCAGTATGCCTCGGAGCGCAACTTCCCGATAATTCCGTGTGACCTGTGTGGATCGCAGACGAATCTGAAACGAGTGCGGATTAAGAACCTGATCGCGGAACTCGAAAAAGAGATTCCACACATCCGTGCATCGATGCTGAACGCCCTCGGCAACGCGGTTCCGTCGCACCTGTTGGATCACCATCTCTTCGACTTCAAATCTCTGAGTTCCACTACCGGAAACATCGAAGCCGAACTGGATCTCGCCGTGGGCCACACAGACAACGATCTAACACCGGCCCTCGTGACGCTTCAATCTTCCCCGATGTAACTCTTGTGCCTTTTAGTGCTTTATCTTTTGTGCCTTTTTGTGGCTTATGAAGGAACTAGACTTTAGCAGCTTCCCTCCCGGCACCGTCACCGAATACACCACACTGGTTTGCCTGGCCTGTATCTTCGACATCTTCACCAAACAGATCGGCCTCGCACCGCGCTCTGCGTACACCGAAATCAAACGCTACAGCCCGACAGTTGAAGAACTGACTTCAAGAAAAGCCGTGCGACCATTTTTCGACAGCGACGAGAAACATCCGCGCTGCCCGTACTGCAACGCCGCCAAGCGTTGGCATGCGCGACTCGATACGCATTGCATCGAAGGCGGAAAGACCACCGACGCTCCACGACGAAAGCTGCTCAAGAGTTTGGAAAAGAAGAAGGACCAGTTTGCCGTACTCGAGCTCAAGTCCGATCGTCGCAGTGCATTCTTCGACTGGCTCGACACCTTGCGGATCTCGCTCGATCTCGGCGATCCGGCTTGGCTGCTCGAAGCAACGCGCGCTTACCTCGAAAGAAAGGAACCGAAGCAGGACTGGTCCGCGCTTTTTGAAGACTTGCGTGCGGTTCGTCCCTCGTCACGTTTGGAAGATGGTTGGGAACGTGAGGGCGCGCGGCTCTTTCTCGCGCCGGCGTTGTACAACGAGAGTCTGTTGGTCCAGTACCTCGTCAGCAGATCGCACGAGCACGGCGGTCGCACGCTGGAAGGGCGGCTCACGTTGATGGAGTTGATCCGTCGCCTGCGCAAAGGCGGCTACCTCGCGGCACACAACATTTCGGCGACAGACCAGTTTGAGATCTTCGAAAAGCTATTGGACGAAGTCGCGGGCACCGGTCAACTAAAACTCTACTACCTCGTCGATCGCCGCGAATTCCTGGACAAGGTCAAATCCGTCTACGCCAGCTACGCTTAATAGGGACTGAGCCCTTCTTTACTTGCTGTTCTCAATGCTCGTCGCCAGCACATCGTTCAGCGCACAAGCCGCCACGCGTTTCGGCACGGCCGGCAGCTTGATGTTCTTGAGTTCAACCGCGGAGTTCCCATTAATTCGAGCTGAACCAAGCTTCGTCCATCCCTTACCGAAATCGACGTAGATCGGCACCATCATCCTGAAATCGTCTGACACACCCGATTGAGTGAGTTTTCCGTTCAGCGTACCGTCTGATGTCACCTGGTACTCAAATTTGTAGGCCGGAACCTGCGTGCCGTAAACCCATTGATTGAAGAACCAATCCATCTTTCCTGATTTGTCGAGTTTCATTTCCGGTGTCATGTGCTTATCAACGATGGCTTTGAAATCTTCCGTCGACACATCCTCGTTGAAATGCGTTTGGACGAAATCCGTCATCATTGCCTTGAAGCGTGCGTCGCCGTCGCCGCCACCCTTATGGTCCATCATCATCATTCTCAGCATGTGAAGAATGTAAGCGCCTTTCGGGTAGATCAGCCGGCGCGCAACCCCGCCCGTCTTGCCGTTGTTGAGTCGGTATCCCTGCGTAACTGGCCCAACCGTGTACGGCTTGCGATCTTTCGTTGCCGGCGAAGCCTCGATGATCAGTTTTCTGAGGTCCTCCCAGAAATCGACAAACTTTTGTTCGCCGCGAGTGAACTGTACGTAAAGTGAAGACGAGAACTCCGCAAACCCTTCGCTCATCCACTGATCGTGATAACTATCCCAGCCGATGATATGACCCCACCATTGATGCGCAACTTCGTGTGGCCCAACGTAGCGCCAGAAGGTATCGACACCACCACGTGCGCCCAACAGTTGTGCGCGTTGCGTAGTGTCGACGTAAGCGAGATAAGGCATGTAGATCAGCGTGGGCCATGCTTGTCCGAAGAAGCCCGCTGGTTGTTGCGACATCGCGATGCGGCTGTAGGGCAGTCTGCCGAAGAACGCGTTGTAAATGCGGGTTGCGTTTTGAGCATCGGCGAGAGCCGGGTCGGCCATAGCCGTAGTCGAGATCGAGCCGAGCGTAGTCATCGATGACTGTCGACCCCGAGCTTCGAAGTCCTCAATCTGATTCTGGATTGCTTTTATCTCGTCGGGTACTTCGGTGTTGGCGTAAAACTCCACCTCATAACCAGTATCTTTGTCGCTAACTACTTTCTTCTTGAACCTGCCGTAGTTGAACCCGGCGACGGCCAGTTCGGTTTTACCACTGGTCCACTTTGCGACTGCCACATCACCTTCGCGGGAATCGGGCGCTGCCGGTGCCCCGGTGCCGACGAACGTGAGTGACTTCGGATAACGAAAAGTCATGTCGAAGATTGCGCGGTCTTCGGCGAATAGAACGTGCGCATTACCCGGATACCAGGTTGAACGCGGGATCAGGATGAAGTTGCCGCCGCCTGAATCGCGCAACGCGTCGTTGCCGTCATACTGGATGGAGATCTGGTAGGTTTTGCCGGCCTCGAGCGGCTTAGGCATGATGACGCCAAAGTCCGAGTCCTCGTTTTTGTCTTCCTGTACAAAGTTGAGATCGTTGCCGTCTGCGTCCTGCACCCTCGTGACTCTGAGTGGACCAAAAAGATCGAAAGGCACCACGCGCGTGCCGGGACGCAGGTTACGGAAAGTAAGACGATCAGTCGCGGCGAGGTGAGTGCCTTTGATAGCCGCATCGATCTCGTGGCGCGTGATATCGATCAGGCGGTTATCTTCTGAACTGGATGCAGTCCCCTTTTTGTATTCCTCTTCGCGATGGAAAGCTGTCCAGAGGCCGCCGTCTGTTTCACCGTAACTGAACAACACGACCTCTTCCGGATTCACATTCGCGGCGCCGAGCGGCTCGATCATGAAAACGAGCTTGTTGAATCGCTTGCCGTCGATGAAGGCCGCAAAAAATCCCTCGCGGGCAGGGTTGTAAAGATCGTTCAGCGTACGCAACTCACGATTGTCGCGCAGACGTTTGCGCAACAGATCCTGATTGTCGCGATACAGACCGCGCGCCTGGCCCGCCGCTGGTCCACCAGTCTTCATAGTTGCCTGGGGAGACGACTTGATCTGTTCGAAAGTGTCGTCAGTGAAGCGAAGTATCAGTTTGGTGAACTGTTCGGTGATCCCGCCTTCGCCGGTGAAGATCTTGAGGCTGTTTTTTTCGATTTCAGTAGGCGGAGTCAGCGACAACTCGCCATCGCCGATAAACACTGCTGCCGTCACTTTCTCCTGGATCGGCGTGATGAAATACAACTCGCCGGACCTCAGTGTGAAATTTGCTGCGTCTCGCTTGAATTGGAGATTGTTGACGACGGCATAAGGTCCTGCGAAGTCCTGTTCGTTCCGTCCCAATTGCCTGAGGGATTGATAAACAGGATCGACATTCCCCTTCACGCCTGTAACCTTCACCTCGGCTTCCACCGGTGCGATTTCAAGACGCACATCGACGGTGACGGTGGCATCGTCCTCAACGCTCACTTCCTCGCGCCGGCCTTCGTTGAAACCTTTGACCGCCACTCTGACGATGTAAGTTCCGGCAGGCAAGCCCTCGACTTTGTATTTCCCCTGGTTGTCGGTGACGGTGGTGAAATCCTGCTTCGTGATCTGGTTGGTGATGGTAATGGTGGCTGCCGGAATCGCAGCGCCTCTGGGATCAGTCACCTTTCCCTGTATGCGACCACCTGCGGCATGAGCCATAAAGATTGATGAAGAGAGGAGAGTTACCAGCAAAAGAAGGGAGATTCTTTTTGTGTATTTCATTGGGGTACCTCGAGGCTGAAATTATCGTGCGGATTTGTAACGATTGATTAGCTGTTGCAGCCCTTTGATCGATCCGTTGTGGCGCTGTTTGTAGTAAATCGTCAGATCGGGAATCACTTGTTGCAGTAACGATTGATACTCGGCGCGTCCGGTTGCAAGGGCCACGGCGCGCGCATAATTATCGATGATCTGATCCAGAAAGTTTTCTGACGTTTTTTGATTTGCATCCCCGAGCGCGATGTAATCAGCGTGGATCACTCTTCCGAGTAATGCAAAGTTTGATGGATCCTGTGGGGCCAGTGTCGCCGCTTTTGTTAAGCGCGACTTCGCCTCTTCAGTGTTTCCGGCAGCGAGATAGAGAATTGCCGTTTGCTGGTAGAGTTGGGCCAGATCGGTTTTGTGTGTGGTGCCTGCTTCGATCAACGCAATCGCTTTGAGCCCATACTGCAGTGCCACTTCCGAGTGTTTGCGATTTCGTTTGCGCGCCTCTTCGGTTCCCACCTGCGTCATGCGCACGAGCACCGAGAGATCGTCCGGGTTCTTCGCGAGCATTTCACCAGCCAACGTAAACGCGTCGTCAGGACGATTGCCTGTCGTGTAGGCTTTGAGCGCGACTGGTTTGAGAACTTCGCGTTCCTGATCGCTGGTGAAGATGGCTCTTGCTCTTTCCAAAAGCGCAAGCGTAACGGCGCCATCCTTCACTTTCAGGATCTCAGCAGAGACGAGTTCAGCGATACTCAGGCGCGCATTGCTGTTCGGAAATCTCGCGATGAAGTCTTCGGCGGCCGTGAGTTTGGTGGTGGGATTGGTTGCGAGTTTGACGGCGGCGAGAGCGTCGGCTTCGGTTTGCGCCTGAACGTTATGACAAACCACTAAGACACAAAGACACAAGCACATTTTTAGTGTCTTCGTGTCTTTGTGGTTAAGTGTTTTCAACAGCTCAAACGCTCGCGTCGATAGTGGTGAGTTACCGGACGACGCCGGCCAATGCCGATCGCGTTTCTCGAAATGATGAGCGTCGGTGGCAGTTGACGTCGTTTGAATTCATTCGCCGGCGACTCGACACGATTGAGAATGTCCAGCACGAATCCAGGATCGAATCCGGTCGCGGCAATCTCGCTCGGCGTCGCCTTTTGTTCGAAGTACAACTTCAAGACCTGATCGAGCTGGTCGTAAGGCGGCAATGATTGATCGTCAAACTGTCCCGGCGCCAGTTCGGCTGAGGGACGCTTGGCGATGATCGACTGCGGAATCACCTCTTCGTTTCGGTTGAGATAATTCGCCAGTGCGTAAACCTCTGTTTTCAACACGTCGCCGATGACTGCGAGTCCGCCATTTGTGTCGCCGTACAAAGTGCAGTAGCCGAGTGCGAGTTCCGACTTGTTGCCGGTTGAGAGCAGCAGGCGACCTTCCGAGTTTGAGATGGTCATCAGGATGTTGCCGCGCAGTCGTGATTGAAGATTTTCTGCGGCGGTGGATCTGTTTTCGACTGATGGCGGCGGAAGTTTCATCTCCTTCAGCAAGACTTCGTAAGCGTTTGAGATCGGATGCTCGATCACCGGCATGCCGAGACGGCGGCCAAGCTCGACCGAGTCGTCGACACTCGAAGTGGAAGAGAAAGGCGAAGGCATCATCACGCTCAAAACGTTTTCCGCGCCGAGCGCCTGGCAGGCGAGCACCGCCACCACGGCTGAATCGATCCCGCCTGAGAGTCCGATGACTGCGCGCTTGAAACCATTCTTGCGCGCGTAGTCTCGGATGCCGAGTACTAACGCATCGTGAATTGTTTCGATGTCGTCGCCGGGTAAACAACGCTCGTCGGCGACGTCGCAATCGAGATCGACCGTGCCGATGAACTCTTCGAATGGCGGCGCTTGCAGAATGATCTTGCCGCGCGCGTCGGCGACGATGCTGGCGCCGTCGAAGATCACGCCGTCGTTGCCGCCGACCAGGTTGACGAACACGATCGGAATCTTCGCCATCATCGCGCGATGCGACACCATCTTGCAACGTTGGCCCATCTTGCCTTTGTTGAATGGCGACGCGTTGATCGAGACCAGCACTTCAGCGCCTAAATCGATCAGTTCGTCTGCTGGATCGTGTGTGTATAGTCGTTCGCGCCAGAACGTTTTGTCGTTCCAGAAGTCTTCACAAACGGCGACGCCGAGACGTGTTTCGGGGAGCGGGAAGAGGTGTCGTTCCGGGGCTGGTTGGAAGTAGCGCGGATCGTCAAAGACGTCGTACTCGGGCAGGAGTGTCTTGTCTGCGAAGCCGAGCAGTTTCTGATCGCGAATCACAGCAGCGGCATTGAATAAACGCCTGCCAGTATCGAGGCCCGACGGCCGCACCGTGCCCACCACCGCCGTGATTCCCCGCGTGGCCTCGATGATCTTTTGCAGCGGCGCGAGCGCACAGCGTTGCACATCACGATCGAGAAACCAATCGAGCGAGGTGTAGCCCTGGACGCAAGTCTCCGGGAGCACCACAAGGTCGGATTGTTCCCTCTTCCCCTGCTCAATCGCGCGGATCACCGCGGCAGTATTACTCTCAAAATCCCCGTTGGTCGTATTGATCTGGCCGATAGTAACGCGCATCACGGGAGATCTTGGCACGGTTTGTTCATCTACACAATCTGCGTTTGAACCTAAACGACCCCTACGCTATATTCTCCCCACACCCCTTGCGGAGGGGTCGCATAATGGTAGTGCAGCGGTCTTGAAAACCGCCGGCCGAAAGGCTATGCAGGTTCGAGTCCTGTCCCCTCCGCCATTCACGTTCAACAACTTACCGCTCTTCTTCGATTAAGCTCCATCTGTTCCAGTCGCCACTTGGCGCGATCGTGGCGCGCTTCTGTTTGCCACTGGTCGCGGACGAAACGGTAACGGCCGCTTGTTGAGCGCATCGACTGCCGCGCGTAAATTCTGCGGCATCGCGTGAGTGTACCGAGACGTCATCTGCAAGGTCGTATGACCCAACAGTGTCATGATGTCCATCTCGTGCACTCCCTTCGCTCTTAAACGAGTCGCAAACGTGTGACGCAGATCGTGAAATCTGAGGCCTGCGATACTCGCCTGCTTACATGCTCCTTCCCACGCGTGCCTGAAGGTTGTTAACTTCAAACCCGTGCGGGAATAACTGAAAACATGCTCGTCTGACGAAGCATCCTGCTTCAAAGACTTGAGTTCCACTTCAGCGGGCATGCTCATCGGAATCCTTCGTGGTCGTCCTGTCTTGGTATGGGCGACGTAGATCGTCTTCTGATCGAAGTCCACATGCTGCCACTTCAAGCCCAGGATTTCCCCTTGTCGCATTCCAGTTTGCAAAGCAACGACAACGATCGGTCTGAGGTGAGCGCGTCTGCCAACTAATACTTCGAAGAGCCTTCGCTCTTCTTCATCGGTCAAATAACGCTCACGCGCCGGCGCTTCGCGTAGCTTGTGCACTCGCCGCATCGGATTCGTCTCTACCAGTCCATTGTCGTAAGCCATTGAAAACACCTTCGACAACACTTGCAGCTCACGGTTCACAGTCGCCGGCGAGCGATCCCGTTTGTGTAACGTCTTAGTCTTCGTCCGCTGCTGTTTGAACTGCTCGATCAGCATCGGCGTTATATCGCGAAGCCGCATACCCGCAAAGAATTCCTTCAACGGTCTTGCGCGCTCCTCGTCATCCTGCCAACTCCGCTTCGATGCCTTCGCCCACGGCACAAACACTTCATCAACAAACTCGCTGAAGTCTTTGTTACCGGCGGCGCGGTTGTATTTATCATCGAAGATATCCCGCTTGATTTTGGTTTGCGCTTGTTCTGCTTCTGCTTTGGTCCGTGCTTCCGGGATGGCCTGCTTGACGTAGTGTCCTCTAAGGCTGAACTCTACAATCCAAGTACCTTTGCCCTTTGGCCCTTCTCCTTTGACGCGCTTTCCGTTGTAACGCTTCCAGACTGCCATTCATTTTTCTCCTTTCGAAAAGTGGCAGCCATCTTTAAGTGATCGCTGCCATTCTATCAGGAGCTTGAACTTGGTCGTCGTTTTAACTCGCGAGGTGCAACTTCTTTCGATTCTTCTCAGCTCTTCGAAACGCAGCCTCTTCCTGCGCCCACCGATCGACCTCTTCACGCTTGAATCTCAGTAGGTCTCCCATACAGGCGTGAGGCAGCGGATGTTCATTCTCAGCCCGCTTGGTCCACTTCATTATCCCAGCGGTGATTGGCTCACCATTCGCATTGACGAGCTGCCAGTAACGGGCAAGCTGCCCAGCCGTCATCCACTCAGACGGTTCAGCCGAGTTCTTCTCGACAACTCGGTCTGTCTCAACTAATGCGACTACTTCTTTCGCCGCGCATTCAAAGACGTCAGCAATTTTTGCTTTGAGATCCAAGTCTTCGTCGAGCATGGTGGGAATCGACTAGTACAACAGATGTGCCAGGCGAATTTCGTTAGGAATTTCGATGGAAGAGTCTTTGAATGAGTGCGAATAGACCAAGTGACAGCTCTGATTTGTCGGCAATCACATACAACTATTTATTTCACAAACAGTTTTACGTTGCCTTTCACAACATCTTGCGAGCTGGCAGGCGCAAACTCGTTGCATTACGCAACAGCTTACTTACTTCGCATGCGTACTCTTTGGACCATGAGACCGAGGAGTCCCCAACCAGGAAAAATCTATTTTCAGTTTTTTCGAGGGCTAGAAATCACCTCAAAATCAGGCTACAAGTGATTGAATCCAAAGCAGTTGATTGAGTTCTCAGGATTCTCGGGAATATCTATAGATTTTCCTGAGAATCAAGATGTTGAGGAGCAAGGACTTACGGCGAAATTCGATCACCATTTTCAACTCTATCTTGTCTGCTCGCCTGATTTGTATTCTTGATTTTATTTTCGCCGAAGCACTACCGGTCTCATGTCCTGCTTGGCTTGCAGATTGCTAACGAACAACCAATCCGGTTAGCAATCTCGATCAATGGTGCTCGCGCACCAGCGAATGCTCGTCGCCACGCACCAAGAAAAATCTAAAATCGCTGGCGTACGATAATGTTTATTCTGTACCGGTGCAGGCGGCGTGACACCGCAGGTGGCGCGTCGCCTGTCTGACCAGGACAGAATGCAACATTATCGGATGCCCGTCCGATTCTGATCGTGAGGGCTTAGACTTAGGAGGCCTTAAGATGTTTGTACAAATCTGCAAGGTTAGACGTGCCCACGCCCGCAACATTCTTGAAGTACTCGACGAGAGGTGTTAAGGCGTAACCCCACTGAAGAAAGTTATACCGCGTCGAGCAAGAATCACGCTTAATGGATGGATTGAAGCACTCATCAATAAAGCGGAATATTTCAGTTCCAACAAGACACCACTGATTAGTGCACTGAACCTCAGTACAAGGCGCACAACACAACAGCGGACGAACTCGGTATTCACCCTCCACTACGCCACCTCTAGCCGCGTCGACAGACACTCCGCTCTGAAGGAGAGGTTGCAAACGTTGAGCAACAGAAGCAACTCTTTCCTCACCAAACACGCCCACCCAACGAACAAGGGCCGAAATAGCCTCAACGTCAGTTCGAAGTGCTTCGTTGAAGGTGGGCCGTTCAGGAACACTCTTGACCTCGCAGATTAATATGTCGACCTCATCTCTCGTGATGGCAAGAAACTTTGAACAGTCGACGCCACGTTCAGGCTGAGAATGTTTTGGATGACGGATCGCGACGCAGTCGACCTCGGTTCGACTCTCGCCCCAAGCAGGCGAATGTAAGATCAAACCTGTCGCGAAGTAACCATTAAGACGCAGATATAGCGTCGCCAATGCCTCGTTAACACTTGGTTTTGTCCATCGCATTTATCTTGATTGTTTAAAATCAGTTTCGATTCGGGCCGTTCCGTTGAGGTCCCTGATCAATGACTGCAATCAGACGTGGACATCTATCTTACTGAGTTGCGAGCCTAACAGACTCAATTGGCCAGCTTCAAGCATCGGACACTGTGTCTAATAACCACGGTAATCTACGTGGATAGGGTGCAACTCGGAACATATCCGGGGTCTTGATATTCGAATAGCTGCACTTCGCCTATCGATGTCAATTGCTGACCCAGAAACACGGCAAGCGCGAAGGGTCCGTAGAAGAAAAGGCGAGTGTGGTGAAGGCCGTATTTCTTCAGCAACTGGCCGAGATGATCACGTACAGCTCGCGCAAACGCCGTCGCATCTCCAGACCCGCCGATTGACTGTGCACCCTGAGAGGGTGGTGACATGAATACTGAAAGCCTCGGATCCTTCGCCATGCTCTCGACGTAGCGTATGACATCCGCCCGCCCATCGCCTCGGATGTTCAATCCAAGAACGAGTTCAGTGCCGTCACTGCTGCCATCCATAATCTCGACCCTGAGATCATACGGCAGCGTTGGCACCGCATCCGATCTCCAGTCGTCTTTCGACGGGGGTTGCGGTATCTCAAATATCCAGCCACCCACAGCTGGGAAAACCGCGCCCAGCGCGATGCCGGTAGACAACGCACACTTCCCTCGAAATCGAATTACGCGTTCTGTTCGTTGCGCAACAATCTGCTTCTTTAGAGAATTCAATTCTGGTAGTAATTCGGTGTTCCATACCTCCGGCGAAGGTACGCGTCGTGACGCACGGTCGAAACGGGTTGACCAGTCCAAGGAATAATCCGCTGGCGGTTCAAAGGATTCACTGGTCCAGTTCTGAACCCAGATTGTGATTTGCTTTTCACCGATGCCCCCAGTTGCCACCGCGTCTCTTAAGACGTTCTCGATGTCACCTCGTTCGAGGACAACACCCATGTTCGCTCCAATCGTCCGCATTACCTCAGCGAACGCCGGCTGCACCATCTCCCGGAGTTTTCCAGAGTATTCTGGATGGCTCAATAGACGAGCGATAAACAGTTCCACAGCCCTGTCGTCGTGGCAGAGATCTCCGTGGCCCACCTCGATAAAAACTTTCGAGTGAATGAAGTCAATGTAGTTACTCAAACCAGCTTTGCGAAACCGCTCGTCAAGTTCCTGTTTTGTGGGAACCAGCGCACCTGGCACATCATCGTAAAACGGCTTGGCCCCACGAAACCTTGCCAAGCCCGTCTCAATTGGTCGAACCTTCGTGGACAAGGATGGGCAAGCTAGGGTGAACTGCCTATACACCCGAGGTAGAGCAGCATCTAAGCCGTGAAAGTGCTCCAAGATCGATTTGAGTTCACTAGGTGAGACCTCGTGATCTTTGACTTGAATGTGTATGCGAAATGATTGTCCAGCATCTACAAAACGAACGTCGATGTCGCCGGTACCCTCGAAGAATACCTGATGAAATGACGTTTCCAGAAGCCAAATCGGCAAGTGACATGCGGCGTATCGCTTCTGGAAATCAAGTCCCTTACCTGCTGTAATGCCGCCAACGTGCTGTGGAGAAAGCAGAGAGCCGCGATTCGCCCGCGGTGGACGTGGACGTTTTCGGGAATTAGCTTTTCTCGTCTTCATTTCCCGAATGTGGATCCAAACACTTGACGCCAAAGCATCCGACTTGCCTCCGCATCGGTCGTGCTCAATGCCATTCGCGCGGTGGCAGCCGCTGGCCTAACCTCACTCATGAAGGCGCTGAAATCACTGGGCGTCAGGCGCTTCGCTACATTTACCGTCGAATAACCGGGATCCGAGATAAGAGGCACGGTATTTGTGTTGCGATAATTGCCATAGAGACGTTCGATACCTTCGAGAACATTTACGACGGCTGTTGCGTGAGAAGAGGGATAACCAATTGAGCCATGCACTAGCGTTTCGAGGATGTAGGACTTAAGTCTACATTGCTCGGTCGGCAACTGGTCTCGCCAAAATTTCATTAGTTTTACCACCTGGACGTAGTATCCATTGGTTGTTTTGTTTTTTTCCGTGGCTGCCGCAATTTGGCCCTTGGGGTGGGTCGGAACCCATTCTCGCGCTTCGCGATCTGGTATCCTCAATGGCCCATCATCAACGGAGATGGCGGCGCTGGGAACAATGTCGATAGACACATTGTTGTCCGCGTCGACGCGCACTGATCGACCCTGTCGCCTCGTTTTGCTGTAATATCGAGCAAGAATCCCTTCCAACCATCCCAGTAAAACCTCCGGCGGGGTGATTGCGTAATTAATGTCTAGAAGACAGATCACATCAACGTCGTTGATATCATTGATCGCCGTACTTCGTGCGTAAGAACCCGAGAGAAACGTGTCCTTATGCGCCTCCTTTGATTCTTTGTCGGTTCGCAATTGCTCGCGAACTTTTTCGTGGGCGGCTTTAGCGGCCGCTACGTGCTTGTCGCTGGGCTCAATCGAGCAAACAAGAGCCTTGAAATCAGCTGCCAGTTCCACGGTCTCTACTCCTTTGAAGACAACAGAGGAAGTTCTTCCGATGTCAAATCGATGCCGTATGAGGCGGCAACTGAACCCACGAAGTCTCCACACGCGGAACAAGCCGGATCGCGGTCGAAGTAGATTCCGTACCACCGATTGATCGTCATCTCATCGCTACTCTCACTCAGTGGCGGAAGATTAGCGTATTGCGTGCCAGGTTCTGGTCTATTGAGCCAAAGGTACCAAGGTGCATCAAAATCGCGTTTCAAAATACTAAGCGAAGTCGGTATATCGTCGAGAAGCTGCAGCAGCGCGAGTTTCGTCAACATGTTTGCGATTGGCAGAACATCCAAGGAAAGGCCAGGCTCGATGGCCACAGGCCTGTCTGAATAAGCGATGTCGTCTGCCGCAGCATCTGACGAAACTTCGACATCGGCAGATTCTTCAGGCATAGCCGCCACGAAGCATTCTTGGCAAGGCGAGCGTTTGGGACGAACACGAAGAACCTGCCCGCCGTAAGCGCGCCGGAATGCTCCTCCATAAACTCCAACGACATTCGCCTCAATGCAAAGTTTGTTAATCAGCAACTTGCTAGGTCTATTGTCAGTGCCGCAAATAACGAGGTCGGCCTCAGCTATTAGCAGCTTGAACATCTCCAAGTTCTCATGAGTTATCGCAACATCACGCACTAGCACCTGAGCATCTGGATTCTTTTCCAGAATTAGGTCACGCATAACATTGACTTTCAGACGGCCCACTTGTGAGATACCACCCGGATGACGAACGACATTTCCAACAGAAAGTCGATCTGGATCTACGAGGGCGATGCGGCCCACTCCACATTTCGCTAACTCGAGCACCGCATGGGCCCCACCAGTACCCACACCAAAACAAACAACGGACTTCTCGCTGAGAACGGAGGTTTCGAGAATAGTCGCGCGTCGAGCGTCGAGGGCGGGCTCAACGTCGACAATCGTGATTGCAATTGATTGGTGTTTTCCATCAACATACTGCCATCCTTTAGCACTGTGAACTGAACTATCTGGCGCGACGAACGTTGAAGGGTCTGACGGAGAAGCCTCGCTTCTTGTAAGAACAACGCGCACCTTAGCGTCAGTTGATCCAATCGCGTCCTCACCGAGAATTACTGCGCCCTCAACGACAGAAGCAGCTGGCATCGGCCCAAGATCACATTGTGTGAACGCATCACCGTTATCCCAGGAGCTAAATCGAATCGGGATCTTGCCATCACGTGTGATCTGCGACCACCGCTCCTGTAACCATCGATTCGACAAGGTAACCTCAGCAAACATGTCTGCGTCGTCGGCGGTGATGTTCAGGGCTCGAGGAGTTTGATCACTTTCGGAAACGGCTACAATTGTCCGCTTAGTTTTGTCATATACCAGTTTCGTGCGGCCAGGCTTTCGCTCAGCGATCGCCTTCATAGCTTCTCGAATCATTTGCTGCTGTTGAGAATCATTCGTGTTCATATTGTTTCCGCCATTGTTCGAACAAAATTTGCCAAAGGCAGCCCGGTCGCAAGGTGTTGCTCATAGGCTTCAATCCAGATGATTCCTTTCAAAAACACCTTCTGAAGCAAGATGTTTGAATGCCATCGGTTGTCTCGCCAATGGCAAAGTTGAACTGCGCCGTTTGCGAGCGGCGTTAGCGTGTGCATTTCATGTGAAACTCCAAACGATGAAACCCGCCTGCCGTCAGCTGCATAAAGCGGTAGTGGATCGGTTAGATACATTGGAGGACGCTGGAGTGGAAACCCCACCGGAATTGGGATGTAGAGGGTATATCTACGTCCGCTGTTTGACGAGGTAGTGCCGGAGGCCGAGTAAGTATCGGTCGTCGGGTTCCTGTAGACGCTAAACTGGCTGAACCCCTCCTGCTGAAGAATCCTATGCTCCAACAAAAGCCGCTGCTGCTGGTCACCTGTCCACATGCTCAGTCTCCTTCTGCCTTCCTTTCACACGCTGAAAAACATCGAGGACACCTGCGATGTTCGGGGCCTCTAGTCCTGTGGGGGCCTGGACATGTTCCGTTGTCCCCAAGTCTCGATTTAGGCGGTGCACTTCGAGTATGTTCATGGGCCAAGCAGCAGCGAGGGCAAACGCGAGATAGTGTGGTTCAGTTAGCTTCGCGACAAGCACACATCCGAAACCCGTCGAATGTTGCTCCACAGGGCTTCCACTCGCGTCTTGCAGTGCTTCGGCAAGCTGAGCAAGAGTCCTCTCCCGAGTAATGGTATCCACATCACTTGTCGGCTCAAGGACTGGCGGCGAGGCATCAGACCCAACCCGGATCCGGTTCCACGACATCTTCTCCCACGCGTGAAGTTCCTGCTCAGGTAGGACGCGCCTTGCTAATAACGCTTGTCGGATGGGGCTTAGCCCAGGAATTACCTTCACCCGAATCGGAAAAGGCCCGCTCTTTTCAATTGAAAAGTCATACAACCATGGGTGAATCCTAATCATCGGGTTATCACTGGATCCCTCTAAAGTGACGATCATCTCTGCCATACCAGGGAACTGGTTGCGACCCGCAATACTCACAATACGTCGCTGGTCCCCCCCGCTGGGAGACGATAGCCCAAGACGATGGTGAGAGTGCCAGTCACCGAAATATCTTAGGGCCCAATCTGCAGCGAGGGTCTCGCTTAGCTGCCGGAGGTATTCAACGTCTAGACGGAAGTGTGCGGTGTTGCGCTGTGCATGCGGTCCTGCTTTCGTCGCAAGCAGAATTGTAGGGACGTCATGCCATCGTCCAAACAAATCACCCCCTGTTTCAATCGACCAAGCGGATGCTTCGGCTGCAATGGCTCGTAGCTCTGACTCCCAAATCACCAAGAAGCCCCGAGCGGGTTGCGGCGGCTGCCGCCGTTTCAAAAATCGTGCAAAGCGTTGAATGAGCATGTCAGCCTGCGTAGAAGTGCGGAGTGAACGCAACAACGAAATGAGATCCGGACGTTCCTCGATCCATTCCCGGAGATCTGGGGACAAACGGGAGTCAACCGCCGCCAGTTCGCTCTTCGGAATATCCAAGGCCAGTGATAGGCGTTGGATTAGGTCGGTACTCGGAAGCCGACGGTTGGCTTCGAGGTCCCCAACGTAGGCGGCGGTTACACCGATTTCTGCCCCAAGCTTTTTCAACGACCAGTTTCGAGCCAGCCGCCTTTGCTTAATGATTTCGCCAAGATTTGCCATCGGGACGTATAATGACAGCGTAAGCATATGTTGTCAAGCTGCTTCTAAGCCCCATTTAGATATACAGTTGAGCCTTTTTGGGGCGCGTGTTACCATGGCCGTGATAATTAACAGGGCCGTGATAATTAACAGGGCCCTGATAATTGGGTGGTGCTGAGGATGAAGAACAGAGAAAAACCGGTGAAATCTCCCGCCGTTGAACGAGGCCAGCGAGCAGAAGGTTTGCTCGCGAACATATTCGAGCAAGCCGGCTGGCGGGTTGAACGGCAAGCCAAAGGACAGAGATCAGATCTCGATATGATTGTCCGACGCCCTGACGGTGTTGTATATGCGGTGGAGGTGAAGGCCGCTGTCGAGGGTCGTGCTGATCGTCTACTTCCACTTTTTTCGCAGGCCGTTCTGCAGTCGCTACATGGTGCGGGACAGAATGCGGCACCTCTCGCGGTTGTCGCCGCTCCAAAGATCAGTCAAGGTGCCGCAAAGCAGATCTTAAACTTTGCAGAGCGATACGCTCCCGACGCAGCGGCCGGCGTTATCGATTTCGAGGGGCTTCGCTTGTTTCGAGGGCCGCATCTCGAGGGACTCAATGCAGAGGTTCCCCACAAGTCTTCAATCGCATCAAAGTCGCCCCGAGTCTCTGGACACTTATTTTCTGATCTAAATCAATGGATGCTTAAAGTGCTGCTGGCCTCGGAAGTTCCCGATGAGTTACTGTCCGCTCCGCGAGGCCAGTACAGAAACGCATCGCAACTTGCGCGCGCCGCTAAGGTGTCCGTGATGAGCTCGTTTCGCTTTCTGCAGCAGCTCGAAGATGAGGGATTCCTGTCTGAGTCTGGTCCATACCTGAACCTTGTGCGACGTGAGGAGCTGTTTCGCCGATGGCAAGCCTCCGGTGTGCGGTCTGTCAAGGAGGCGCCCATGCGGTTTCTGTTGAAAGGCGAGCCTCGTGCGCAACTCCACCGAATGCTCAAGAGTGGACGTGCATGTCTGGCGCTGTTTGCGGCAGCTGAAGCGCTGAAGCTCGGATTTGTTGAGGGTGTGCCACCATACGTATATGTCGAACGCATTCAGTCCTCAAACCTTTCTGCATGGAAGAACCTGCGACAATGTGAGCCTGGCGAATCTCCTGACCTAATACTTCGCCAAGCTCCGGCTCCACAATCGATCTTTCGCGGATTAGTTCGCCCGAACGGGATGGCGACATCCGACGTCCTACAAGTATGGGTGGACGTGTCCTCGCATCCGTCGCGCGGACGGGAGCAGGCAGAGGTGATTCGTAAAAGAGTGCTTGAGCGCGTGATCCAGGAGAAACGTTAATGGAGGATCTTGCGAACTTTGCGCGTCTCGTTGAAGCTGTTCGTCCTTGGCTTACTCACTTGGTGATAGTGGGTGGTTGGGCTCATAGGCTACACAGGTTCCACCCACTTGCAACGTCTCAAGAATATCAGCCACTACGTACCCGTGACGTTGACTTAGCATTTTCACTCAAGGCACCCATTGAGGGCGATCTTAGAGCTGCACTCAAGCAAGCTGGGTTTGAAGAGGAACTATCGGGTACAGATACGCCACCGGTTACACACTACCACCTCGGCGATGAGGATGCTGGGTTCTATGCAGAGTTTCTAACCGTAAAGCAAGGGAGCGGCCTAAGGCGCGATGGCAAACCTGACTTGACTGTTTCGAAAGGAGGAATCACAGCACAAAAGTTAAGGCATCTCGAACTGCTCTTAGACGTGCCATGGAAAGTTCAAATTGGGCCGGAGAGTAAAGTGCCCATTGAACGCGCAGTCGATCTGGTTGTCCCTAACCCGGTGAGTTTCATCGTTCAGAAGCTCTTGATTCACAAGCACCGAGATGCTGACAAGAAAGCGCAGGATGTACTATACATTCACGACACCCTGGAGTTGTTTGGAGCATCGCTCGAAGAACTGGGAAAAATTTGGGAAGGTGGAATCAGACCTACGATGCCCGCTAAGACAGCTACGAGAACGATCACCATTGCTTTGAAACTATTCCGGGATGTGACCGATACAATTCGAACCGCTGCCCGGATGCCAGCAGATCGGACCCTTCAGCCAGAGAACGTTCGCCGCGCTATTAACTACGGTTTAAATGAAATCTTCGGACACGAGGACTGAGTGGTCCAGTGGCTCAATGGCGTCCTCTTACATAGCATTACCTAACTTTACTTTGACGGCTGTGGATTTGGTAAATACTGCCTCATCTCACTTCGTCTCGTCTTGGTTGATGCTACTCAAACCGACTCATAATCTGTTGGTTCCGACTCGAAGCCCTGGGCGTTGAAGAATTTGGAGTCACGTCCTTATAGGCGCTTCCCCCAGCGGAACTAGACACACGCGCTTGCGCGTGTGCGGTCCGAGCGATAAAGGGTTCATAGAAGACTGTAGCCGCGGAGAGTTGGCGCTAAGATGGCGCGCTGATGGAAATGAACCTGCCAATACTTCGATCACTTTGATGGCTGCGCACCCTGATTTATATTGGTAAATCCGGGGAGGTCAGACTAGGTTCAAGCCCACTGTGCGGTCTTGAAAACCGCCGGCCGAAAGGCTATGCAGGTTCGAGTCCTGTCCCCTCCGCCACTTCCTTTGAACAACTTACGCTTTCATCTGTCACTTGAACCATTAATTTGCCGCCGCGGCAAACTTAATGGTTCCAATAGCGCGCGGCAATTAATTGGTTCCAATTTCTTCCAATTCTTCAAAAAAGTGCAAACTACCCTAAATCCCTTCGTAAATTGTTACCCGCTATTCTTTAGACGCACTCGCGGCAACTTAATGGTTCCAAAAACGCCCGGCAATTTATTGGTTCCAGTTTTTCGGAAAAGAATACAATGAGGAGCGATCACCGAGTCTCTGGGCTGGCGTGCGGCGAATACTTGTTAACCAATCCGCGAGTTAATAGTGGTCTCCGGTTTTTGAATTGCGGGAGGCCGTAGAGATCTGAATGTGCTGTGCAACTTAGTGCTGCTTGATGCAAGATGAAAGCTACTCTGTTAACCGAAGGGGTGTAGGTTCGAGTCCTACCTGCGGAGCCAGATTCCTTAAGAACATCGCAAAGGCGACCGAGTAAAAACGGTCGCCTTTAGTGTCTTCTTTCTAAGTATCCCTCTAATGAAAAATTCGCGATGCCGATTTAGGTCACTAATATAGGTTCAAGTCCTAGCTGGAGCCACATTCTTTTAATCCCCGCAAAAATCAATAGCTCAGAGCGGCCACTGCAGGGTCACTGACCAAGGCGATGGGAGTTGCTGTGGGAGAGCTCGACGTTAGGGCATCGATAGTACAAGTAGTAACAAAGCTTATGTCCGAAGAATAGACAGTGCTACGATGGCGGCCGTCTTTCTCACGATCTAAAAAAAGAACGAGCCGTTTCCCGAGAATCGGATTTTAGCGGAAGCGAGATACGAAGGAGCGATTCTAAAGTATGGTCTACAAATCAGGTGAATTTGCGATCCCCGGCGCGGGTCCTTGCGGGGCAGTTACGGTTTTCAACAACACACTCTTTTTGCTTAACGCGTATCGCTTCCCGGGCCCGGTGGTGATCACCTTTGATCTGAGTAAATTAAAAGAGCAGGGTTCGACTGCTGATGACGAGCCGCTCGACGGCGAAGCTTTGACCAACCCCGCAAACTGGGTTGTCAGCGACTTCCCGATACCGTTGTCCGACTCGAGGCCCGCTCTGGTGTCATTTGCCGGCGCCATGTATGCCTTAGTAAATAACGGGCAGCTTAACGCTTTGAGATACTCTCTTTCGGACGATACCACCGTACCCGGAACGTGGAGCCAGCCGATCGAGATGCTTGAATCTGACGGGAAGACCTTTCTCCTGCCGCACGCGTTCTCAGATATAAGTGCCACAAGTGTAGCTGACAATATTATTATTCTCGCTTGTGGCTTTGCATCATCCAGGAGCCATCCGGCGGGCGGGACTTATGTCGCGATCTATGACGTGCGGGACCTGGATACCGACACTAATAAGTGGGCCGCGAGGTGGCATGACTACTTGCCGAACAAGTCACCGTACAACCTCGAACAATCATTAACGCAGGTATCGGTCGAGTGGTTTTCGAAGATCGATCCGAACGCTCAGAAGACGGATCCGCCGGGGTATTTTGTTGGCGTTTTTGTTCAGCCCCAATCAGCGAACCCCGGTGACCAGCCTGTCCCACTTGTCAACATGTCGTTTTACAAAATGAGCGTTGCAGATCCGGCAGGTAGTGACGTTTCAGTCACGTTGGCCAGCTTCGAAGAGTTCGATAATCACTCGCTGTTTCTCAGTAATCTGATCCGCGATCCCGCCGGGAGACTTAGATCCTGGTTGAGCGGGAACGGCAGTGACTTTGAAGCATCTCTCATGGACGGCCCGGTGGGAAGCGGAGGCTATGGTTTCAACGGCTCGTCCGAATCGATTACGTCAGGGTACGCCTCATACACCAGGATGCCGTTCTCGTTCTTTTTCGTTTTCAGCGACGGACAGTCGGACACCACGGTCGACGGCCACGCCGCAACCCAATATCCGGTGTATGAATTTGTTTTCTACAGCCAGAAAGGCCTGTGTCAGGTTAATCGATGCGGGACGATCCAGGTCATTCCCGATTTCAGCATCCGGAAAACCCAACGCGATCTCAAGATTCCGTTAAATGTCATCTCAGGAATTATTGATGGCCCGATACCGATCCCACTCGAAAATTTCAAAGATCATGATCCCCCCAAGGACGACGGGAATGCGGGCTCGATGATCTATGGGACCGAAAACTCCAGAGGCAGTTCGCACAGCGTCAGCAATACCTGGAGTCTGGGCTTTGAGAGCCAGGGCAAGATGACAAGCGGCGTCGGTCCCGCATGGGACATTTCTTTTAAAGGCGGGCAAGGCTCGCAGCAAGGTGATTCGTCGGAGACGACGATCTCCTTTGACCTTGCCGTAGCGGCACTTATTACCGCGGCCCCGGGTAATAACAATCCTTCGATCGTGACCGACGGCGTGCTGAGAGGTGTCGGCATTCAGTTCTCAATCACGGCGTTTCGTTACCTTGATAATTTCGGACCAAATGTCGACTCTACCGACAACTCACCCACCAACGGGTTGAAAGCTGCCATGGTTACCCAGAGTATGGTGGACGATCTCGTACTCAATTATAAACCTTATATGGTGACGCCGGGAAAGCTTGAGTCGTATACCCCTGAGGCTATCAACGCCACGATGAAGGCGCTAGGTTATACGGCGAGCGATAACTACTTTGGTGACGTAATCATGACGAACGCTTATCCGTTCACCGATCCCACAAACCCCTACATTGAGTACTCATGGTCGGCCGACGGCAGTTTGGGACAAGCTTTTTCGCAGTGGGCTGAGTCGTTTCAGGAAACCAGTTGGCACCTGGACCTTCACGCATATGGTGGCGTGAGCGGGAGCAGCGGTGCGTCTGTTTTTGGCGAGGGCGCCGAGCTCGAATGGGAAATAATGGCCGGTGTCGATTACTCTCATGAATCGATTAGCGAAACAGACAAGAAGTCAGGCTGGTCCATTGGGATCGAGGGGGCATGGGGGCCGCCGTCCCGCAATGATCTGCCGGAAGCAGTATCAGCATACGATTTCAGAATTTACTTCTTGCCGGTGCCAGTTGCTCCGTCGAAACTAACCAAGACCTACTGGACAACGGAGTTGATTAATGAAGCTAAGCCGGCAGGTGTCGATGGCAACTCGGGCTGCTGGCGAATTGTTTATGTGGTTACGAGGATAGAACACGTGGATGGATCAAAACCGTATCGCTACGACGGCCACTTAGACGTGGCGCGGACGGTCTACCAGCTAAACAATGAGCAAAGTGAGGTGCGATTGCCCATCACGCAGAAAAGCGAAAGCGGGGGGCTTTACGAGTAGCGACGACAAGTCCTGGTCGGTTCAGTTGGACTTGGCTTGTAGTCTGTGAGCGATGAGGACTGCTCCCTGGTTTCCGCACCTTTAACAAACCGCGAATTATCGCGATTTACTTTACGCTTCGATCGTCGCAACCACGCCAGTTTCGCAGCCTCTTCGTCGTAACGCGGCGTCGTGTCGTTGTGGAAGCCGTGTGTTTGTCGTGGAGGGGACCGTTTAGTCATAGTATGAGTTAGCGGGCCGCACTCTCAACGAGCGCTGACGTACTGTTTGTTTCCACTATTGCACTTCCGGCAATGCTTAAGTCCCAATTTGCACTTTCGGCAATTTAATGGTTCCAAAACACGAAACGTAGACAAGGCTGGGGTGCGAAATTCCTGGGTTTTGATTGAACTTGCGGCAAGTAATTAGTTCCAGCGGCGGCAAAGAATTGATTCAAGTCACATCATCATCACTCTTCATGTAACTTGAACCATTAATTTGCTGCTGCGGCAACTTAATGGTTCCAATAGCGCCCGGCAATTAATTGGTCCGCCTCTCTCGTCAGCGTGGCTCTGATGCAGGGCATCGACGTTCCAATCCATAACTTCATCATCGAACGGTCGAGTGTTAGTTCAATGCTCAAACCGTGGTCTGGCTTTTTAAGTCGATTGAGGACAGCCAACGCAATGTGACTCAGAAATGACGCTACCGTAGGGCAGCCACTCCCGACGAGTGGGAACGAGAACGGTGGGCGCGGTCGCGAGTGGCTCGGTGGGCATTGTAACCACGTTATCGCCGGCGCTCGTCGTGAACGGGGCCGCTAGAGTGCGATGGCTTCGGCCCACTGGAACAGTCATGAGTTCGAGTGACAAAGAAAACGAATGTGAGGTCAGGGTTTGCCTACCGAACTCAACAGATTCATTGATATTTTTCGGGCTTGGGTATAGAGTCTGCTCGTCCCCGGCTCAATCGACATCCTCAGCCGCTGCGGCTGCTTCCACCAAGGAGGCTGTCACATGACTCGCAGAAATCAATCAGGAGTGTTGCGTAAAAAGGTTGGGTTTTTCTTTTCCTTGCTCTTTACGTTACTGCTTTCGAGCATCTTGTATGCTGATTTCCCAAGCCCTGCCAACGCCGAAGCGGAAACATCCGAACATGTAGCGGGCGCGGCTGCTGACCGGTCGAAAAGTACAACAGCCGGTTGCTGCGGAGAAGATGGCAACAATAAGCCGCATCCTTTGGCTGGGTCTTATTACACTATCAACAATAACTTTTCGGCTAAGCTGTTGCTCAACAACAAAGGTCCACTTCCGATCGAAGTTCAACCGACGCTGTTCAGCTTGAACGGCGACCGATTTGACGCCCAGCCGGTAATTGTGGATGCAAACTCACATCGATTCGAAGATTTTGCTGACTGGGCGGCTATCGCGGGCGAGCAATTCCGCGAAGGCAGCATCCATCTCTTCCATCGTGGCAAGGATCTGGTGCTCGGCGCACAGATTTATTTGACCGATGAAACCCACAGCCTTAGCTTCGACGAGAAACTGACAGAACTGAGAAAACCGGGCTCATCGCGGCTCGCCGGTGTATGGTGGCTGCCGTCGCCTAAGGGTGAAGTCAATCTTGTACTCTCCAATACCACAAGCACAATGCTGTCCGTCTCGACTACGATTCGAGGGGAATCTCCTAAAAGAGAGTCAGGTACTACAGTCGATGTGGGACCGCACGAAACAAAGGTTCTGAATATCGAACGCGATCTGTTCCGGAGAGAACAGGGTGCCATGTCCAGTTTCGGCGCTATCTCAATCGAACATAATGGTGCGTCGGGCACCCTCTTGGCACGAGCGATGGCGCTGTACGTTCCCCGGGGTTTCTCGCTACCGATTCAGTTCACAGATCCCGCGACGGCGAAGTCAAACAACTTACAAGGTGCCGGACTGCGCCTCGCGAGCATCGCCAGGGAATCTCTATCACCAACGGTTGTTGTACATAATGCGGGTGGGACGGAGACCACATTGAACGGCCGTGTGCCGTACGCCGCTACTGGCGGGAGTGAAGGAGACGTAATCCTGCCGCAGGTCAAACTGTCGCCCGGTGAAACAAAAGTCATCGATATAGCGCTGTATGTGAAAGCGCATGGTGTTAGCAGTGAGGTCACCGCTGCCGGATTGGAGTTTCAATATACCGGTGAGTTAGGAAGCGTAATCACGTCCGCCTTCAGTGTCAGCCGAAGTGGCAACCAGGTCTTCCGGGTTCCCTTATGGGATATTGCAGCGCAACGCAGCGGGACCGGCGGCTATCCCTGGTACATTGAAGGCGATTCATCGACTGTTATTTACATCAAGAATGTTACGGATGAGACGCAGAACTACAGAATGTATTTGAAGTTCAGTGGCGGAGATTATGTTTTTCCGCTGACGTCTGTGGCGCCACATCAGACCACCGTGATTGATGTCCGAAAACTGCGCGACACGCAGGTGCCTGATGTGAATGGACAGACAATTCCGGCGGGAGAGACGCGGGGCCAGGTTCAATGGTCGCTGACGGGTGGGGTGGACAGGGTTGTGATCGGTCGTTCGGAGCAGGTTGACCTCGTCCAGGGTATTAGCTCTAACTATGCGTGTCAGAATTGCTGCCCAAACAGTTTCTTCGAAGGGTTGGTAACGCCCGTGCAGTCAACCGGCTTTCAAGGCGACCAGCTACAATTCATCGCGATGCAGCAGGACGCCAACTGTTACGGGCAAGTCTACCCCCCAGTATGGGCGGGATTCGCCTCTTACACGAGCAGCGACATGTCGATCTGTAACCCGAATTTTAATACTGGCATGACGACGGGCGTCGCGCCGGGTGAAGCCATCATCAACGCCGGGTGGACTGCCGACGCATGGTTTTTCAGTACCGGGGGGTGTGGTTATTCGCCCGTCGAGGTGCTGCGCGAGGCACTTTGCGAAGTGCTCGCTGTGAGGTTCCTAAAGGCCAGCGAGCCGGGTACCAGTAACAGCGCTGACTTTAATCAGTTCAACAGCGCGAACTTGAATACCAGTTCTTGTAGCGGCTTAAGGTTTTCGATTAAGGCTACGTTTCAACTACCTCAATTCTCTGCTGGCTGCTGTAACAACCCGCTCACGAGTTTTGTCAAACTGTCCGACGATAACAAATTCGAGTTTGCCCCCCTTCCTGACGGGACGATCTATGATTTCTTCGGCAATGACAGTCCGCCCCATGTGATCGTCTACTTAAGAAGAAGAGCAAATAATGCAGGAATAACTGATAGTGTGCGTATTGTGGTAAGCGGCTCGTATCAGAGTGGAGAGTCCTATACGGGCCAGGGAACCGTTCATCCTAAATGCCAGTAATTAACCAGGAAGGGGAGTCCATGCGATATCGATCGGTCCTATTTCTTCTGTTGTTCTGTCTGTCTAACACTATCAATGGGCAGGAGAACAAACAAGGCGAGAGTGGAGGCTATGTCATCGTTCCGAACGAACTGGTTTTACTGGTCATTGCGTCTCAGCCGGAAGCTCCGATTCGCTTTGAAGAGGCGCGTTTACTTATGAGCGTGGATGGGCGTGAGTTGGCGGTTACCTATAATCTTTACAACTCTGGAGCAAAACCAATTCGCTACTTGACTCCGGTATTGTGGACTTCGTTCGGCACGGGTGGAACGCTTACACGTTCAGGGCGTTCGTCCGGAACAATTACTGGTAAATTGATCCAGCCCGGAGAAACCATCAAAGAAAACGGGCACCACAGAATCGTTCCAATGACGCCCGAGTTGCGTGAAAAGCTGAAGCTTCGAGACACGGTGAATGCAATGGTAGTTTTAATGGTAAAGAGTATTACATTCGCCGACGGTACTATTTATAGCGACGAGTCCACGGTTAAGGCGACGCAAAGTTACTTTGAAGGTCTATCTGACAAGATGACCGTCGCTAAGCCCTGAAGCGACGACAGAAATGGTGGGTGCCGGACTAGAGTGCTTCTCGCAGTTGTAAGGAACTGAGCATTTCTGCCGGTGGTGACAGGAAAAAGTTGCGAAGATTGTCCCGTATGGCCCTCCACTCAGGACAAGGGTCGCTGGAAGATGTTCCGGTGGCCTTTTTTCTTTGCCAAGTAGTTGGTAAGTGCAGTTCACGTATGGAACAATCTTCGATTCCAATATGAATTGAGAGCAGGTGGACCAGATTGCCGAACACTTCAGCAACTAGGAATTATTCTTGTTCCCCGAACAGAGGCAGGAGGCAGCAACGGCTACTTCACAATGCTACGAGACGTTGGCTCTGGTGAAGTTCACCTATCGACAACCTGTTGGAGGACCTGGATTAGAAAGTGTTAGTCCCACTGACTCGGTTTTAATTAGAAGACCTAAGACTGTCAAGATACTTTAATAATTGCTCGGGAAGCGGGATGCCTGCTCGCCACGATGCGGATGGTATCACGTGCATGTCTAACTGCATTGCCTGGTAACGCGGGTCTTCAGCTGCAAATACTACGATATTAACTCTGTCGCAATGCTCTCGCGCCCAAAGCAACTCCCTCCGTAGCCCCTCCCTGGTCCGCTGAATACCGAATACTATCAGTGCCGCAGATGCAGCATACCGTTCGAAAAGCGAGAACCAGTCGGCGCCCACAGCGTTGATTCGGTTGATTCGGTAGCCAACAGTCTTCCACATCACGCTTCTATAGTTCAGGAAAGCGAAAACTGGAAGATACTTGTTGATTGGTTCCAGCACAGCGCGCTCACTATATTCGCGGCGTCCATATACTGGCTCCCACATTCCGTCCACCGGGAGCACCTGGGTCGTATCAGTTTCAGATTCGAAATCACGCAAGTACAAAACATACGGCGAGCCGCGACTGATCATCTCGGTTATGAGTGCCTCATCCTCGACTCCTGTTTTAAGATTTTCGAGTTGTTTGGAATACGAATGCCTCAGGTGCATTTCCCCCATGAAGATCACACTACAGATAAACAATGCAATTATTGGCATAACCGAGATTGGAATAAGCGCCAGTAATAATGCAGCAAGCGAGATTACACTGCGGATGTAAGAAATCACTCTCTTTCGTTTGATATCTGCGGTTAGTCGAGCGATTTCCTTACGGCGTGTCGTAAAACTTGTGTCGGTTTCGATGATCATTATGCATCCAGTTGATGCAACCTTGAATATTGGCCCAGCTTAATATACCCGTTGACTCGCCGCAGCAGCCATGCTTCTGCTCAGCTTTTATCGACGGTAGCTTCCAACATCGTACTAGCATTCAGTTCGTCGCTAGGGCGCTGACAGGTGTAAGAGGAGCAATCGTACCGGGGCTGGCAACGAATGGGAAGAGATGCAAACCCTTGATTTTCCTCGGTGCTTGCAACTTCGAAAAGGCAAATACTTACGTTTATGCCGGTCGTCTAATTCGCAATGCGTTTCACATACCAAAGTGCGATCAATTGTTTCTCCATTGTGAGCGCAACTGCTGGAAGAAACTGAGCATTTCTGCCGGTGGTGACAGGAAAAAGTTGCGAAGATTGTCCCGTATGCTCCGCCATTTCTGATCAACAACTTACCGGTTCCCTCCATCCCCCATCCCTGTGGTTTCTCTCGTTCGCCTAATCATTGTCGCACAATGATATGTTCCAAACTATAATCCTCGCTTCATGGTTCAGACCGAACTCGATGTTCTGCGAGATGTTTCCGAACGGCTCACAGCAGGCGGAATCACTTTATGCTAACCGGCTCGATGGCCATGAACTACTATGCTCAGCCCCGGATGACTCGCGACATTGATCTGGTTGTTAAGCTTGCGTCCGAGCAAGTCGATCTGTTGTTGAACCTGCTTGGGGCGGACTACTACGTGGATCGTCACATGGTCGCGAGAGCCATCGTGGAACGGTCGATGTTTAATCTCATTCACAATGAGACAATCATTAAGCTCGACTGCATTGTTCTGAAAAGCGATCAATACCGTCAGGAGGAATTTGCGAGACGACGGCTAGTGTGCTGGGAGATTTTGAAACCTGGATTGTCAGCCGTGAAGATCTAATTCTCGCGAAGCTATACTGGGCCAGAGATTCGAAATCAGAGTTGCAGCTGCGCGATGTTAAGAATTTATTGACGGTCGACTGCGATATGCCCTACCTATATAGCCGCGCGGATGAACTTGGAGTGAAGGAGTTGAATGATACGGACCCGCAGATTGCCGAACTTGTGCGGCGCCGGCTATTGGAGCGGTCCGGGGCAGAGCGCATCTTGATCGGGAGTCGCATGTTCGATGTTGCAAAAGCTATGGTGTTGGCATCTTTCCCGGAAGGGCTTTCCGAGATCGAAATCAAAGCGCGTTTATGCGAGCGGCTCTATGGCGATGAGGTGGACATCAATGGCTTTGTTCAGCACCTAAGATCCTTGGGACCAGTCCCGAAACCAGAACAGACTGGAAAGAGGACGCGCTAATGAAATAGACCAAACCTTTTCCTCGATTCATTCCCTAAACGACTCAACATAATTCTTCGCAACTATCTCTGGCTCGTGGATGCATCTAGACTCAAAATCGATTGATTAATTTTCAAGCAACTGAGCATTTTCTGTCAGTGACGACAGGAAAAAGTTGCGAAGATTGTCCCGTATGGCCCGCCATTTCTTTGACCAACTTACCGCTTTCTCTGTCACTTGAGTCATTAATGTGCCCAGCAACTTAATGGTTTCAGTGAGCGGCGGGTAATAGTCACCGCCAAGATAAAATTATTGACAACAGCATAGGCGCTGGATAAATTGTCCTCCCTCCCAAAGACGAAGAGAATCACCCAGAAACAACTCACTGCAATAACTGTTGAGGGCGACCGAAATGGTACCTTCGTTAGGTCTCACAACGAAAAAGCTGAAAGACATTCTGGACGTGACGACCAACGTTGTGGTCGTAGTGTTTGCTGTCGTGGCGATCGGGGTTCTCGTGAAGAATTATTTCGCGCCACAAGACGTGAAGTCGAGCGTTGCCATCGCGAAAGGGAGTGTCTTCCCCGAGATTGCGGGAACCGATTACAAACAGGCCCCGCGAACCCTCATCCTTGGGCTCAACGTGGACTGCCGCTACTGTACGCGGAGTGTGCCTTTCTACAACTCTCTGGCTGAAGCCCGGCAGGAAAACGCAGGTAAGTTCAACATCGTTGCCGCGTTCATCAACAAGGACCCAGGATTGGTCAAGAGTTACGCTGAGGAGAAACAGCTGGCGGTGGAAACGATCGCGGGAGTTGAATTAGAAAAACTCGGCGTTCGCATGACGCCGACTATCATCCTGGTTGACAGCGCGGGCACGGTGCTCAACTCATGGCGCGGGGAACTCCAGCCGGACGACGAACGCGAAGTCTTCGACTCCCTCGGCCTTCCCTACAAGCCACGGGCTGGTTCCACCTCTACAGCGGCGAACTTTAAAAAATCTATTGAACTTTTCGACGAGCAGAAGGCGACTTTGTCGATTCGCCCGCAGGCTGAGCCCCAGAACGATCCCTCACATTTCATCGAGGTCTTCGACGTGAACGATCACGGGGACGTGTACTTCGTCTACGAAAGGTTCATGTATAAGCACGACGCGAAAGGTGCAATGAAATACGCACGCCCTCTCCCTTCCGACTTCAAGAGTCCCTTCTGTGTCGACGACAGCGGTAACATCTATGCGGCCGGCGCACGAAGCATCTCTGTCTTCTCGCCAGAACTCATCAAAGTTCGGAGCCTGTCGCTCGGTGACCGCTTACCTCGGGAGGTGTTCACTTTAAAGCTGGCGCTCGACCGTAAGCGAGAGTCGCTCTACATACAAACATACGTTCCCGAACCGCTTTCGCAGATCCTTTACAGACTCGATCTAAAGTCGCGACAGGTTGCGGAAGTGTATCGGCTTCCAAAGCCGGTTCACTTCAATCCGACCTACACCCCCGGCGCGTTCGACTTCGCTGTATCGGAAAAGTTCCTGTTCATATCTGATATCTACGACTACAAAGTCTATGTGTACTCGCTTGACGACAGTTCCCTGGCTAAGACCATCAACAGACCTTACGACTCGCGCCCCATTGAAGGGCAGGACGGCCAGTTCCACATTCGCAAGATGTCAATCGTAGGATTGGGCCAAGGCGCTGGGCTACGCAACTACCCGCCGATCCTCCACCTGAACTATTCCGAAAAGGGCAATCTATTCGTTTGGACCAGTCAGCGAGATGCGAGTGGCCGCCAGGTCGTTGACGTGTATGACGAACGCCTGAAGAAGGTCGGAACAGATCTGAAATTCATCAATCCCGGCCGGAGCAACTTAGTCTTTCGCAACCAGAAGGTCTACGTGCCCGATTACGGTTTCGGGAGGTCGCCCAGTGTCTACACAGGATCGCCGCTGGAGATCCCTGCCGCGCCGTTGGCATTGAAAGTGTTTGATGCCTTGCTTTAACAACTCTGACCGAAACAAAGAAAGGAGGAACTAACCGATGAAGCGACTCTGGTGGATAATCAGGATAGCGGTGATCATCGCCGCCGCGTACTGCATCTTTGCCCCGGGCGGATCACACACATTGCAGAACGCCCAGGCGCAAAGAATGGCGGGTTGCGACACAAGCACCCTCTGCGTGAAAAATACTAGCGAGAACTGCTACTGCCCGAATGTCGTTATCGGCGGGGAGGGCTGTAACGGCTGCTACATTCGGAGCGGCACCGCCGGCTGTGGTAATTGCAGCGCGGGACCCTGAACTGGATAAATGCATCGAGAAATGAGCATTCAGAGCTGGGGCGGCGGGAGGCGAGATCGCACTCAGCGGGTCAGTGTCGGCTCCTGCCGCAGCCCAGCTGACTAGTTGTTCTGACTGGTAGCGATGCCTTCGAGACGTGTCAAAACAATGCGAAAGCGGATTGGATTGTTACTGATCTTAGCGTTTGTCATTCCGGCAGCAGGCGCACAGCAGCAAGTGCCAGATAAGCCGGCGGGCGGGAGTCGGCCCGACAGGGCACAACGCAAAGCGGAAGAGGTGCAGCGCAGGGCACAGGCCGTCGACATTTTGAAGGGCGTCGTAGAAAGTGCAGCCGACATTCAGGATATGCGGACGCGCGTGACCATCCTGACCGGCGCGCTGGATCTACTCTGGAAGCATGACAATGCTTACACGCGCGCCAACTTCGTCAAGTCTGCCACAGCTCTGTCGGACAGGTTCGCTTCGGATGCAACCGATAGACGTGAGCGCTCGGAGATCAGAGCGTCGATGGGAATGCTCTTGAAGGCGTTCGCTCGCCATGACCCGCAGGCGGCCGAACGACTGCTCGATAGATTCCAAAAACTGCTGGAAGACGTGTTGGGGGGATCCTCGGTTTCGCCAAGTGAGCGATTGTCAATAGCACAGGCGGGCTTGGAGTCCGATGCAGCGCAGTCGGCCGCGCTTGCTGCAAAGGTGCTTGAGACTGGTGTGCCAGGATCGTTCCCGTCATACCTGAACGAACTGGAGCAGCGCGACTCCTCGGCTGCCATTACGCTCTTCCGCAAAGCTCTCTCGATACTCGCGGGCGGGCGTGTCTATAACCCCATAGAAGTGACCGTGCTTTCGGCTTACGTCTTCAGGGAGTCGCAAGTGTCCGTCCCGATGGCCAATGGAGGTCACAACCGCGCACCGTTAGAGTTCGGCATGTTCGCAAGCCCGCTGTCACCGCCGAGCAGGGAATTGAACCGGGCACTCGTCGGCGCATACTTCGCCGCGGCAGGTTCCTACTTGAACGCCGAAGTAATCGGCCTCGAACAACGCCGGGATGTAGATGCGATCCACGTAGGTCTCTGCTACTTTTTGATTAAGAAGCTGCGCGGCTACGCCGACAGGCTGAGTCTGCACGGAGGTCAAAACTGGGGACTGCTCGACACAAAAATCGCTATCCTCTCCGAGCGGGCTAACTTAAGTAACTCGGCGTTAAGCGGTCTAGCGACTGTGGCCCAAAGGATCGTAACCGACAACACTGTGTTCCGATTCGACGGCGGAGAGACTGCCTTCGAGGCCGCCGAAAAGGTCAATGATCCGGCGAAACGTGCGCGACTGCTCGCGACCGGTATACGCCAGCAAATCGACGAAGGTAAGTATGCGGAAGCCGTTCAAAGGATCGAGGACGTTCGGGATGAACAGCTTCGGGAGCAACTTAATATCTATCTCTCTTTCCGCGTGGCCGAGGCGTCACTCAAAAAGCTCGACTGGTATGGCTTCAATGCTCAGGTGAACCGCGTGTCCGACGCTCGGCTTCGCGCATACCTGGTTCTCTCGGCCGCAATGGCGGCGAGCGAGGCCAGTAACAAAGAGATGTTCTCGGAATTTCTCGTTGCGGCGATGTCATTGCTCGCGAAAATCGACGACGCCGACGCGCGGGCTGCGGCACTGGTCACGGCGGCGGGCATAGTTTATGCCGCCTCAGATCGATCGTGGGGAGAGCAGGTGCTTGCGGACGGAGTGAAGGCGATTAACCGCGCAGATCGGTACGACGGCGGTGTTTACGGCGTGACGCTTGAAGCGGCGCAGTACAGGGTGTTGCTTCAGATCCCCAGGTCCGACCTGAGTCACTGTTTCGAACAGGCGGCGAAGCGCGACTGGCCTGCCACGATCGCTGCTGCTCAAGGCATTGAGTCGAAGGCAATAAAATCGAAGGCCTACATCGCCGCCTGCCGCACCGTCCTGGAATAATAACGGGGCGCCCGGAGGGCGCCCCGCTAGTGTTAACACCACGTGCAAGGCTTCTTCACAGAGATAACTACGTTCTGTGATGGACCTCCGAACCACTCAACACCGTCCTGCACCATCCTCCACTGGAAGTTATACAGTCCGGCTTTAGAGGGCGCCGTGACAATGAAGTCGAAGGTCACTGTTCCGCCGGGCGCAACTGAGTGGGGCAAGGGCACTCGATTCAATCCCCAGGTCATGTTGTCGTTAGGATTCCACGAGCCGAGGCGATAAAGAGCGCCCGCGGTCCAGGTTGTGGTTCCAATGTTCCGCATCGTGACCGAGACGCTGTAAGAATCAAGAATCTCCATCGATTTCGTCACTGTCTGCGAAACAAACTCGGCGTTGTTCGAAGGCGACACCACCGTGATCGGAACGTTCGCGGTCATATCGCCAAACCGCTGCACACCTTCCTGCAACATGCGCCACTGGAAGTTGTGAGTGCCAGGCGTCGAAGGCGCGGTGATGGTGAAGTTGAACTGCACGATTCCACCCGGCGGTACGTCAAACGGAACGGTCACGCGATTGACGCCCCAGGTAAGATTGTCTCCGTTCGAACCCAGGCGGAAAGATTGGCCCGCGGTCCACGTCGTTGGACCAACGTTCTGCATGCTGATCGATACGTTATAACTCTGACCGGCTACCACGATCGTCGGGACCCATTGTCCAATGAAATCCGCGCGCGCTTCCGGCAACACCTTCCAAAGCTCACTCTTGGCGCTAAACGCACCGCTGCCGTTTCCAGGCACGTTGTCGTTAGTTCGCAAGGTGAGTCTCTGCGGAGCAGCAAAATTCTGAGCAGTGGCATTGCTGGCGCCTATGTAGAAATTCATCCCGTTGAGTCTGCCAATCAGAGAAAACGGACGTGAACCAGGCAACGGGAAGCTCGAGTTGTTTTCGATCGTGTTCCAGCCCTGTGGACCATTGTTGCCCGTAAACCAAATACCGGCCCAGATCTCACCAAAACCACTCATCGCAAGCCACTGACCCGGACCCACATCGATTCCGGTGTCGACGCTCGTAGCGCTTTCACTGACAGGCAGAACCACTTGTCCGAGAAAAGCGTGGCGCAGGTCGCCGAAAAGCAGCTTGTTTGGTGAACCACTTCCGGGATCGCTAACGACATCGTTGGTGGCAGTGTTTACGACCGCACCGAGCACCGCAGCGGGTGCTGCGTTCGGCACAACTTGCAGGAACCGAGCTGCTACACCAGCGACGAGCGGCGCGGAGAACGAAGTCCCATTCAACGGGTCGGTTGTGTCGTTGAATATTCCGTCGCCGTTAGTGTCGAAAGTATTGGCTGAGCGAATATTCTCACCCGGCGCGAATAGATCTACGCCGGCACCAAAGTTCGAAAAGGATGATCTTGCATCTGTGGCGTTGGTGGCTCCGACAGTAATCACTTCGGAAATTCGCGCGGGGGTCTTGTTCGAAGAATTAAGAGCGTTGTTGCCCGCTGAAACGACGTAAGTGACGCCCGCGGCGATGGACTCTCTGATCCCATCCTCCAGCGCGTCGATGCCCCACTCGTCAAGAAAAAAGCCAAGGCTCATGTTGGCGACCGCGGGTTTGATGTGATTCGCAGTCACCCAATCCACACCCTCGAGGACCGTTGATGCGTCGGTGTCTCCAACACAGTCGAGGACCCGAACGCCGTGTAGGCGAACTGCTTTGGCGGCGCCGAAGTCTCTGCCGCCGATCACGCCCGCTACAGCCGTGCCGTGGCCGTGACAGTCGACGCCGTTTGATGGGTTCCAATCAACCACATCCACGTCTGCACTGGCGCGGTTACCGGTACCATCAGCATTACTGAATTGCCGGTGCGCGGCCCTGATGCCGGTATCAAGGATGTAAGCGTGGACGCCCGCGCCATTTTCGACGTTTGGATAGTAGTAGGAATTACTAAGTCCGTTGCGTTGGTCTATGCGATCGAGGTTCCAGTTTGTCGTCGTGTCAGTTGTGTCGAGACTGCCTTTAACATCTTCTTCGACATATTCGACTCTGGGATCACGGCTAAGCGCCATCGCGGCCGCTTCGGGCAGTCGGATGGAAAATCCCTTGATGGCGTGCGTGTAGATGTGCCTGATTGAACCTCCGTGCCGTGCGAGCAAATCGTTGGTCGTTGGTTCAACTTCCTCGCCTGGAGTTTCACGTTTGAGGACCACGATGTACTGTTCGTGAATCGGCTTTGCGGCTCTGCGAAACTTTCCTCTCTGTCGTGGATCCTGTGGTTGTTGTGAGGGGTGGTCAGGTGCATTGCCTTGCGCGCTACCGTTGCGCCAGGCGATCAGCGGCACAGTCGCCGCTATCATCATGATTGCGATTAATAATCTGAGACTCGTTTTCATTTCTTTCTCCTTCGTAAATCAAAAATTCGAGATAGACCTCCGGCTGCCCGCCACACTCATGAGGATGGGCAACAAAACGGTAGATCTGCTGTCGGCTTATAGTGGTGAGATGGAAAGAAACATCACATGAAGTGACGAAGTTCAGAGTTCAGGCTTAGGGAATGACGGATGACTGCGGCTGCGATATATTCAAGCTCATGCTTTACAACTCCTCACGTGCACTGCAACTGCTTCGCTTAGGTTCCGGCCTGGAAAATGCCACGTTTCGCGAGGGGCAGGAAGAGGCCATTCGCCACATCGTGGAGGGACGCGGCCGGCTCCTGGTCGTGCAGCGGACCGGCTGGGGCAAAAGCTTCGTTTACTTCATCGCTGCAAAGCTGCTTCGAGAACAAGGCTACGGACCGGCCCTGCTTATTTCACCGTTGCTGGCGTTAATGCGCAATCAACTTCTCGCCGCTCAGCGCATGGGTGTTCGCGCCGCTACTATCAACTCCGACAATCCAGATGAGTGGGAGAGCATTGAGCGCGCGATCATAAACAACGAAGTGGACATCATTTTGGTCTCGCCGGAACGTCTTGCCAACGAACGCTTCCAGGCGCAAGTTCTTTCTCGAGTTGCAGCGCGCGTAGCCTTGTTAGTGATCGACGAAGCGCACTGCATTTCCGACTGGGGTCATGATTTTCGACCTCACTATCGACTGATCGAAAGAATCTTGCGAGCGCTACCGCCGAACCTGCGTTTACTGGCCACTACAGCTACAGCCAACGATCGAGTGATGGACGATCTGCGCGTCGTGTTGGGACCACACCTTGATGTTTTGCGCGGCGATCTAAACCGGCCCTCGTTGTTGCTCCAGACCATCCGACTGCCCACGCCAGAAGAAAGAATGGCATGGTTGGCAGAGCAACTTCCGAATCTGCCCGGATCCGGGATCATTTACACGCTGACAGTTCGCGACGCGAATCGACTATCTGATTGGCTCAAGTCGCGAGGTATCAACGTGGAGTCGTACACCGGCCAAACAGGCGACGGTCGTGACGAACTGGAACAGCGCCTGCTCGACAACAAGGTTAAGGCTTTAGTGGCCACGACTGCTTTGGGAATGGGCTTCGACAAACCCGATTTAGCTTTTGTAATTCACTATCAAACTCCGGGATCGGTCGTGGCTTACTATCAGCAGGTTGGCCGAGCAGGACGGGCGCTGGAATCCGCCTATGGTGTTTTGCTGAGTGGTCAGGAAGATACAGACGTCATCGATTACTTTATCGAAACCGCGTTTCCCACCCAGGAAGAAGCGGAGCAGGTTCTTAATGCTCTCGATAAAGAGGTAAGCGGACTTTCCGTGCCCGGGTTAATGGAGCGTCTGAATATCAGCTACAGTCGAATTCAAAAGACCATCGACTTGCTCTCACTCGAATCGCCTGCTCCCATCGTAAAGGAAGGTACGAAGTGGGTCTTAACTACCACCACTCTTAGTGAAGAATTTTGGAAACGCGCTGAACGACTCATAGAGTTGCGGCGGAATGAGCGAGATCAGATGCAGGAGTACGTTGGCCTTTCGAGCGGCCATATGGATTTTCTAATCCGGGCGCTCGATGGTGAGTCAAAGGAAGGGCGTAGTGCATCGCTGTCTTTGCTGCCAACAACGGTAGACGCACAACTTGTTCATGCAGCAATTGAATTTTTGCGCGGAAGTAGCTTGTCTATCGAACCACGCAAACAATGGCCGTCAGGGGGAATGCCGGCGTACGGGCTCAAAGGAAAGATTCACGCGGAGCATTTGGCGGAGCCAGGTAAGGCATTATGCATGTGGGGAGACGCTGGTTGGGGCAGACTGGTGCAAAAGGGCAAGTATGTCGACAAACGCTTTAGCGACGAACTCGTCAAAGCTTGTGCGGACCTCGTGAGAGCGTGGAACCCTCAACCGGCGCCAACATGGGTAACGTGTATCCCCTCACTGAGACATCCGCACCTGGTGCCGGATTTTGCTCGCAAGTTATCGGCAGAGTTAGGCCTGCCGTTCCAGAATGCGATTGTAAAAACTGAAGTTCGCCCGGAGCAGAAAACGATGGCGAACAGCACGCAGCAAGCTCGAAACGTGGATGGCTCTCTCGACGTGATTGACCAACCATTACTTACTGGCCCCGTATTGTTGGTTGATGATATGGTGGATTCACGTTGGACATTGACAGTTGCAGCCTGGCTACTACGCACTAACGGCGCCGGTGAGGTTTGGCCGTTAGCCCTCGCGTTCACAGGAAACGCCTAATGAGCACTTCGCAAATAGAAATCAGCGCCCCAGTCTCAGAAAATACGAAGGCGACCCTTTTACTTACTGCACCCCTAATCGTGGGACGCGGGGAAAATTCAAAGGAGTTGTTGACGGCGAGTGAGTATGCGAAGCTCGCGCGGTTTCTTTTCAACAAAGGGTGCCAGCCCGCTGACCTTATCGCTGCAGGCGCGAGTGAGTTGGTTGTTGAACTGAGCAAGATCGTCAACAGCGATCGTCTCAAGCGTCTCATCGATCGAGGATTTCTTTTGAGCCAGGCCATTGAGCGTTGGCAGGCTCGCGCAATCTGGGTGGTAAGCAGATCCGATGAAGACTATCCGCGGCTACTGAAAGAACGATTAAAGGATATCGCTCCGCCAGTTCTATATGGTTGCGGTGACTCAGCGATTCTTAACAATGGAGGACTGGCCGTAGTCGGATCGAGGAACGCCGATCCGGACACACTTAACTCCGCGACCAGAATCGGTGAACTCGCCGCGCGCGCTCAGCGAACTATCATTTCCGGAGGGGCCAGGGGAATAGATCAGGCGGCGATGTCCGGTGCATTGGAGGCGGGAGGCGATGCGGCTGGAGTTCTCGCGGACAGTCTGGAACGCGCGGTCCTCAATCGCGACCACCGCAACTACTTGCGAGATGGTCGACTGGTACTGCTCTCTCCGTACGATCCACAGGCCGGATTCAATATCGGCAATGCGATGCAGCGAAATAAGTTCATTTATGCGCTGGCAGATGCAGCTCTGGTGGTCAAGGCTGACTACGGAAAAGGAGGCACCTGGGCAGGTGCAGTTGAGCAACTCGACAAGTTGCGCCTGGTGCCGGTTTATCTTCTCCCGACCGCTCAGCAAGACGCGGCATTGGAAGCTCTCGGAAAAAAAGGCGCATTGACGTGGCCCAATCCAACCACCCCGGAAGAATTCAGTGAGGCCTTAGCGGCTCGGATAAGTTCATCAGATACAGAACAGCTCTTGTTTTCAGCCGGCAACGGAAACCAGCCTGACGACACCCCAGAACTGTCTGATACCTCCAGCCAGACACATACCGTAAGTCTTCCTCCGGATGAGCAACTATTCTCCACCGTCAGAATGTTGCTCGAGCAACTCGACACACCTAAAACCGATCAAGAGATCGCGAACGAGTTAAAGGTAACAAAAGGGCAGGCCAGGGATTGGATAAAACGTCTCGTCAAGGAAGGCGTTTTAGAAAAACTTTCAGGCCCCACTCGTTATCGTTCCGCCAAGAGCTCCAAATTGTTTTAAGAGGCTGGTATCAGATCACGGTACAAACCGGTAGACCAGAACGCCTGCCGTTCTGCCGGGTGTCCGGACTATGTAACCTCGCGACCGCTCATCGTCCTTGCCTGGGCGTGTAATGAACAAACGCAGAGGAGGATTAACGATAAGGAAATTAGTTTGGCCATGACACCTCACTTTATGAGTAGTTGCTGGGCATTCTCGTCCCAGTCGAGATTGATCTTCAAGCCGTGTGATTTATGTTCACGATTGAGGTACGACGCGAGAGGGGCGACGACTTGTGTCTCGATGGTGCGCTGCAAGGGGCGGGCGCCGAGGCGGGCGTTGAAACCGTGGCGGGCCAGGTGGTCGATCAGGTTTTCGGTCCACGTGAGATTGATACGCCGTTTCCGCAAACCTTCCCGTGTTGTTAGAGCGTTCAATTCCTTCTCGACAATGCGGCGCACGCTCGCGCGGTCCAACGGTCGGAAAGTCAGAATCGCGTCGATGCGGTTGTAAAACTCCGGCCGGAAAAAGGTCTGCGCGGCGCGGTCGAAGGATGTGTGGGTGGTGTCGCCTGCTCCGAAACCGGGTGGGTCGCCTTTCGAGGAGCCAAGGTTCGAGGTCATTATAATCAAGGCACTGGAGAAGTAGGTGGTGCGTCCGAAGCGGTCGGTTAGACGTCCTTCGTCAAAGACGCTGAGCAGAACGTCGAAGACGCCTTCATCTGCTTTTTCGATCTCATCCAGCAGTACTACGGCGAGTGGCTGGCGACGCATGCGATTGATGAACTCGCTCGGCTCGCCGTACATCCCCGCAATCAAACGTTCGGCGCTTCCCGGCAGCGAGTATTCACTCATGTCGAGTCGAACGAAGCGTTCCGAGATCTCTGCTTCACCAAAGTAGAAGCGCGCGAGTGTACGCGCGAGTTCTGTTTTGCCGACGCCTGTCGGGCCGGTAAAGAGCAACACGCCGAGCGGACGTGCCGGATCGTTCAAACCCGCTTTGAAAGTCAGCACGGAGCTGGTCGCTGCTCGACACGCTTCGGGTTGTCCGATCACTTCACTCTCGAAGAAGACTCTTACGTCGTCCTCGTCGAGCGAAACTTCGTCACGCAGGAAGATCTCAGGCAATCCCGTTAGCTTCACAAACTCGCCGATAATCTGGTCCTTCCCAATCTCTTTCCACTTGTTCGTCTTGGCGAGCTCATACAGACGCGAAACAAAGTTAACCGTCTTGCCGGGAAAGCCCTCGTAAGGCAGGAAGCGTTTGAACAGGTGATAGACGAGGGCGCGAGCGTCTGACTCAAGGCGGACAGGACTGTTACGCTCAATGGTTGCGCAGTAAGCGTTCAACGCGGTGAGCGCCTCTGCCTCCGCAAAGGTCGGGAGATGAAGAATGCGGAAGGTATTTACAAATCCGGGAAGCAATCGACGGCAGGCGTCCAGCTCCGCCGGCGTGACTTCGCCGACAATGCGCAGCTCTCCGCGTTCGATGAAGGGCAAGAGAAAAGCGGCGATGCCATCGGTTTCTGAGTAGCCGCCGGTGTTGACTAACTCCGACAACGATTCGATTGCGAGCACACCGTCGATGCGCGCGAGTTCTTCGATCACTTGTTCGCAGCGTGCTTGCCATTGTCCGAGGTACTTCATTCCCGCGATGAGTCGCCCGGCGCTCGTCAGCCAGACCTTATGTGACGAACTTGCCGCGGCGCTTTCTGCTGCTCGCATTTCGCGCTCTACCTGGCGAACGGCTTCGACGAGCACCGATGTCTTGCCGACGCCCGTGTCGCCGACGAGCAGCACGTTCGCGCGCTCGCGTCCCAGCAGTTGGGCCAATTCGCTGACCTGCCGCTCGCGAGTGTATGGGCGGGAGAAGCTGCGATGCATCGCGTCTGAACCGACGGGATCGCAAACAACTTTCAGATGGATCAGCTCCGGGAGGCCGGTTATCGTTGTCGTTCGTCGCTTCGTTTCAGGAACTAGAACTTCTTCAAGGCGAACACTTTTCGGTGGCAGGTAACGTGATAATTGCTGCGGCGTGTGGCTCTTGAGGGATTCCTGGACGTAAGTAGTTACAAGGCTACGTAGCGCTTTCGACTCGTAGTAATAGAACTGGATGCCGAGCATCGGCAGGGCGCAGACGAGCATGCCGCTCTCCTGCCGGCCGTGAACACAGACGACGCGGAGCGAGACTGATTCGTCGCAGGGGTAGACTCGGCCTTTGACGTTGTACTCCGGACGCACGTCTACGCGGAGCTCGAGCAACTGCGGATCGTGAAAGTCGGGTGTGCTGCGAAAAGGCTCCTTGTCGAAGGACCAAACGAGATACTCCTTGAGGTCGCGCAAGACTTCGCGCACGCTGGTTCCGACGGCAGCAAGCTGAATGCCCGGGTCTTCCTCGTCGTCGACAAGGCGCCCTGTGTAGCTGCCGGAGAAGTCCTCCCAAACTAAAACCGGAAATCGATGCATGTGACCTGCCCAAGAAAACCGTTGAAACGGTTTTCTGACTTTTACTTGACGCCTGCCACCGGGCTAAAGCCCGGTGAGAATGAGAGAAAAGATCAGTTTCAACACAACCTCTGGCCTGCTTTTTACTTAACCACGCCTGCCACCGGGCTAAAGCCCGGTGAGAATGAGAGAAAGATCAGTTTCAACACAACCTCATCTGATTAATTCGCCTGGAGGTGGAAGCGCTGAAAGGATGAATGCGCGCAGTTCAGCGTTTCCGAGTTTGGTCCGTGCGAGTAAACGAGAGCGAAGGTCGAGCGTGACGCCCGGATCGGAGTAAATCCGCAAGACGGATGGCAAGCCAATTGTTCTACTCGACGGTGAACCGACGATCACGGGCACGTACGCTTCGTTAGCCGAAACGAATAGATGCGTGCCGGTTTCGAGTGGGGCAAGCACGCTCGCTAGCGGGCCTTCAATACTCAGAAGCTCGACGTGATCTTCTCCTTCCTTTACAGATGTGGTACAGCCGAACTCCTTTTCGAATAGTGTTCGATACAGATCGCGTAGCCGGATGCGGGCAGCCCGTCCGTGCGTGTCCAGCGATGCTATCGTCATCAATGTTTTTGTCGACGTGCCATCTCGAAGCGTGGACCAGGCCGCGTCGAGCACGGCAGCTTCGCGAACAATGTCCTGCAAGTAATCAGCAAGGTCGTCACCGTAAGGCACACACTGCGACGCGTGGTCCTGCAGAAAGCGGTAGAGATTCTGGTGAAACAAATCGTTGTCGAGATTGGCAAGTCCAAGCTTCGCCAATTGCCGTTTACTCTTACTCACCGCAGGAACTGTGCGACTTGGACGCTGCTGCGCGACTCGCGCGTCAGCGCGATCCAACATACGAGCCACACGACGCGCCTGCTCGCGAACGTAAAAATGTTGAAGCTGCGTCGCCGTATTTACCGCCTTGTCGCCGATAATGATCTCTCCCTGCGGCCGCAGCTTTTCGGCGCCGTCTTCAATACGCTCGAGCGCATCTTCCACGCGGTCGAGCAGTTCGTGAGTCTCGGAGAGCGGTACGCGCATTAATGGCGCGGCGTCTTCAACAATCGTCAGACGGGAAACGTCTGCAGCTATGCTTCCGTCGCGGGCATGCAGGAAAATAATCAGTGGTTGATCCGGCGGAGTAGCAGACAGTCTCGCAGCGACAGGCGCCGTTACTTGTCGCTCGAGCGTGCGCTTCAACGCTCGCGCGCCGAGTTTCGGATGGTAGCCCGCCTCCACGAGAAGATTCAGCGCTTCTGTTTCGATGATCAGCTTGACTCCGCGGCGGGTTAAACCTTCGCGGCTGAAGATGTCCTGAATCAGTCGTCCGGCAATGTCGCGCACGTCTTCGCGCCGCAGTCGTTCGAAGGGAACCACGCGCGTAACGCGATTGAAGAACTCCGGCTTGAAGAATTTTTCCGCCGCCTGCCGGTAGACAGATGCGTCGCTCTTATTCGTCTGACGAAACCCGAGATCGCTCGCGCTCTCCTGCGCGCCCAGGTTCGACGTCATGATGATGATCGTATTCGTAAAATCAACCGTTTGCCCACGCGCGTCCGTGAGGCGTGCGTCACCCATCACGCCAAGCAACAAATCAAAGAACGCCGGATGCGCCTTCTCGATTTCATCAAACAGCACCACCGAAAACGGCTCGCGACGCACCACACTCGTCAACAGTCCTTCAGGCGCGTCGAATGTCCCGATCAATCGTGCTACTGACGAGTAGCCGGCAAACTCGTTCATGTCGAATCGCAGCAGCCGGTCTTCTCCGAACAGATATTTGGCCAGCGACTTGGCGCACTGTGTTTTGCCGACACCGGTTGGACCAAGGAACAGAAACGACGCAATCGGTCGCACCGGATCGTTCAGCCGTGCTTTAGCGATCGTGACTGCATCTGCACACGCCGCCACAGCCATGCGCTGGCCTATAACTTCGCGACTTAAAGCCTCTACAACCTCCTCGTGGTTGAGCTTTTGTCGATCATCGAGGAAGCGAACGTTTAAACCGCTCCTGTCGGAAAACTCAGTCAGAGCGTTTTCGCGTGCGACATCCGACTCTTTGTGTTTGGTAGCTAAAGTCCGCAACAGCATCGCGGCCTTGCCGGGAAAAGCAGCGTCAGACATGTAGCGGCGCGTCAGATCGATCACGGTAGGCAGCACTTCCGACTGGAAACGACAGCGATGCTTTTGTTCGAGCAGGCGACGATACCCCAGCAGTATCAGCAGGTTTTCCTTCTCGGTAGGCTCCGGGATTTGTACGACGGTGAAGAGATCCACGAAGCTGCGATCGAGCTCCTGGAGTAAGCGCAGGGCCTCGGGTGTGATTTCGGCGACAACGCGAACGTCACGTCGTTCAATGTATGGCTTGAGCACGTCCGCGACGCTAAGCGACGAGCTACTCGAACGGCCTGCTGAGAAGAGCCCGATGAGATCGTCGAAGAAGAGCGTGTGATGCTTGCGCTGTGCTTCTTTCAGAATCGCGAGCAGCCGTGCTTCCCACTGACCGACGTAAGACATGCCGGAGATAAGCCGTTGCGGCGAGATCAGCCACACGCTGCCCGAAAGATCGGCAATGCTCCCGCGCGAACCAATATGCATGGTGGTTTCCGACGAGCGGCGCCGGTCCATACGTCGTCGCACAAACTCGTGGACGATCGCTGTTTTTCCGACCAGACGTTTGCCGGTTAGCAGTACCGGGCGGTTATCGCTTGTACCCAGCAAGCGCGTGAGTTCGTTCACTTCCGCTTCTCGATTGGTCGCCTGGTTCAGTTCATCCGGATAGAGTGCATTGAGGGAACGTCCTACTTTTTCGAGTTCTGCCGCTCCGTCAGTGGTTTCGCTGGAACCCAGCAGCGCGAAGATGTTCTCGACCGGTCTCACGTAGACGCTCGGCACGTCCAGCGATATTTCGACTGACGTAATCCAGGCTTTACCTGTGAGGCCGGCGGCGTCGGGGTGCACGGCGCCGGCGCCCACACGGCGTCCGAGCATTTTGTAGTGTTCGGTCAGAACTTCCTCGGCGCGCTGTTGCAAGGTTTCACCACGTCCAACCTCGAACCACAATTCCGGTATGCTGGGCGTTGAGGCGAAGCGGCGGCCAAAAGCCGGAACCATGACAAACAGGTGCGACACTTCAAAGTGACGATCGCCAACGGCGAGCTTCAATTTCAATCGCCGATCTTCCAACGGCGGATAGAAACTGTAAGCCGCCAGCTCTTCGTGTCGAGCGGTGCGCGCAAGTCGCGTTAATTCCCGGCGCAACTCACGCGCGAGGCGGGCGGTGCCGCGCTGAACGATTTCGTCCTGTTCAATCGGGCGATCGAAGAAAAGAGGACGCAGCATGACGGGCCGCGCGCCCATCACACCCGACGCCTCCTTCTCTTCAGCGTAAATTGGAACGGTTATATTCACTCGACGCCTCCCTGGAGTGCGGTGCCTTGGCACCGCATTGGCCAGTGCTTCCGAAAGTAAGACCAAAGCGGTGCCAAGGC
>DASVGE010000136.1:0-4380 GCA_036379695.1 Pyrinomonadaceae bacterium | reverse complement strand
ATCTTGCCGTCGTGGTTCACAGTGACGTACAGGTTTTGACCGTCGAATGGAATCTGCCACGTCGCACCACGCAACTCACGCGGACGCTCGATCCGAATTGCCGTGACAGCAGGTACTTTGATCGTCTCCGAGTGTTCACGCGCAATCGCTTCCTGTCGAGCAGAAGCATCGTCGGCTGCGGTGGCTTCCGCAACGCTGACTCCCTCTTCGAGAGGCTCAACCACGGCTTCCGGATTGCACGCCATCTCGCCTTTCGGCTCTTCTGCTTTCATTGAGGTGAGCACCTGATTCTCACGTGAACCATCGCGATAGTAACTGACCGCCTTGCAATCAAGCTGACGCCCCAGGCGATAAAGCGCATCGACCGACTCCACCGTATCATTAACGGCACCATTACACGTCTTTGACACACTGTTGTCGACGTTGCGCTGAGCAGCCGCGAGCACATGAACGTGCTGCTCAGCGCTTATGTTCATCGCCGAGATAAAATGCGGTGGCAATTCATGTTCGTGTTCCACGACGTAAGCCGCCGCCGCATCTATCGATTCCTGATCACACTGGTCCACATCTATGCCGAGCGCCTGCGCCGCCAGCGTGTGCACGTAAGTGCGCGTGCCGAGCGTGTCTTTACGAACGTAAGCCCAGGAGAAGTTTGGCTCGATACCGGAAGACGTTTCCGCTACCAGCGAGATCGTCCCCGTTGGCGCAATCGTCGTCACTTCGTAATTACGCGGCGTCAGCGGGATATCTTTCGGAATTCCGATCTGGTTATAGAGAAACTCCGTATAAGCTTCGCGGTTCGGCTCAAACTCCGGAAACGCACCCTTCTCCGCTCCCAGGCGATTGCTCTCCATCCACGACTCGCGCCGCACAAATCCCATCACCTCGTCCATCAGATCGATCGACGCCGGCGAACCGTACGTGATGTTTAGCCTGAGGCAGAGATCCGCAAAACCCATGATGCCGAGACCCACTGGTCGCGTCCGATGGACCACATCGTTGATCTCGGGCAGCGGCCAGGCGCAGGTATCGATCACGTTGTCGAGAAAACGCGTGCAGAGATGCGTCACCTCACGCAGGCGGTCCCAGTCAATCCTTTTTTGCGGATCGTAAAACTTCGCGAGATCGATCGAACCGAGATTGCACGAATTCGAGAAGTGCAGAAACTGTTCGCCACACGGGTTGCAGGAGTAAATCGGCCCCATCGACTTCATCATGTGGTTGTGGCGATTCACTTCATCGATGAACGCGATACCCGGTTCGGCGTACTTGTGCGCACTGGCTACGATGCGGTTCCAGATGTCCGGAGCGAAGATCATTCCCGGTCGCGGGGGTTCCTCGATCGTGCAGTTGGAAAGATCCGCGGCCAGAAACGCCTGGCGATCGCAAAACGACACTGTGGCACCATCAGGACGCCGGTAAAGAACGTAATCATCGTCACGAACCGGATCGAAGATCCGCTCGTTCCAGGGCTCACCGTTGAACTCCAACTGGAACCACTCTTTGTTATCAACCGCTCTCAAAAATCCATCGGTAACGTTAACCGAGATATTGAAGTTGGTAAGCGAGTGCTGATCGTTCTTGGCGTGAATGAAACGAAGCACGTCGGGATGCGTGACGCGCATCATCCCCATATTGGCCCCGCGTCGCACACCACCCTGCTTCACAACATCAGTCACCTGATTGACGATGTTCATGAACGACACCGGACCCGAGGCGACGCCGGTAGCCGAACTCACCATCGCACCGTGCGGCCGCAGAAACTCGTAAGTCATTCCGGTGCCACCGCCGGTCTGGTGAATCGTCGCCGCAGCCTTGGCGTGCTCCATGATTCCACTCAGCGAATCAGGCACTTCCAAAACAAAGCACGCAGCCAGTTGGCCATTTGCCTTACCCGCATTAACCAAACACGGGGTATTGGGAATGAACTCGCGCGCGAGCATCACTTCGCTCATGGCGTCGAAAAACTTGTCACGTTTCTCGCCAATTTCGGCCTTCGAAACGTGACCCACCACCCGGCGCACAATATCGGCCCACTCTTCGAGTGGATGCCCTTTCAAATCCTTCAACGAATACCGCTTGCTGACTACTTTTCTGGCATTGATTCCAAGCTGCTGCGACCTTCGACGCGGAGAAACGGCGGGGGAACCGACGTTGTTATTTCCGATTTTTTTGCCGATAGCTGCGCTCATTAATCTCTGCCTTTCTAACGGGGAGCCCGCACCTGTAAATCAAGTTTTGAAAACAATTATGCCAGACGTATTGCTACGCAGGCCATTCTCTTAGTGTGGTTTATGGATACACTGGTTGGCTCTTTCGAAGCACTAAAAACCTGACAGGAGAGCGTCCGGGGGGCGGCCGCTGCACCAGTTAACGGCTTCGTAACAAGCGGAGCGGAATATACTCCTTTGGTCCGGCGGTGTCAACAGTATATTGTGGTGCTATCTGTTTTAGGTGCTATACAGTGTATTTTGCCGCAGATTGGCGCGGATTTTTGACGGATTATTTGCCGGTACCCGTATTCGACAAGAGCAGTTGGTAATTGCCGATGTCGCGGTTGTGGCTGTCGAGCGCGGCAAAGGTGTCGGACGTCTCTTCGAGCATCTGTTTGGTCATAGCGATTGAGTCGCTCAGTTGCTCGAAATCGAGCGAGGAGACACGCTCCGGAGTGGGCAGGGTCACGACCTGATCGTTTACCAATCCGAAGAAGTTTTCGATTGACTGTAGCTGGCCCTCAACTAACTTCACCGATCGCTCAATATCGTTGAAAGCGGCAACACGGCGTTTGAGTATCTCAACGTTCGCCTGCTGAATGCGTTTCTCTCGATCGTCTTTGGCAGACTCAACCGCTCGTTCGGCCTGGACCAACTGGTTCTGCACTGCTTGTCGATTGATCGAGCGCAGGTGATGTTTGCGACGACGATACACATCGAGCAGATCCACGAAGTCTTCCCAACGTTGATCGAGACTCTGGATGTTGTGAGGGATCTGTTTGGTGCCGGTGAATTTTTTGTAGTTTGAATAGATCTGATTCTTCATCCAGCGCAAGTACTCAACCGCTTCACGCTCGCGCGGATCGAACAACTTGATCTGAGCCTCGCGCTGTTGCTCGCGCAACTTCAGCAAACGCTGCTGCTCTCTTCGATCGACCAAACGACGATAGATCGAACTGGCCGGCACGGTAGCTAAGTAAACAGTTTCTGTTACCAATGCGGCAGCGAGCGGCGTAATGTCCTGCACATAAGCTGCCGCCACGGCAAACCCAGCCATCCCCCAGAAGTTGATGGGTTCCTTGAAAGCTTCTTTTAGATACTTCAGATCAATCTTGGGTAATTCCATAAAGAAGTATCGCCACTGATTAAACTTTACGTTTCCTTAACTGGTGCGGCCTCCACCAGTACCATTCTGGCTGCCACCGGTCGTTTCGCCTTCAGCGGGAAGAGCCTGCGGTGTTGGTGCGCCAGTTCCGGAGCCTAACAAGCCCATGTCCTTTTTGTATGCAAGCAACTTGTCCTGCAACTGCATATCCAGCGCTTCACGCTCGATGTCCTGCATCTGCGTATCGACATTGGCGGAACCCAACTGCATCTTTGCTTCGGCGGCTGCTGCGCGACGATCGATCTTGTCGCGCATCTCGTTGAAGGTCGATGCGTCGTCGCCAAGCTGAAACGACTCCATAGTCTGCGCAAGCTGTTCCTGAAGTTTCGCCTGCTTCGACTGATTTATCAATTGCATCGCTTCAGCGGTGCGGCGCTGCATCTGCAGCACGTAATTGTCGCGCGCTTTAAGTGCCTGTTTCGATGCCGAGCCCGCGTGTTCCAGTTGCTGCGCAGTTTTTTGGAGATCGAGCTGCGCCTGCTGAAGCTGACCGATGTAAGCGGTGGCGATGTCGTCGCGACCCATCTTCACTGAAGCGCGGATTTTCGAGTCGAGGTCGACGACCTGCGTCTCCAGCCGTTCCTTGTTTTTGGCGAGTAATTTTTCAGTAGCCATGACCTGTGCGACAGAGTTGTTCAACTCGGGCACGCGGTCACGCATGTCGCGGATTGTCTGCTGAAGAATGAGTTCCGGGTCTTCAGTCTTCTCGATCACACCTCCGAAGAGGGCGCGCATGGAGCGCTTCATTCTTGTCCAAAGTCCCATTCTCGCTCATCCTCCGGCAGCGAAATGTGAAATCCTAAAATGATGATTCCAGCTCCCTATTTTGGCCGATTTCGGGCATATGCGACCGTTTTGATGTACGACACATACGCTCAGGTGGTTTCAACTCCGGCCAAAACGGACTTTGAGTATAACAGCACTATTAAAACCCTTCCAGAAGCGCGCCTCGCGCTATGCTGAACGACCTATATCACGCCGGAACTGCATCCCCGGCCAATT
>DASVGE010000135.1:0-19171 GCA_036379695.1 Pyrinomonadaceae bacterium | reverse complement strand
CACGACTTCATGATCATGGCCGGCAGCGTGCGCCGGAAAGGCAAGTCGCTGGCGGAGATGGCGCGCACCGAGATCAGTCCACTTTCAGGGCTCGTAGCGGGTGTTGCGATTCTGTTTATCGTGGTGATTGCGCTCGCGGGTCTGGGGTTGGTGGTGGTGAATGCGCTGGCGGAGTCGCCGTGGGGAACGTTCACCGTCGGCTTTACGATTCCGCTGGCATTGCTGATGGGTCTTTACATGTATCGCTTTCGCAAGGGAAAGATCGCGGAAGCGAGCATCATCGGCATCATCGGACTGCTGTTTGCCGTTTGGCTTGGCGGCAGAATCGCCGAATCGCCACTCGCAGAAACGTTCACGCTCTCGCGCAACAGCCTGATACTGATCATGGCGGCGTACGGCTTCATCGCTTCGGTGTTGCCGGTGTGGATGCTGCTCTGCCCGCGCGATTACTTGTCGTCGTATCTCAAGATCGGAACGATCGCGTTCCTAATCATCGGCGTGATCGTGGTGCATCCCAATCTCAACATGCCGGCGTTCACGCCATTTACGGCGGGCGGTGGGCCAGTGATTCCCGGCAAGTTGTATCCCTTCGTCTTTATCACCATCGCCTGCGGCGCGATTTCCGGTTTCCACGCGCTCGTTTCGTCCGGCACCACGCCGAAGATGATCGCCAAAGAAACGGACACGCGCATGATTGGCTACGGCAGCATGCTGATGGAAGGCGTGGTCGGCGTCGTGGCGTTGATCGCCGCCGCATCGCTGTTCCCCGGCGACTACTTCGCCATCAACACCGCGCAGCGCACTGAAGAACAGAAAGCTGCCTACGTGCGCCTCGTCGATACACACACCGATCAAGGCTTCAACCTGCAACCGCAGGAGATCGATCGACTCGAACAGGAATCAGGCGAAAAGAATCTGCGCGGACGAACCGGCGGCGCCGTCACGCTCGCACTCGGCATCGCGAAGATCTTCGCCGGCATCCCGGGTCTCGGCGGTTTGATGAAGTACTGGTATCACTTCGCGATCATGTTTGAAGCGTTATTCATCCTCACCACGATCGATACGGGCACGCGTGTGGCACGTTTTCTGGTAGGAGAGTTTGGCGGGCGGTTCTATAAAAAACTCGAGGAGCCAAACTGGCTGCCAGGTTCCATTATCACTTCCGCCCTCGTGGTCGCAGGCTGGGCGGCGTTCATCTGGTCCGGCTCGATCTCCACAATCTGGCCGATGTTTGGGATTGCCAATCAACTACTGGCCGCCGTCGCTTTGTGTGTAGCAACGACGATCCTGATCAACTCCGGTAAAGCAAAGTATGCGTGGGTAACGCTCGTGCCGTTGTCATTCGTCAGCACGACCACGCTCGTGGCCGGGTTCAAATCCATAACCGACATCTTCTGGCCGTTAGCGCAAAAGCCGGAGACGTCAGTGCAGGGCTTCATCAACACCGGACTCACCGCGATCATCATGTTTGCCGCGGTAGTTATCATGCTCGACTCCCTCCGGCGCTGGCTGGGAACCCGAAGAAACCCACAGATTACACAAATTCAAGAGGCAGTCTCCTGATTTCGAGCTGCCTTTTCGACGCAAACTGCCCATTCATCCGGCAACCGTCTTTGAAAAATCTGTGTAATCTGTGGATAATACCCGTTTTCGTAAGCGTATCTCGCCATTATCAAGACAATCGAAAGGAATTTTTCCTGTGCAACTATCGCTGAAACTGCGCCGTGCAGCCACTATTCTTGCGGCCACAGTTATGACTTTGGCTTTCGGCTTACCCACTTACGCCCAGTCACATAAGCCGGGTGGCGAAGCCGCTCTGGAGCTGCCAGACCTCACCCAGGTGACTTTCTTCAACGACATCACCGGCCATAACGTGCTGCTGTTTGGCATCGTTATCTGCGTGCTTGGCCTCGGCTTCGGCCTGGCCATCTACATGAACTTGCAGAAAATGCCCGTTCACCGGGCCATGCGCGAGATCTCCGAACTGATCTACGCCACCTGCAAGACATACCTGACCACGCAAGGCAAATTCATCCTGGTTCTCGAAGCTTTCATCGCCGTCGTGATCGTGCTCTATTTCGGCGTGCTGTCGGGGATGGAGCCGTTCCGCGTCGCCATCATTCTGTTGTTCAGTTTGATTGGTATCGCGGGCAGTTACGGCGTGGCGTGGTTCGGCATTCGTGTCAACACGTTTGCAAATTCGCGCACGGCGTTCGCGAGTCTCCAGGGCAAGCCATTTCCGCTTTACGCAATTCCGTTAAAAGCCGGCATGAGCATTGGCATGATGCTGATCAGCGTCGAACTGCTGATCATGCTCTGCATCCTGTTGTTCATTCCGGGCAGTTACGCCGGGCCGTGTTTCATCGGTTTTGCGATCGGTGAATCGCTGGGCGCGGCCGCGCTGCGTATCGCAGGAGGTATCTTCACGAAGATCGCCGACATCGGTTCCGACCTGATGAAGATCGTCTTCAAGATCAAGGAAGACGACGCGCGCAATCCCGGTGTTATTGCCGACTGCACCGGCGACAACGCGGGCGACTCGGTTGGTCCGAGCGCCGACGGTTTTGAGACTTACGGCGTCACGGGCGTGGCGCTGATCACGTTTATCCTGCTCGGCGTTTCCAACCCGACGGTGCAGGTGCAGTTGCTGGTCTGGATCTTCGTCATGCGCATCATGATGATCGTGGCCAGCGCGCTTTCATACTTCATCAACGACGCGATTGCGAAGGCGCGGTATAAGAACGCCGAATCGATGAACTTCGAGGCGCCGCTCACGTCGCTCGTGTGGATCACGTCGATTGTTTCCGTCGTGATCACGTTTGTGGTTTCGTACCTGACCATTCCGACGCTCGCCGGAAACGGCACGCTCTGGTGGAAACTCGGGATCATCATCTCGTGCGGCACGATTGCGGGCGCGCTCATTCCGGAGCTGGTGAAGGTGTTTACTTCCACCGAATCGCGTCACGTCAGCGAAGTGGTGACGTCGTCGCGTGAAGGTGGTGCATCACTAAACATTCTGTCCGGATTGGTCGCCGGCAACTTCTCCGGTTACTGGCTCGGCATCAGCATCGTCGGCCTGATGGCGATTGCTTACCTGTTCACCAATCTGGGCGCGGGCGCGGGGCTTGGTTTGGGCGCGTTGATGGTCGATCCGGTGGCGGCGCCGGTATTTGGGTTCGGACTGGTGGCGTTCGGGTTCCTGGGTATGGGCCCGGTCACGATCGCGGTCGATTCATACGGGCCGGTGACAGACAACGCGCAATCAGTTTACGAGTTGTCGCTGATCGAGCAGGTTCCGAATGTCGAAGAAGAGGTGAAGAAAGAGTACAACGTTGACGTGAACTTCACGCGCGCCAAGCACCTGCTGGAAGAGAACGACGGCGCCGGCAACACGTTCAAAGCCACTGCCAAACCCGTTTTGATCGGAACGGCGGTGGTCGGCGCTACCACGATGATCTTTTCGATCATCATGGCGCTCACGGAAGGACTCAGAGTCAACACAGAAGGTTTGTCGCTGCTGCACGCTCCATTTGTGCTCGGACTGATCACGGGCGGCGCGATCATCTACTGGTTCACGGGCGCTTCGACGCAGGCGGTTACCACCGGCGCTTATCGCGCAGTGGAGTTCATCAAGGCCAACATCCGGCTTGAAGGCGTTGAGAAGGCGTCAGTGGAAGACAGTAAGAAAGTAGTTCAGATCTGCACGCAGTACGCGCAGAAGGGCATGTTCAATATCTTCCTGACGGTGTTTTTCTCGACACTTGCATTTGCGTTCGTAGAACCGTTCTTCTTTATCGGGTATTTGATCTCGATTGCGATCTTTGGTTTGTACCAGGCAATCTTCATGGCGAACGCCGGCGGCGCCTGGGACAACGCGAAGAAAGTTGTTGAAGTCGATCTGAAGATGAAGGGGACGCCGCTTCACGATGCGACGGTGGTCGGCGATACGGTTGGCGATCCGTTCAAAGACACTTCGTCGGTAGCGATGAATCCGGTGATCAAGTTCACGACGTTGTTTGGATTGCTGGCGGTGGAGTTGGCGGTTAGCTTGACGGCGCGCAATAATGGCGACGCGATGTTGACGCACATACTTGCAGCGGTGTTCTTCCTGGTGTCGGTATTCTTCGTGTGGCGTTCGTTCCACGGCATGCGCATTGGAACGATGGCGCTCGAGACGAGACCGGCTGAAACCGAGGTGGTGAAGAGCGCAGCAGGAGACTAGCCACAAAGGGCACAAAGAAAGCACATGAATAGTTACGCTAAAGCTGACACTTTAATGGGAGCGGCGCTCGCGCCGCTCGACTGGACGCGATCCGCGGGGCTGGTGATTGTTTTTAGTTTGTTCATCGCAGCGTGCGCGCAGTTTTCGATTCAGATCGGACCGGTGCCGATTACGGGGCAGAGTTTTGCGGTGCTCCTGACGGGTGCTTTGCTGGGGTCGCGCATGGGCGCTGCGGCGGTGATTGCTTACCTCGTCGAGGGAGCGCTTGGCTTGCCGTTTTTTGCCGGTGGCGGCGCTGGGATCGTGCGCTTCTTTGGTCCGACTGGTGGTTATCTGGTTGCGTTTCCGGCAGCAGCGTTCATCACCGGCGCGTTTGCGGAACATGGTTGGGACAAGCGTTATCCAACTGCGGTGGCGGCGATGGCGATTGGGTCAGTCGTGATTCTTCTCGGTGGCTGGGCGTGGTTCACCATTCTCACGAACACGCCGCCGGTTGTGGCTTTCAAGATTGCAGTGGCGCCGTTCCTGCTTGGCGACGTGGTTAAGATCGCGCTTGCGGCGGCGGTGCTACCAACGGGCTGGGCGTTGTTGAAGCGTTAGCGTTATGTTTGTTCTAAAGGTTCGTTCGCGCAACCGCGAAGAGCTGGTTGAGTTCACCGATCTCGTCAGAGACAAACTCAAAGAATCAGGACAGCGGGAAGGTGTGGTTGTACTTTACGTGCAACATACCACCGCGGGTCTCACCATCAACGAGAACGCCGACCCCGACGTGCCGCGCGACATGCTGCACGCTCTGCGCACGTTGATTCCCCAACACGGCATGGATTTCCGCCATGGCGAAGAAAACTCCGACGCCCACATCAAAGCTAGTTTGACGGGCTCCTCCGTAACCATTCCTTTCCACGATGGAGCGTTGTTATTGGGTCGCTGGCAGGGAATTTTTCTGTGTGAGTTCGACGGCGGCCGCGAGCGTCAGGTCATCATGATGATCAGGTAAATCCGTCTTTATCCGTCTTCATCCGCGGCTAATTCTTTCAATATCTCCGCAAACCTCTCCACATCCGCTTTAGTCTGTTCCAACGCACGACGACTATCGAGATACGCCGTCCACGTCGGTGTCTGCGTGAGCGCCTTGGTCGTGTCTTCGTCGAGCACCTGGGCCATCACCGCGACCAGGTCGCTGACAACGCGTGTATGTTCGATCAAGCGTTCAATGATCGAATAGGCAAGCTGCGCTTGTCTGTAATCAAGATCTTCAGCCATCAGTTTTGATACCAACTGCCGCGCACGAACGGCAGCTCAGTTACGGTCGCACTGATTTCATCGTCGACCAGAACCTTCGGTCCAGCGTCTAGATACTCATGCCTCACGTAACCCAGTCCGATGCTTCCCAACCTCGGCGAAACGGCGGTTGAAGTGACGCGCCCGATTTCTTTCTCGCCTGCTTTTAGGAGCGCGCCTGGTTCGATCTGGCGATCTGTTTCAAATCGCAATCCGGTCAATTTTTTCGCGACGTGCCCGCGGTGCTTGATGCGCACGATGATTTCCTGACCGACGTAACATCCCTTCGTAAAGCTCACCGCGTCGTCGAGGTTTGTTTCGGTAACGATATTGGTTTCATCCATGTCGCGACCAAAACGAGGAATGCCAGCTTCGACTCTCAGTATCTCGCGTATCTCCTCACTCACTGGTTGTGCTCCCGCCTCCTCGAGCGCCTGGCGCAGTTCGGCTGCTTTATCGGCGTCGACGACGATATCAAACCCATCTTCGCTGGTGTTTGTGGCTCGGAGAATTGTCACGTAGGAGTTTTGCCAGACAATCTCCACAACGTAGTTACGCGGCAAATCATAGAGACCTGCTCTTAGAACTTTTTCGCTGACTGCGGCTGCCTGTTTTCCCTGGACCGAGAACATTGATGTTTGTGCGGTGACGTCCGTGACGTAGAAATCACCCGCCATCGTGAACCTCGAGATGGTTTTCAACACGCCTTCGTGTGAGGCAGCATCGGTGTCGATAAGAAACCGGGGATCAGCGGCACGAATGACGCGCACCGCCCCGATCAAACGTCCTTGCACAGTTGGAAATGCGGCAGGCATCCAGCGGTGTGCGACCAGCGTCTTCATGTCGTTCGTAATAAGCCCATTGAGAAACATTACCGCTTCGGAGCCACTCACCCGAATCCGCCCACGCTCCGACAGATCGATCAACCCCGCTCCACCCTCACGAACTGCTTCGTACTCAGACATCATTTTCTTCACAATCTGTGTAATCTGTGGATTGCCTTCTGAACCACCTGATAATCCCGCAACTGCTCCGCCTCGCGCCGGTGCGACGCCAGCACCTGCGGGCTCGGATGGTAAATCGGCACGAGCACGCGATCATTCCACGAATGAATTTGCGCCGCCGACTCTTTCAAGTTCAACTCATGATATTGAATGCGCTTTAACGCCTCGAGCGCAACTGACCCCAACGTCACGATTACGCGCGGGTCGACCACTTCAATCGCCCGGCGCAGGAAACCCGAACAGTTCTCCAGTTCCTTTCGCGTTGGTTTGCGATTCGCGCCCGACTCCGCACGTGGATTACAGAGCGCGGCGCTGGTGATGAAGATCTCGTTCCGCGTCAATCCGATCGAATTCAGAAAGCGATCGAAGTTCACACCCGACTGGTCTCCGGAAAACGGCACGCGCGTCCGATCGGCGCCCTTGCGTCCCGGCGCCTCGCCGATAAACATCACGCGTGCATCCGGCGAACCGTTTAGTTCACTCAACACCGCACTGCGGCCGCACATCGCCGGACAGCGCGTACAGCCTGCCGCGTCGCTCACTAACTCTGAAAATAATTGTTCCTGCGTGTGCTTCACTTGATGACGGTCAGTTCGCGCGTCTCGATGTTGTAGTCGCCATTGCGATAGGGCCAACCATCCGGTCCGATCAGCTCGAGACGAATTGTGTGCTTGCCGGCGGTCCAGCCTGTCAGCACGATCTGTTCCCAGCGATCGATCCACTTCATCTCTTCGTCGTCGACGATGTAGCGGACGCGATATTCGCCACCATCGCCTTTCAGCTTTGCATTCGCGAGCGAGAAATCGATCGTGACCGGCGCATCACCACGAAATTCAGTCTTGTCCGCGAGGTTGAAGATCAGGAGCGGTTTATCGGGATCTACCTGCTTCTTCGGAGCCTCCGAGATGGGGGGCTTCGCCGGGATTTGCTTAGAAGGTTGCGTCACGGCTTGCAGATTCTGTCGCGGCGGCGGTGAAACAAACGTCGTCGCCGTCGTATGTGAATTCTCGTTGTTGCCCGAGCACGCTGACGAAACAAGCGCAACGACTACGATTATCAGCAACCGATTTTTGAGACTGTTCATGCGGCTTGCAGCATACACATTTACCCGCACGAATGAGAAACCTTCTAGACAATTCGCGGAAACAGATTCTAGAATCCGCGTTTATGAGCAACAAAACATTTCAACTCTTCCCCATCTTTCTCTGCCTGCTTGTTGTCACTGTTGCCTTCGTTGGTTGTGGACGGAACACCAGTCCGGTCGCTGAAACTTTTACGCCTGAGATTCAGCCGCTTCCGCCAGGTCTCACAAGTTACGAAGCAATGCCGATTCCGCCGGACAATCCCATGACTCCGGAAAAAGTCGCGCTGGGCCGCCAGTTGTTCTTCGACGAGCGCCTCAGCATCGATGGTTCGAAGTCGTGCTACTCGTGTCACGTCTGTGAGAAGGGATTGACGGACGGCTTGCCGAAAGCGATTGGACCAGGAAACAAGCAACTGCCGCGGAGCAGTCCAACGCTCTGGAACATCGGTTATCACAAAGAGTTTTACTGGGACGGGCGCAGTCCCTCGCTCGAGAGACAGGCGATGGCTGCATGGACCGGCGGCAACATGGGCGTCGGCGACAAGACTGGTGAGATCGTCGCCAAAATAAACGCGCTTCAGGGATATAAAGCGCAGTTTCAAAAAGTGTTTCAGAGCGACGCGACGCCTGAAAACATGATGAAAGCGATCGCCGCCTACGAGCGCACAATCATCAGCGGCAACACGGCGTGGGACCGCTACAGGGCCGGTGACGAGTCAGCGCTAAGCGAGAGCGCGAAACGCGGATGGAATATTTTCCAGGCGATTAAGTGTAATAACTGCCACGACGGCGTTTTATTTACCGATCAGCAGTATCACAACGTCGGTATCGGCATGGACCAGCCAACTCCGGACGTCGGTCGCTTTACCGTTACGAAGAAGCCTGAAGACACTGGCGCTTTCAAGACGCCGACCCTGAGAGACATCGCCAAGTCAGCGCCGTACTTTCACGACGGCAGCGCTAAGACACTCGAAGAGGCGGTGGACATTATGCTGGCGGGTGGGAAGCCGAACCAATATCTAGACAAGAAGAACCTCCAACCGCAAAAACCCCTTCCCGAGCAGCGTGAGGATTTGTTGAACTTCCTGCGGTCGTTATCGGTGGACTGCAACGTGACAAAGCCACCGCTACCCCAGAAATAGAAGATCTAAATTAGAACAAGTCAGGAAGAGGGGCTCGCCCCCGCCGTTGCAAGAGCGGGGGCAAGCCCTCTTCCTGACTTGTTACATCCAAGTGAGCGCCCAGAGTGCTCTATGCGCGTGCGCTTTGGACGCCCGTGAGTTTCTTCAGGCGTTCGTCAACCGTGTTCCAGGCGATGTTTGAGAAGAACGCTTCAATGTATTTCGGCCGCTCGGCGGGTTTGTAGTCGAGCAGGAATGCGTGCTCCCAAACGTCCATCACCAGGATCGGCACGAAGCCCGCGACGTTCCCTGTTTCATGCAGTGTGATCCAGTGGTTTGAGAGTCGTCCGTTGGCAGGATTCTGGTAACAGATGGCCCAACCCACACCGCGCATCTTGCCAATACCGACAAAGTCAGCTTTCCAAATATCGTAACTGCCAAACGACGCTTCCGCGGCTTTCACAAACTGCGTCGTCTGCGCCGGATCGCCGGTGCCGCCACCACTCTGCAGATTGTCGAAGTAATACTCGTGCAGGACCATGCCGTTGTATTCGAACCCGAGTCGCCGCGTTAGCTCGGAGTAAGCAGGCATCTCTTCCTGATCGACGTTTCCGTCTTTGATGAATTCCGAAATCTTCTCAGTCAGATTGTTGGTTTCTTTGACGTAGCCTTCGTAGAGTTTGAAGTGTACTTCCAGGGTTTGATCTGAAATCCCCTTGAGACCGCCGAGATTGAACTGGCGTGCCTTATAAGAGCCCGTTGAACTCATATCTACCTCCTATTCAATTGTGCCTATGGAGGGGAATATGGCGCGGGAGTGTGGCAAATACGTTCTGAGGCTGGTGATTTAGTGTGGAGAAGCAAAGCCATCCACAGATTACACAGAAAATAATCTGCGTAATCTGTGGATGGATTGCCGTTTTATTTTCCGAGGATGACCCAATCGCCGTGCGAGGTGCCCATGAAGAGCAGCATCGGCAGCGACAGCCACGCGTTGGTTCGCGAAGCTATGAAAGCCTGGCGTGCGAGCTCGGGCGCCGCCGCCGGACCCGTGCCCGCAGTGGCGGCAAGAATGCGCTTGTTGTTGGGCCAGATGATGCCCCAAACATTCAACATCATCAGGATGCCGTAAGCGCCACCAATCCCGATTGAATATGCTTTGTTGCTGGCGTAGTTGTCGGCTCCAACTGTAAACACCGACGTGAAGAAACTGACGAGCCCGTACGTGAAGATCAGCACCAGCACGAGCATCACGATCGCAAACACGCGACCATCTTTTATCACCGCCGGAACTTTCTTGATCAGCAGAAACTCGATCGCAAAAAGAACGATCGGATACAGCATCCACATCACCAGCACATACCAGATGTTTACGCCGGCGTTTCCCAGAGTATTCGCGTTGGTTACGTCAGCTTTGAGGATGACCATCGCGTAGTACATCAAGCCGGCGAGAACGGTCACCACCGCGCCCCAACGAAAGTACCAGAGCGCGCGGCCCAGGAGGTCAGGATTGACCTTCTTCTTGGTGTCGGCGTCGAGCGTCTTCTGTACCGGAACGTTTACGAGATTGAAGAAGTAGAGCAGGCCTATCCAGGTGATTCCGGCAACGAAGTGCAACCAGCGCAACAGGATTCGCCAGAGTTCCTGGCCCTCGGGCACATTAAAAACATCTTGAAGCATAGCCAGACTGATGGGGAGATGAGCAGTTGACTCAATTAACATACGTCCTCCGTGTTGAAAGCCTGGAATTACAACCGGAGATTACACCTAGACCAAGCTGCGGCGCAAATCACTCGTCAAGCGGGCGTGGTCCCGCGTCCATGCCGCGCACGCTCGCCTGGTTGATGACGCGAACTTTCAAATCGCTGTTGACGTGAATCTGGCAAGAGAGACGGACGTTGGGTGCCAATTCTGATTCGACTGCGAGACGGTTTCGCTCGAGCTCTCCCATCGGTGGCGGATCGCCTTCAAGAACTTCAACCCGGCAGGTGGTACAGCGTGCATTGCCGCCGCAGCGGTGAAGAATATCGATGCCGGCGTCTTCGAGGACGAGAACGAGTTTCTTTCCTTCAGGGGCTTCAGTTTCGACGAGACCGTTGGCAGTTTCTGCTTGAATCTTTGGCATGAATGGTTTGCTCCTAATTGTTCTACATTGACTGGCGGGATTCTATCTCGATTTAAACGGAAACAGGAGACGAGATCGCTCCCGTCTCCTGTTTAAATCTGAAACTCGGCAGTGTTTACGCAGTGAACGAAGTACCGCATCCGCAACTGCCGGTAGCGTTCGGGTTCTTGAAAGTGAAGCCTGAACCCATGACTCCCGTCACGTAATCGATCTCGACACCGTTCAGATACTGCGCGCTGAACATATCCACAAACATGCGCACGCCTTTTTCGTCGATAATGAAATCGCCTTCGCGCGACTGTTCTTCAATGTTCAAGCTGTACTGAAAACCAGAGCACCCTCCGGGTACAACTCTCACGCGGAGTCCTGAGGTTTCGGGCAGGCCTTCCTCGCCGGCCATAAACTTTTTGATCTCGGTTGCGGCCGATTCACTGACATTGAGTGCCACGGTAGGCGCTGTAGTTGCTGACATCGTATCTAAATCCTCTTCCTTCTCGTTTAGTCGTTATAACGACGTTCCTTATCTTATTGCCCTTTACCTAAAACGACAAGCTCAGGTTTCATGGCCTCGATCGACACCTGTCGCGCTACTTCCTCGGTAACACGACGAAAAGCCTGCGCCTGAGTCGAGTCAGGGTGGCTGACGACGACGGGAACGCCTTTGTCGCCGCCTTCGCGTACTTCCATGCCGAGGGGAATCGCGCCGAGGAAAGGCACGTGATAGGCGTTTGCGAGTCGTTCGCCGCCGCCTTCGCCGAAGATGTTGTAACGCGTGCCGGTGTCGGGCGCGATGAAGTAGCTCATGTTTTCGACGATGCCGAGCACGGGTATGGCCACTGTCTCAAACATCCGTAACGCACGACGGACGTCTGCAATGGCGACGTCCTGCGGAGTTGTCACTAAGACGGCGCCTTGTACCGGAACGAGTTGGGCCAGCGACAACTGCACGTCGCCGGTTCCCGGTGGCATATCGACGATCAGGTAATCGAGCTCGCCCCACTTCACGTCTGATAGAAACTGTTTCACGAGACCGTGCAGAATCGGACCGCGCACGATCATCGGCTTGTCGCCCGGCTGCAACAGTGCCATCGACATGAACTTCACGCCGAAGGCTTCGATCGGGATGAGTTTATTGACGTCCACTTCCGGACGTGCTTCGCTGGCGCCGAGCATGATCGGAACGTTTGGACCGTAGACGTCGGCGTCCATCAGTCCGACGCGCGCGCCGTCCAGGGCGAGCGAAACGGCGAGGTTAACGGCTACAGTCGATTTACCAACGCCGCCCTTACCTGACGAGACGGCGACGATGTTGCGGACGCCTTCGATGACCAGTTTCTCGCCCAGGCCGCGGCCTTTGGGCACCTCGGCATCCATAGTCACGGCTACGGAACGGACGCCGGGCAGTGCGCTCACGATCTCTTTCGCGGCGCTTTCCATCTCGGCTTTCACCGGGCATGCCGGCGTGGTCAGCACGATCCGAAATGAGACGTTGCCGTTGTCGATTTTGAGATCTCTGATAAAACCGAGTGTGACGATGTCTTTGTGTAGATCCGGGTCTTTGATCTGGCGCAGACTGTCAAGGACTAGTTGTTCGTTGAGTTCTGTCATATTAGTCGAGATAAAATCAGGATTTGATGAAAGAAGCGTAGCTGATTGGAATTGTCTGTGCAACTCTGTGATCATTTCCTTAACCCGCGCAATGCCGGCGATGCGGCTGAACCGAGTTTTACCGGGCGGGCGGCGTCGTTGAGTTGTGGCGCGCACGTGCGGTTCTCGATACAGGTGAATGAGGCGCACGCGGTGTCTCAGGCGAGATTCAGGGCCGCTGGTTGTAACGTCCTGGTTGCGGCTGCGTCAGTCTTGACTGAACATGTAACGGGCCTTTCCACTGCCGACGCTGCTGTTGTCGGACAGGAACCCGCAGCCTTGATCGAACAGTTTGGCGTTGAACCAGCCAACGCACAGTGCGTCGAAATCGCCTGCGAAGCGTTGCTGGACGCGATTCGCGATTATAGTAATGCCGCGCGCGAGGATTGGGCGGGCGACGAAGCCTTAATCTGCACCTGCTTCTTCGTTTCGGAGCGCACGATCGAGCGCGAGGTTCAAATGCACGGATTAACGACCGTTGCCGAAGTAGCCAGGGCTTGCAACGCCGGTGCGGGTTGCGGGTCGTGTCATCAACTGATTCAGGAGATACTTGCCACACATGATCTATCTCGATAACAACGCCACCACGCGCGTCGCGCCCGAAGTGCTGGACGCGATGCAGCCTTACCTCAGCGAGTTTTTCGGCAATCCATCATCAGCACACGCCCTCGGGCGCGAGATGAAGCGCGCAGTGGAGCAGTCGCGCGAACAGGTCGCGAACCTGATTGGCGCAGCCGGCGCGAGCGAGATCGTATTTACGTCGTGCGGTTCAGAATCCGACAACTGGGCGATTCGCGGTGTTCTCGCCTCGCAACCACAGAAGAAGCACATTGTCACAACGCAGGTCGAACACGAGGCAGTGCGGAACCTCTGCCGGTTACTGGAAAACGAGGGTTACGAAGTTACGTGGTTGGGCGTCGATTCAAACGGAGAACTCGATCTCGATGAGTTGCGCGCCGCTCTGCGACCTGAGACCGCACTCGTCTCAATCATGCTGGCCAACAACGAAACCGGCGTGTTGTTTCCGATGGAAGAGATCGGACGCATCGTGCGCGAGAAGTCGGAAGCGGTGTTTCACGTCGACGGCGTGCAGGCGGTGGGCAAGATCCCGATCGATTTGAAAAACACGGCGGTCGATCTGTTCGCGCTTTCGGGTCACAAACTCCACGCGCCGCAGGGTATCGGCGCTCTTTACGTTCGCAAAGGAATTTCCTTGTCGCCCTTAATCATCGGCGGCGCTCAGGAACAAGGCCGCCGCGCCGGAACCTCCGCCGTTCCGAATATCGTCGGCCTCGGCGCAGCGTGCCGGCTGGCACACGAAGACGATAACCACGGACCGATCGAGGAACTGCGCAACCGCCTGGAAGATGACCTGCTGAAACGTGTTCCCAACGCGCGTCTGAATGGCGTGGCGGATCGCACAAAGCGTCTGCCAAACACGTCGAACATCTCGTTCGAATACGTGGACGGGCAAAGCATCCTCATGCATCTCGATCAAGCCGGAATCTGCGTCTCGACCGGCTCGGCCTGCCATTCGACCACGCACGAATCGTCCCCAACTCTGCGCGCCATGAACGTCCCTTACACCGCCGCACAGGGCTCGATCCGCTTCTCCCTTGGCCGCTACAACACCGCCGCCGAAATCGACACCACTTTGCAGGTGCTCCCGGAAATCATCGCTAAACTCGCGGCCATGTCTCCATACCAGGAAGAGCTTCAACAAATTAAATGAGTCCATAGGACTTCTAAGACCCAGATGTCCTATACTATCCGCGGCGACGATCATTTTTCCGAAAGGCCTTAAACACAATCAATGAGCACTGTTATCGAACCTCCTGTCACTCAGGCTGAGAAGAATCTGGAAGAAGTTGAGACTGTGACAATTCGCTTCGCCGGCGACTCGGGCGACGGCATGCAGTTGACGGGCACACAGTTTACGAACACATCGGCCGTGGTCGGGAACGATATCTCGACCTTGCCTGACTTTCCCGCCGAAATTCGCGCTCCAGCCGGCAGTTTGCCGGGCGTGAGCGGCTTCCAGTTGAACTTTTCGAGCCAGGACATCAAGACCCCGGGCGACCAGCCGAACGTGCTGGTAGCCATGAACCCCGCGGCGTTGAAAGTCAATCTTCCTGACCTGGAAGAAGGCGGCACGTTGATCGTCAACACTGACAGCTTTACGGCTGAGAACCTGAAGTACGCGAACTACGCCACGAACCCGTTGGAAGACAATTCGCTCGTGGGCTATCGCGTTCACAAACTGCCGATCACGACGCTCAACATGAATGCGCTCAAGGGCAACGTTGAGCTCTCGCGCAAAGAGATCGATCGCTCCAAGAACTTCTTTGCTCTCGGCGTGCTTTACTGGCTCTACGACCGCCCGATGGAGAACACGCTGAACTGGATCCGCGCCAAGTTTGCGAAGAGTCCGGAGCTGGCAAAGGCGAACGAGATCGCGCTGAAGACTGGTTACAACTTCGCCGACACCACCGAAGTTTTCACCACCCACTACACGGTGAAGAAAGCGCAGATCGCTCCCGGCAAGTATCGAAAGATCACCGGTAACGAAGCGACTGCCATCGGGTTCATCGCAGCGTCGCAGATTTCGGGACGGCCGTTGTTTTATGGCTCGTATCCGATTACGCCCGCGTCTGACATCCTGCACGAGTTGTCTCGTCACAAGACGTTTGGTGTGCGGACATTTCAGGCGGAAGATGAGATTGCGGCTGTTTGTGCTGCGATTGGCGCCAGCTTCGCCGGTCACATCGGATTGACTGGAACGTCAGGACCGGGCGTGGCGCTCAAACAGGAGGCGATTGGTCTGGCAGTGATGACCGAGTTGCCGCTCGTGATCGTAAACGTTCAGCGCGGTGGACCATCGACCGGATTGCCGACCAAAACGGAGCAGGCGGATCTGTTCCAGGCGGTTTGGGGACGAAACGGCGAGTGTCCGGCGATCGTTATTGCTCCGGCGACTCCGGCTGACTGTTTCCACATGGCGATTGAAGCAGTAAGACTCGCGTTCAAATACATGTCGCCGGTGTTTTATCTCTCGGACGGTTATCTCGCTAACGGCGCCGAACCCTGGGCCATTCCGGAGTTGGACCAACTGCCGAAGATCGAAGTCAGCTTCGCCAGCGATCCGGCGACGTTCATGCCGTACGCGCGCGACGCTGAAACACTTGCGCGCCCGTATGCGCTGCCGGGAACGCCGGGTCTCGAACATCGCGTCGGCGGCATTGAGAAACAGCACATTACGGGAAACGTTAACTACGATCCCGAGAACCACCATTTCATGGTCAAGTTGCGGCAGGAGAAAATCGATCGCGCGGTAGCAGATGTGCCGCCGGTTGAAGTGATGGGCGAGCCGACTGGAAAGGTGCTGGTGCTTGGCTGGGGCTCGACTTACGGTTCGATCACTTCGGCTGTCGAGAAGATGCAGCGCGAAGGGAAGAGTGTTTCATCAGCGCACCTGCGTCACCTCAATCCGTTCCCGCGAAACCTCGGTGAAGTGTTGGCGGGATTTGAGACGGTGATCGTCCCCGAGATGAACCTGGGCCAGCTCTGCACGATGATCAGGGCGAAGTATCTGGTTGACGCAGTGGCGTTCTCGAAAGTCAAAGGCCGCCCGTTCCAGATTCGCGAGATTGTCAGAAAGGTTGAAGAGTACTTGTAATGTTGGAGCGTTCCTCACACGCAAAAGTAAGTAGGAGTAAGAAGATGAGTGCAACCTCAACAGCGTTAATGACCGCGGAGGAGCTGATGGAGCTTCCTGACGACGGCTATCGCTATGAACTCATAAATGGAGAACTTGAAAAGATGCCGCCACCCGGATCGCCTCACGCCCGGATTGCTTTCCAGCTTTCTGTATATTTGGGACAGTTTATTTTGGAGCACGGATTGGGCCAGGGATTCACGGAGATAGGATTCAGGTTGACATCGAATCCTGACACCGTCCTGGCTCCAGACTTGGCATTTCTTACAAACGAGCGTTTCGCCAAAGGAATGGATACGGAAGGTTACTGGCCAGGCCCTCCCGACCTAGCCGTCGAAGTCTTGAGTCCCAGCGACCGGCCAGGCAAAGTAAAGCAAAAGATATCCCGGTGGTTTAGTTTTGGTGTGAAACAACTTTGGATCGTCGATCCAAGACACAGCACGGTAACCGTCTACAGATCGCCTTCAGACACAACGACGTTTTCAGGCTCTGATTACCTGGAGGCGCAAGATCTGTTTCCGGGTTTCCGGCTTTCGCTGGACAAGATCTTCGCCCCAACACCCGGAACAGTTCGCGAGAGCTAATGGTTACGCAAACGACAAATTTAGAGCGGAGACCGTCCATCGCTGACTTGTATGAGGAAGCTCGTCGTTACTTTATGGGTAAAGGAATACTCAATAAAACGCTAGCACGACTTTCAAATGACCTTGAAGCGCATGACATCGATTATGCAGTGATAGGTGCGGCGGCGTTATTGGCTCATGGTTATCCCCGGCTTACTGAAGACATAGATCTAGTGATGACGGCTGAAGGGTTGCAGAAATTCCACGATGAACTGGTTGGACGTGGGTATGTGCCCGCGTTTCCCGGTCCTAATAAAGATTCGAAAACTCGACGCAGACTTTGCGCTCAACCTCGATCCATACGTACGAGAAAAGTATCTGGAGCTCGAAAAAGCGGTTAGAAATCAAGTCAGGAGAAATAATGAGTACACAGAGTAACGGACATAGTGGGAATGGAAATGGGAATAAACCGCTGACGCCAGTGGTTTCTGCGGAGAGTGAGGCCGGCTCCTCGGTGGCTGGACGCGTTGCGCCGCCGCCGGGACAACTCAAGAAAGCCGACTTTGTTTCCGATCAGGAAGTGCGTTGGTGCCCGGGTTGCGGCGACTACGCCATTCTTAACAATGTCCAAAAAGTGATGCCGGATCTCGGCATACCGCGCGAGAAGATCGTGTTCGTGTCAGGTATCGGCTGCTCGTCGCGCTTTCCGTACTACATGAACACGTACGGGTTCCATGGCATTCACGGCCGCGCGCCCGCGATCGCAACCGGCATCAAGTGTGCGAATCCGGAGCTGAGCGTTTGGGTGATCACCGGCGATGGCGACGCGCTGTCGATTGGCGGCAACCACTTCATTCACGCGATCCGCCGCAATCTCGATATCAAATACATTCTCTTCAACAACCGGATCTACGGTCTGACGAAGGGCCAGTACAGCCCCACGTCGGAATTCGGTAAGCGGACGAAGTCAACGCCGTCCGGAACAATCGACTACCCGATCAATCCGCTGTCGCTGGCGATCGCGAGCGAGTCGACATTCGTGGCGCGTTCGATTGATATCGACGTCAAACATCTGGGCGCGATGGTCGAAGCAGCCGCGAAGCACAAAGGCATCTCGTTTATCGAGGTCTATCAGAACTGCAACATCTTCAACGATCACGCGTTCGACTATTTTGCCGAGCGTACAGTTCGTTCCGATCGCGTGCTCTACCTCGAGCATGGCAAGCCGATGGTCTTCGGCAAGAACCGCGATAAAGGAATTCGCATGAACGGCGCGCATCCGGAAGTCGTCACTATCGGTGAAAACGGGATCACTGAAAACGACCTGCTGGTACACGACATCAATCTAAAAGATCCTTCGGTCGCGTTCATGCTGGCGCGCATGGAGCAACCGGAGTTTCCGCAGCCGGTGGGCATCTTCAGAGCCATCGAACGCGCGACTTACGAAGACATGATGGACGATCAGATTGAGGCAGCGATCGCAAAGTCAGGCCCAGGCAGTTTGGATAAGCTGATCAATAGCGGCGACACCTGGATCGTCGAGTAGTTGTTTTAGCCACGGATTACACGGATTACCACAGATAAAAAATCCGTGTAAATCCGTGGCTCAGGCTTGGTTTTTCCTGTGTTTTTTCATGCCCAGGTTCACGACTGTCGAGGGGGCATTCGTGCTCGGAGTTGATGAATTAGCAGCCACGTGTTGCTCTGAAGCGTCCTCAAACATCTTGTTCGCGCGCTTGCGCCGTCCTCGCAGCGCAGGCGTATTTTCCATCTCTTCTCGATTCTGATCCGGATTGCCTGCGAACCCTGTTTGCTGTCCACGCGGTTTTGATGGAATACCGGCTTTGTGCTGGTCTTTCTTTGTTGCCATTCGTCCTATCCCTCCCGTTTGTTCGTTCGCCCCAGTGACCACTTCAAAGCGATCGGCGTAATCAATGTAGTGATGACCACCATGATAACAACTGCTCCGAAAATCGCCGAGCTAATGACCGCGACGCTCACACCGGTCGCTGAGGGCAACATCAGCGTCGCTCCAATGCCAGCGAATATCAGGCCAACCTCACCACGCGGGATCATTCCCAACCCGACCGCAAGACGATTAATGCCGCGCTCCACCACACCGAGGGCGCAGATCTGTTTGCCAACGATCGCAACCACCGTCAGTGCCGCAGCCAATCCAAGAATGTCAACGCGCGTAAAGAGTCGTAAGTCAACCTTCAGTCCCATCAAGACAAAAAATATCGGGACCAGCACCGTGCTCACTGGCTGCAACAGATCGTGAAGATCGCGCTCTTTTCGACCACCAGTTGGTTGGTAATGTACGTCGTCAAGAATGAGCCCCGCTGCAAACGCTCCGACAATCGGCGCCAATCCAACCTTCGCTGCGGCCCACGCCAACACCAGGCAAAA
>DASVGE010000134.1:0-20374 GCA_036379695.1 Pyrinomonadaceae bacterium | reverse complement strand
TGTTCATCTTGTTCATCATCCTGCCGGCCTGGCGCCATTCTTCGCCCATCTCACTACCACCACGAATGTGTGCGATAGCAAAGATTACGCCACGATCGAGAAAGCTCAACCGATTTGAATTGAAAGTCGGCGGGAAGGAGTAGCCATACGATCCGTAACCATAGAGCAGCAGCGGCGCGCTGCCGTCGAGCTTAACTCCCTTTCGATAAACCAGCGACACCGGAACCTTCGTTCCGTCAGAGGCGGTCGCAAACACTCGCTCTGACTTGTAGTTGTTCCGATCGAATCCGCCGGGCACTTCCTGCTGCTTCAACAACGTCGCCTTGCCCGTGTTCATGTCGTAATCAAAGATCGAAAACGGAGTGACGAGCGAGTTGTAGCTGTACCTGACCACGGGCGTATCGAATTCGCGGTTGGTGTACAGTCCTGCTGAATAAACCGGTTCCGGAAACTTGATGCGATGTCGTTTATCAGTCTTGAGGTCGATGACTTCGAGCTGTTGCAGACCATTTTCCCATTCAGACAGCACGGCGTGATTAGCAAACAGACTGATATCGTCGAGCTTCACTGCCGGTCTGTGTGCGACAAACTCTTTCCAGTTTTTCTCAGATGGATCGTTAACCGGCGCGGTGACGATACGGAAATTCTTCGCGCCGCGGTTTGTGCGAATGTAGAAGGTGTTGTTGCGATGATCGACGTCGTACTCATGTTCGGGCTGTCGCGGCAGGATCACCTTCAGCGTCCCGTTCGGCTCGTTTGCTCGTAGGTAGCGAGCCTCGGTTGAAGTCTTGGCGAACGACTGGAGAAAGATGATTTCCTTGTCGCGTGAGCGGCCGGTGCCGAGGTCAAACAACTCGTCCTTCTCTTCGAAAATCAGATCGTTTTTGTCGGTGCCGAGAACGTGACGGAAAAACTTGTCGCTTCGCTTAGTGACCGGATCTTCAGTGACGTAGAAAAACGTTTTATTGTCAGTGGCCCAGACGACACTGGTGACGCGTTCAATGCGTTCGGGAAGAAGCTGGCCGGTTCGCAGGTCTTTGACCTGGAGCAGGTATTGACGGTAGCCCGTGTTGTCAGTGCTGTAAATCAGCAGGTTTCCATCATCACTGGGAACAAAGGCGCCGATGCTCATGAACTTCTGACCTTTGGCGAGTTCATTCTCATCGAGAAGGATCTCTTCCGGGGCCTCCAGGCTGCCTTTCCTGCGGCAGTAAATCTGATACTGCTTACCTTCCTCGGTGCGTGTGTAGTAGAAGTAATTGCCCGAGCGAAAAGGCACGTTGGTGTCAGTCTGTTTAATATGACTGAGCATTTCGTTATAAAGCTTTTCCTGCAGCGGGGCGGTGTGTTTCATCACGGACTCGGTGTAATCGTCTTCCGCTTTCAGGTGCGCCATCACCGCGGGATTTGTTTTCTCGCGCAGCCAGAAATAGTCGTCGACGAGGGTCGTGCCGTGAATGTTCGTGGTCTTGGTCTTCTTTTCTGCCATGGGTGGTTGAGGCGCGCCGGCTCCTCCGTTTGATTGAGCTATGACTTTGTTATTGATAGGGAGAATGTATAGAGCAAAGAGCAACAGCAGAAAAGGTAAACGGGAGTAATTTTTCATGAATCACCTTCCTGATAAAGCACATGATTTCAACTGGGGAGATTGTTTGCTAAACAGCCGGCGCACGGCCGGCTAATCGTGAACCGTTCAACCGCGAGGGGGATTTCCCCAGCCAGAACCCACGTACTTCCCGTCCTGCACGATGCACGGTACCGTTGGATCGCCGCCGGAAAGCGCGAACATCTCCGCGCGTCGCGCGCGATCGTTCTGGGCGTCGTACTCGATAAACGGCATTCCTTTGGACGTGTAAAACTCGCGCGCCTGCTGGCAATAAGGACATCCCGGCTTGATGTAGATTACTAAGGACAATTCGTTTACCCCCGCAATTGATTTACGTCGTAAATGTACAAATTTAGGTAGGGAGCGATTATACTGCCGCTGCCTATGAGTGAACAAAGCGCCGATCTGCTCGACCCTTACGAGAAGCTTATCAGCCTCGAAATAATTGGCAAACGAGTCAGCGTGCCGGAGAAGAATCGGTTGCTGCGCTGTTTTCAATACCTGTCGATCAACACGATCTCGTACGGCGACTTTTGCTGGAATGGTGACTGCACCAATTGCCAGATCTGGTATCACCTGAAAGGGCAGAACGAGCAAAGCGACCGGCCCGCGCTGTCGTGCCGCCTGGAGTGTGAAGAAGGGATGGTGATTACCAGGCTCAGTCGTTTCATCGAGCTCGAGGGGATTACGAAATGAAGCCACAGATAAACACGGATTTCATCACGGATTTTGTTTTATCTGTGTATGAAATCCGTGTTTATCTGTGGCTTCATTTATCCGATCAGTACTTCACACTCGAATCTACCTCGTTCGACCAGCCGATAATTCCGCCTTTCAAGTTTACGAGTTTGCCCTTGAATCCCGAGCGTTGCAGTGCGTCGATCGCGCGTGCACTGCGCCCGCCCATTTTGCAGTGAATGACCGCCTCGCGGTTCGGATCGATCTCATCCATGCGGTTCAGCACCTCTGCCAGCCGGATGTGAACTGAATCCGGTATACGGCCAAGCGCGACTTCGTTGTCCTCGCGTACGTCGATGATCTGAATATCGTCTCCGTTGTCGAGACGTTGTTTGAGTTCAGTTGCGGTTATCTCTTCCATATCATTCCCCAGTTTTTTGTGTCTTAGTGCCTTCGTGGTTACACTACACGCAACGAAAGGTCAAATCCATGAGATTCGAGTTCTACACCGAAGCCCTCGATAACGTTCCCAAATTGTCGGTTGATGGAACAGTCGACAATAGTATTCATTTTTCCCATTGGGAAGGAAACAGGACGCCCGCAGAAGTGAAGGCCGACACTTCTACGGAAATCGCGCTCAATCTCGTTGCGTCGCCAAATCGCGCGGCGTTAACAAACGGAATCGAGCTAGTTACGAATAATCACTTCGACACCGACGGCGCTCTGTCCGTTTGGACCGTGCTGACAGGCGAACGCGCGCTGGCGTATCGCGATCTGCTGATCGCCGCCGCCGAAGCAGGCGACTTTTCCGAACATTCAAGCGACGATGGCGTGCGCGTCAGCATCGTGATCCAGGGCTCGGATCAGGCGAGTCCAAACAACGACACCGGATCGCCTCTCGCGCGACTGCTCGCGGGCGAGAACGTCGACGACGATGCGCGCGCGTATGATCTGGTGCTGCCCGAAGTGGAGCGTTTGCTCACGAACATCAACGACTACGAACCGCTCTGGCGCGAAGGTTGGGAGAGTGTGGCCGCTGCGATTGAGAGTTTTGCACGTGGTGAGTCGAAGGTGACGGAGTTTTCCGAAGCGAAGGTTTCGCTCATAACTCTCGCTCCGAAGCTCTTTGATGGCGCCGGATTTAAACCAACGAGGCACGCGGCGCCTTACACAGCCATCTCGAAATTCGCTAAAGGCGAGCTCTTTCTGATTGCGATTCCTACCAGCGCCGGCTGGTTTTACCGGCTCGATTATCCTTACTACTCCTGGGCCGAAACCGTTGTGCGCCCGCACGTGCCGCGACGCGATCTGACGGCTGTTTTGCAGTTGCTCAACAGCAAAGAGAGCAATCACGAGGGACGCTGGAAAACCGATAATCGTGAGATGACCTCGGCCGTTAAGTTTCTCGATAGCGCCGGGACGCTCACCACATCGCGACTGGAGCCGCACGAAGTGGCGGAAGTTTTGACGACTGCGGGTTCGCTGGCCGTTTCGGCGTAACGATGCACGACGTAATCATCATCGGTGGTGGACCAGCCGGACTATCGACGGCGTTCTGGTGCGATGAGCTGGGCGTCGACACCCTCCTGCTCGAACAGTCTGAAAAGCTCGGCGGGCAACTTCATCGCATTTACAACCCGATCGAGAACTATTTAGGGGTCAAAGCCCGCCGCGGCGAACACCTACTCAGGCTATTCACTCAAGACGTGAACGCTGCGGAGTTTGATATCTGGACGCAGGCTGTCATCACTTCGGTCGATCTAAGAGCTAAGCGGATTTCGTTAGCGAGTGGCGAGAGTCTTCAGTCGATCGCGATCGTGATCGCCACCGGCGTGAGACCGAGAGAGTTGGGAGTGCCCGGCGAGAAAGAGTTTGTGGGAAAGGGCATAATCGAATCCGGCGCGCGGGATCGAGAGCTTTTCGCGGGCAAGGATGTTTGCATCGTTGGCGGCGGCGATGCGGCTGTCGAAAATGCGCTGCTGTTGGCTGAGGTTTGTGCGACTGTCACGTTGGTCCATCGTGGCAAGAAACTGCGGGCCCGGCGCGAGTTCACGGAGCGTTTGCAGTCAAACCACTGCATCACGGTTTTCACGGAATCAGTGCTGACGCGTATTATTGGCAACGAAGAAGTGGAAGCGGTGGAGATTCAGCGCAAACAAGGACTGAAGCCGTTCCAGCTTGCCGTGCGCGGCGTTCTCATTCGCATCGGCGTCGAGCCGAACACGGATTTGTTTCGTGAACAGCTCGAGACGGACGAAAAGGCTTTCATAAAAGTGAGCAGTGAACAGGAGACCAGCGTCCCGATGGTCTTCGCTGCCGGCGACGTTTCGAATCCGCTGGCGCCGACAATCAGCAGCGCCACCGGAGCGGGCGCAACCGTCGCCAAAGTGATCGCCGCTCGATTCAACGCTCCTAAAACGCGATGACCGAGACGGCTTATCTTGATGCACACGTCGCCGCGTATCCGGTCGAGTACATCGCCGGGATCGATCTTTACAATGCCGGTGAATTTCACGCGGCGCACGACGCGTGGGAAGAGCGCTGGATGGGTGAAGTTGGACCAAGCGAGAAACTGTTTCTTCAGGCTATGATCCAATCCGCTGTCGCGTTTCATCATCTCGACATTGGCCGGCCCGGTGCGGCGCGACAGATGTACCTGCGAGCGAAAGAGAAGTTTGCGCGTTTGGGTGTGCGTGTTTTCATGTCGCTGGATCTGGACGAGTATCAAGCTCAACTCGACTCGGCGTTGTCGTGGTTATTAAGTGTCGCGGATCCGCGAGAGTTGACGCCGCCTCAGGTCGTTCCGCCCAAGATCAGACTGCTGGCGACGGTGGATGAGTTTGATTAGCCACAAAAAAGCACAAGCAGTACCAGCTATATGACGAGAAACTTTTTGTGCTTCTTTGTGACTGATCTTAATTGAAAGGACTGAGCTATTCTGAACTTTTCACGACTGATTCTGCTTGCCTGTTGGTTTGGCGCTGCGTTGTTCTTTGGCGCGGTGGTCGCGCCGGCTGCTTTCGGTGTGTTGAGATCGTTTGGCCTGCCGAATGCGAACGAGATCGCGGGGTCAATCGTGACGCGCTCGCTTTCGGTCATCAACATCGCCGGCTTCCTGATCGCGCTATTGTTGCTGCTAACGGCGTTACTCAGACGCAGTTCTTCTGGACGCGTCAGTTTTATTGTGGAGTGCGTTTGCCTGGGCGTGATTGCGCTGGCGACCGGCGTAGGACATTGGCTGATTGCCGCGCGCATGCGGGCGCTGCGTGCCGCCATGGAGTTGCCTATCGATCAGATAGCGCTCAGCGACCCGCGGCGAATCGAGTTCAGCAGTTTGCACGGTTATTCGGTTAACGTGCTCGGGCTTGCTATGATTGCGGCTCTGGTGGCATTGGTGCTGATGTCCCGAAGTTTGCGCAATTGAATTTTGTTTAGATAGGAAATGCTGGTGAATATTATTGAAGACATCGACGAGTGGCGCAGGCGATTTTCCACCTGGCGGCCGAGTGACAACCTTTCAGATTATCCGTTTGTGAAGAACCGGCGCGCGCCATTTACTCCCGCACGCCGCGCACTGCCGATGCTGAATCTCGCACTGGTTTCGTCAGCCGGCGCTTACATCGATGGCACTACTCCTTTCGACACCAATTCCGCTACCGGTGATCTGACTTTCCGAGAGATTCCGATCGAAGTAGAAGCATCAGACCTGCGCTTCGCGGCGCGTGGTTACGATCCCGCCGCGGTGGAAAAAGACGCGAACGCGCAAGTGCCGGTGGAACGGCTGCTGGAGTTTGAACAGAATGGAATCATCGGCCAGTTGAATCCGGTGTTCTGGAGTTTTTCGGGGTTCATTCCCGAGGCTGCGATGCTTGTCGAAGAGTTGATCCCGAAATTGGTCCAGCGAGTTAAGCGTTACGAAGTGCAGGCGGCGTTGCTGGTACCGGCGTCAACTTTATGCCATCAATCGATTGGTCTGGTGGCACGTGCACTCGAACTAGCCGGCATACCGACCATGACGCTCGCTGTGATGAAAGACGTGGTCGAGTCGGTGCGCCCGCCACGAGTTGCGCTTTACGATGGCGAGCTGGGCAGCGTGAGTGGACTGCCGAATTTTCCCGAGCACCAGCGACGCATTCTCGATGAAGCGTTGCGTCTGATTGAGCCGATGGACCAGGTGGGAATACGAAGGCTCGCGGTGGCCTTGGAAACGTGGGTACAGGAAACTCGCGGCGAGCGCTAATCAACTCACCCTTGTCATGTCTCTCAAAAAACGTTTCGGACTTGGTGTAATCCTCATCGTCGCGATAGCGGTCGCTTATCTTCTCCTCGCGCCCGTGCCAATCAACCCGGGAGCGTGGACTCCGCCAGTCGCTCCAACCTTGACGGGACAGTATCAACAGAACACGCGTCTTGCTCCGGTCCAGAAACTCTCACTTGGAGACGGACACAAGCCTGAGGATGTCGCCCTCGATGCTGACGGGAAGATTTATGCCGGGTTCGAAGATGGCCGGATCATGGTGCTCCAGCCTGACGGCACGCAGCCACGTGTGTTCGCGAATACCGGTGGACGACCACTCGGATTGATCTTCGATCATTCGGGAAATCTGATCGTTGCTGACGCTATCAAGGGATTGTTATCAGTAAACAAGACGGGCGACATTAAGGTTCTGGCCGTGGAGGCCGACGGCGCGAGGTTCGGTTGCCTTAACGACCTTGATGTGGGCGCGGATGGCACGATTTACTTCACCGAAGCGTCCCGGAAATTTCCGATGTCGCAGTTTACGGCGGAATTGCTCGAGCATCAGCCCAACGGCCGGCTGTTGGCGCTGAGTCCGGACGAGCAAAGGCCACGCACGCTGTTGGCAGATCTTTACTTCGCAAACGGCGTCGCTGTTAGTCCGGATCAGTCGTTTGTGCTGGTTGCTGAAACCGGGAAGTATCGGATTCGCCGTGTGTGGTTAAAAGAACCTAAGATGGGACAGAACGACATTTTCATCGATAATTTGCCGGGTTTTCCGGACGGCATCTCTTCAAACGGACGCGACAAGTTCTGGCTGGCGCTCGTGACTCCCCGCCAGGCACTTTTCGATCGCATGCTGCCCTATCCGTTCCTGCGCAAAGTAGTGATGCGTCTCCCCAAATTCCTCCAACCCGCCCCGCAACATTACTCCTTCGTTATCGCCCTCGATCAAAACGCCCGCATCATCGAAAACCTCCAAAACGGTTCCCCCGACTGCTACGCCGAAATCGCCAACGTCATCGAACACAACAACACCCTCTACTTCGGCAGCATCGCCGAAGACACCATCGGCCGCTTCCCCCTCCGCTGATGCCACGGGCTTGCCCCGTGGAGACAAGTATGATGAATGTCAGGTCGTAGTAAGCTAGCGGTTGGGAGGAGAAACGACCATGACAACAGCAGCCGCTGCATCCACTTTCGTACCACGTGACTACGACATCTTCGCCGGTCTTGATGTTGATCAACGGAGTATGGCCATAACTTTCACAGATCATGGAACCATGCAAAAATCGTTGAAGCTGCCCTACCGTGCAGGGCCCTTGCTGAACTACACCGCAAAGCATTTTCCGGGACGGCGGATCGCCTTTGTTTATGAAGCCGGACCCACTGGTTTTGGTTTACATGACGAACTGCGGGCAGCCCACCAGTGTTGCTTAGTAGTGTCACCGTCTATGGTACCGCGAGCACCGCGAAAAAAAGTCAAAACCAATCGCCTGGATAGCAAGCAGCTGTCGGAAGGGCTGCGCGGTGGCCAACTGCAGGGTATTCATGTGCCGGCACAGAGTTATCGCGAGGTGCGGCACCTTGTGCAACTGCGCGATACGCAGGTGGCGCAATTGAAAGCCACTAAGCAGCGCATTAAATCACTGCTGTTGTATGAAAGCATCCCCTTTCCTGGCGTTGATGGTAAATGGACGGTGCGCGCTTTGCAGGAGCTAGAGCGGCTGCCATGCAATGCGACGGTTCGTTTTAAGTTGGACCAGTTGCTGGACAACCTGCAATTCCATTATCTAGCAGCGGCCAAAGTACAAAAACAGATGCGCCGCTTCTGTCAAAACGATCCCGAGCTACGACAGTGCGTGCGCTTCCTCGCCAGCTTGCCAGGAGTAGGGACCATTACGGCTACGCACGCCCTGGCACGTTTAGGTGACTGGCGGCAGATCACAGATGGGCGCCAGATTGCTGGCTTCCTGGGCCTGGTTTCAAGCGAACACTCGACCGGCGATAAAGAAAACCGCGGTGAGATTACACGCATCGGCGACAAACGTTTACGCAGCAAACTGATTCAGTGTGCTTGGATAGCCATTCGCAAAGATCCGGAACTGCGGGCCTTCTACCGGCGCGTTTATGAGCGGCAGCCACAGAAGGTGGCTGCCCGCAAAGCGATCGTGGCGGTAGCCCGCAAATTAACGACGCGCATGTATGCCGTCTTAAAAGAACAACGTCCATTTGTAATTCGCGCAGATAGTTCCGTAGCTCCTTTGACCACAGAGGAGACCGCCGGCCTCGGGGAACGCCTCGACGTGAAACAGAATCAGCACCCTTAACGGGTTAGGCTTCGATTCTGGAGAAAGAGATCCCCAGGGCTGGTGGTATCGCCCTAGCGGGCCGCATCCGCGCTAGTGTGACGGACCTGGTTCGTGCCACGTATAGCAGTCAGTCTCTCAGGTTAAAGAACAGTAGATAGAGCAAACGCAGATAAAACAAAACCCGTTAACTTACATTGCGTGATGTCTCTTGACATTCACATAGCAGTTTCACGATCGCCGCTAATAGATCTCAACTATAAAAATACCAGATGCCACGGGCTTGTCCCGTGGAGCTTCACGATCGCAGCTAACAGAAAACAACTGGAAATACCAGATGCCACGGGCTTGCCCCGTGGAGTTTCACGATCGCAGCTAATAAAGCTCAACAGCTCAACTATAAAAATCCCAGATGCCACGGGCTTGCCCCGTGGAGCTTCACGATCGCCGCTAACAGAAACCAACTGGAAATAAGAGATGCCACGGGCTTGCCCCGTGGAGTTTCACGATCGCCGCTAATAGAGATCAACTAAAAAAAAACCAGATGCCACGGGCTTGTCCCGTGGAGCTTCACGTTTGGAGCTACGATAGCTGAGAACGTGAGCCTCCACGGCACAAGGCCGTGGCATCCAGGCAATTTTTATTTTCTGTTGAATAGCTGCAAGCGTGACACTCCACGGGGCAAGCCCGTGGCCTCTTCCGATCTATTAAGGTCGTTAGGTTTTGGGGTGGGTTGCTGGGTTGGGCTTTGCACAAAAAAGAAACTCGACTTATTGTGCAAGCCGCTGGGTTGGTAACCTTTTAAGCAGTGGATATCTATGTGTCACAAGGGTTTGGGGGGAATCAGTGAAAATACGTAGGAATTTTGTCCCTTTTTGAGACCTGATTAGCGGGTATGCATGGGCGGTTGTCGTTGCAGGCTTTGTCGGTGAACTTCAAATCCTCCTAAGTCTCACAAACTAAAAGACATCGAGCGGAATCCCAGTGCAGCAGGATTGCGGCACAGGGGTTGTAATGGGTATTCGATGCCGGACCCGTATGGGAGTCGAGTCCGGCGCGGCAAAACCCCCCTTACTTGGAGAAAAAACGTCAATGATCAATCTGTTATCGGCAGCTACCTCCGTGCCTCAGAATGTCTTCAAGACTACCGATCTGGTCGGCAATCTGATGCATAAATTCTCACCAGAACTAATCAACACTATCAGCAGACTCGGCGTAGAACAGCGATATTCAACTCTTGAAAACTATCCAGACTTTCTTTGCGGCAAACCGGGGCTACCGACCAGTTCCACTACCGAACTCGCCGTCGCTGCCACCATGCGCTGCATTCACGAATGGGGAGGTGACCCGAATCGTATCGGTCTGCTAATCGCAGCAACAAATACGCCGGACCAGATGCTGCCATGTCTGGCGTCCGAGATCATGGGCCGCACGCATGGCCTGCTCTCACGATCCTTACGAACAGTCAGCATGCAGGCCCAGGGCTGCGCGGTGTTACTCAAGTCGATTGAAGTTGCGCAGTGGTACCTCGCGGCGAATCCCAGGCAGCTTGCAATCGTGGTGATGTCAGAAGCGCACACACCCTACGTCACACCATTGATGCGCGAAGAGTATTCCGGCTACCGCGAACTCATCAGATTGAGAAAGGATCAGCGCATCTGTCCCGATCAATTTGAACAACAACGGCTGGACACGACGTTCGTGATCCAGTCGATGCTCTTCGGAGACGGCGCTGTCGCGCTGCTCGTAGGCAAGGAAGAAGGAAAGCCCGCGTTTGGACCAATCTCACACCTGACCAACGACAATCCAAACGATAAGAACCTGCTCACGATGGTCAATCCATCGCTGGAAGGAAGGCCGCAATACTTCATGCAGCCGAGCGTGCCGATGCGTGGCGCACATTACGCAGTGACTACCGTCAGGAGCGTGCTACAGCATCCTCAGTCACCGGTGACGGATCTAACCCAGGTTGACGATTGTCTCATTCACACCGGCAGCAAGAAGATCCTCGACGGCGTTTGTACGCAACTCGATCTTCAACCCCGATCGGCGAAGGTGCACGGCTCATACCAGGTACTGGAGCGCTACGGCAATCTCTCGAGCGCGTCCACCGGCTTTATGTTGGCTGCTAAAAACAAATGGTTGGGACCGACGATGGTGGTAGGGTTTGGTGTCGGGTTCACTGGCAGCGCCGGGATTATGAACTTCAACTAAGCGTTGACGTCCTGAAGCTCCCGCGTCTTCGTCAACGTTGTGAGTGTTGTTCCGACTTGCACGAAATCGAAGGGCTTGCCGATGATGGCGTCGACAAGCTCTTCTTCGCCCGTGGGAGGCGCCGTGGTTGGTCCATAACCGGTTACGAGTACGATCTTCACATTGGGCGAGCCCTGCCTGATCAGCCGCGCTGTTTCCCATCCATCCATCTCGGGCATGGCCAAATCGGTAAACACAAAATCGAAGTCCGTCTCGCGCATCTTTTCGACTGCTTCCTGGCCGCTCGCCGCCAACTCTACCCGGTGATTGAATGCTACGAGCATCTCGGCGAGTGTCTCTCTCACCGAATCTTCATCATCAACCACAAGGATCCGCAGGCTTGGTGCGTTGCTGAGTTCTGCCGATAAACTCGCGGACGAACTATCGGCTCCCACCGCGGGCAGGTCGATGGTGAAGCAGGCGCCTTTGCCAGGTTCAGAAACGACACTGATCGAGCCCGAGTGGCGTTCAATGATGCTGTAACTGACTGACAGTCCCAGACCGGTGCCCTGTGCGCCTTTCGTCGAGAAGAACGGCTCGAAGATTTTTTGCTGGACGTCGTCAGGCATTCCCACGCCATTGTCGCTGAAGAGCAGTTGCAGTCGATTATCGATGCGACGACAGGTAATCAGGAGCTTGCCACCACGCGGCATCGCATCGACCGCGTTAACGATCATGTTGACAAAGACTTCACGCAGCTCTGACGCACTGCCGTACGTGAAATGTCCTCTTTCGGTATCGAGCTTGACCTCGTATTCAAGCCCGCGAATCCGCGCCTCATTTTGCCAACGAGTTCTGGTTATCTCGATCGCGTCGTTAAGAAGGCCGGCAACATCAACCAGTTCGAATTCCTTCACGGCCGACTTGCGCGCGAACGTTTGAATTCGACGGACGGTCGCCGCCGCGTCTTCGGCTGCGGTCTGAATAATATCGAGGTTACGCACCAGCGCCGCGTCGCCGACCTGACGACGCAGCAACTGTGCACGACCAAGGATGGCCGCCAGTGAGTTGTTGAAGTCGTGCGCGACGCCGGATGCGAGTTGGCCCAGCGCGCGCAGCTTGTCGGCACGTGCGGCGCGTTCACGCTCTTCTTTCTGCTCCGTAATATCGCGCGCGATTCCCAGCACACCGGTCGTTCGTCCTTCGACGACCAGCGGTGAGTTGTCCACGCGCGCGTATCGCAGTTTCCCTTCATGAGAGAAGTAACGCATCTCGTAGGTTTGCGGCGAGCCTGTCGCTGCGGCCGCCAGCTTCTCTCGTACTAACTCACGATCGGGTTCGTAGACCATGCTGAGCAACGGTCGCCCGATAACGTTGTTGCGTTGATAACCGAGGCCTTTCAGGGTGGCGGTGTTGCACCACTTGAAATTCCCATCAGTATCGACGGCATAAATCGACTCGCGCGCACTCTCGAGAATGTTCGTCAGCAATGACTGATGCTCGCGCGCGACTGCCTGAACCTTGCGCAGGTCCGAAAGATCGCGCGCCGTGCAAACGACGGCCATTGCATGGTTATTTTCGTCGAGCACTGGCTCAATCGAAACGAGCAGCGGTCGATTGAGACCTCTCGGAGTGATTTCAATGGTTACGCTGCGGCCAGTTTCCAGCGCGTTCTCAACCACACAAGTGTCGTCTTCTTCGCTGGTCCGCAGGATGTCGCAACACTTGCGGCCAAGCAGTAATTTCGGGTGTTGAGCTTCCATTGCCGCGCCCGCGCGATTCACGCGTTTCAGTTCGCCGCTGCGATCGAAGATGAAGATCCCGTCAGACATCGCGTCGAAAGTCGTTTCCCACTCCGTCTTTCCACGCGCGACCATCTCGAACAACTCAGCTTGCGCGATGCCGATGGCGATTCGTTCCGCCAGCGCTTCTACCAGCGCAACTTCGTCTTCGGTCCATAAACGTACGCGGTCGTTTTGGTAGATGCACAGTGATCCGCGAAATTGTCCCTTGATGAATATCGGATAGTGGATTTGTGATTGGACGTCGAACTTCTCCGCGCGTTGCCGCACGTAATCAGTCAATTCAACTGAAGCGTCTTCATAGTTTCTGGTGTCATCAATAATCAGCGGCTTACCTGAACACGACAGCCGGCAGCCGATGGGATCATCGCAATGGACGATACTGTCTTTGACACTTTTGACGCCGGGTGCGAGAGATTCGAATTCGAGTGGCTCGTTGACACCTTCACAGCCGTACAAACAGAGTTGGACTCGCGATGCCTCAAGCGCGCGCTCAAGTTCGAGCGTCGCCGTCCTGAGCACTTCCGGCAAACTCAGCGAAGCGCGAATGGCCATCGTCAAACGGTTCACGAGCGCTTCACGTTTCGAGGTGCTTTCGGCTTTCTGATAAAGCTGCGACTGGCGAATGGCGATTCCGGTCTGGTCCGCAACCGCTTTCGCCAGCGCGATATCAGAATCAGTCCAATGTCTCCGTTGTTTTGTGGTCGAAAGCGCAAAGGCGGCAGGCACGTCGTCGCCAACCCTGATCGCAACGTACATGATCGACTTCACGTTCGCTTTCGAAAGGATGTTTTCGTAGAAATCCGGAATGCGTGGATCGTTGGGCGCATCGTCAAAAACCCACACCCCCGTTTTATCAAGTGCTGCAACGAGCGACTGCAGATGAGACAAAGGAAAATCCGACGCGGCCGGCTTCACGTCAACGACGTGATACTCAGCCACGTTCGTAGCACACTTCATGCGATCGTCTCGCATGTATAGCGAACAACGATCGACAGCGAGATACGAACCCAGCTCGCGCACCGCCGTTTGATAGATCTCACGGCTGTCGAGCGAACAGCGAATAGCCTGCGAAATGCGATGAGTCATGGCCTCGCGCTGGGCCTGCTGGGCCACAAACGCCTGGCTCTCGCGCAACACCTGCTCCGACTGTTTGCGCTCGGTGAGATCGCGCGCAATTCCCTGAACGCCGATCGGTTTACCATCGCTGAAAATCAGACGCGTGCTGACTTCCAGGCGGACACGCCGTCCCTGCTTCGAGATGATGTCGATCTCGTAAACTGTCGAGACACCCTGGGTCGTCTTCTGCGCAATCATGTCGCGCGCCAGGCTCAGATACTCTGGCGCGATCACGTCAGCGACGTTGATCGAACATGCTTCTTCTCGAGAATAGCCGGTGATTCGTTCGCCACTGCGATTGAGCGATGTGAAGTTGCCCTGGAGATCGTGTGTATAGATGATGTCGTTGGCGTTCTCGAAAAGTTCTCGATAGCGCTCTTCGCTTTCGCGAATGGAGATTTCGGCGCGGCGGCTTTCAGTGATGTCAATGGCGACACCGATGACGCCCAGTACGTTATCGTCCTCGTCAGTCAACGGCGAATAGCGCACATCAAAAACAAGATCCCGGACTGGCACTGAAGAGCTAAACGACTCGCCTTTCAACGCGCGCCTGATGTTTTCACCGACCTCGGGTGAATCAGCATAGGCTTCAAAAACTGATCGGCCCACCAGCTCGCCGGGCGCAAGGGAAAGGCTCTTCAGTCCTTCACCTTCCGACAGCGAGATGATCCCATCTTTGTCGGTCGCAAACAGAATGAGCGACGCGCTGGACACCACCGTGCGCAATCGTTTTTCTGCTTTTCGCAGTGCCTCGCGTGCCTGCTTCTTCTCGGTGACGTCTCTGAAAACAGCAAGCACGGCCGGCTTGCCTTCGGAAGTGAACGGCAGACCGGTGACTTCAACATCAATTTCCGAACCATCGAGACGAAGACACTTTTGTTCCGCGAGGGCGGTGGCTTTTTGAAATTGCTGTATGTAGTCGATGCGTTCGCGTTCGTGGTCGTGGTAGTCCGGATGCACAACGTCGAGAATCGATCTTCCGATCAGGTCCCGCGCCGTTGATGCGCCCCAGAGTTGGACTGCAGCAGGGTTGACGTAAATAAACCGTCCGTTGCGGTGAACGACGATGGCATCAGGTGAGCGTTCAACCAGCCGGCGATAACGCTCTTCACTTTCCATCAAGGCCTTCCCGATGCGATGGCGCTCGACCAACCGCGCGACCTTCACCAGCAACTCTTCATTCCGGAACGGCAGATCGAGGTAGTCGTCGGCGCCGGCGTGCAGGCCCTCGATCCCGGCATCGTCTGACGTTATGCGGCCGCTGATCAGGAGCACCGGCACGTGAGCGGTGCGCGGGTCTTCCTTCAGGCGGCGGCAGAGTTCGAGCCCGCCCACGACCGGCATGACCACGTCGCTGACCACGGTATCCGGGCAAAACGAGAGGGCCAGAGCGATGGCTTCGGCGCCATCGGTCGCGGTCGAGATTTCATAACCCTCGACTTTGAGAAGTTCCTCGAGCAGATCGAGTATTTTCCGATCGTCATCGACGATCAGTACTCGGCCCCGGTCTGAGGTGCAGCTGCTCATAGTTTCCGAACGTTTTTGAGTAGAAACCTCGTGGGAGGACCAATTTGGAAGACGCTTGGTTGTGGGTTTCCGGTGCCCACAGGTGGGCGTACCAGCCGAAGGGAGTATAACAGTTTTATTTAAAGTTTGGCCACGGATAACACAGATTTAGCTTGGATTAGCACTGATCTGGGGCAAACGGCCCGGACTTCTACCGATCGTGGACGCGTTTGCGGGTGGCTGGCTCGGGGGTGCCGGACTTGGCGAAGTATCCGGCGCGGTAGTTTAGCTTGATAGTCTTTAACAAAGCCGGGTTTACGATTTGGATTTCGATTTTACGGTATGAGCCGTCCCGGGCCTTGTTACTGGGCGAATAGGCGACCAGGTACTGCTCGCGCAGGTCGCGCTGAATCTGCGTGAAGGCATCGTTCAGGTCTCTTTCGTGGCGTGGAAAGTAGGCCCGGCCTCCGGTCTTCTCGGCAATCTTTCGCAGCGCACCCTCGTCGACACCGAAAGTGTAGCGGTCGCCGATGCCAATCGCGTAGATGAGCGCGTCGGCCTTTTGAGCGCGTTCGATTGCTTCGTCGATTTTCAGGCGGCTGCTGGTGTCATCGCCGTCGGTGAGCAGGATGATGGCCCGGCGCGTATGCTCCGCTGAAGCGCCGATCAACTCTTCGGACGTCGCCCACACGGCGTCCCAAATGGCAGTCGAGCCGGCCAGACTCTGATTAGTGCCGGAAATCGGCGGTGTTCCATTAACGACCACGCCGCCGCCGATATAACCCGAAGGCGGAATAAACTCGACTCGATCGATCGCCCTTCTCAGCCGCTCGAGATTCCCGGTGAAGCCCTGCTCGAGGGTCGTCTCTCCGGTGAACGAAACAATCGCGGCCTCGTCTTTGTTCTTCAGTAGATTTTCGAGAAACGCACGCCCGGCCACTTTCAAATCAGGCAGAGTGCGTTCTTCGGAAGCGCTCGTATCGATCAGGATCGCGAGCGAGAGTGGAAGATCGATATTCTGTTGAAAGGTGAAGATCTCCTGTTGCTGGCCATCTTCCAGCACACGAATGTCTTCGGCTTTCAAGTCGCTGATGAAGCGTTTGTTTTTGTCCGCGGCAGTGAAAAAGATATTGGTGAGATTGGTTTCGACTTTAATAACTTCGTCGGAGTCCTGCGGCACTTCTTCGCGTCGTGGCGTGGGTGACGGCGATGCAGATGCGTTTGCGCGCGTGCTGCTGCTCTCGTTTTTCGCAGACAGACTGCTTGCTATTCCTCCACACAACACGAGAAACATTAGTAGGGATAAAACTAACGGCCGGCGAATTTCTTGCATCTTCCCTCTATTCACTGCTGTAACTTCTTACTGCGCTACGCTGTCAGAGATCGCTTTGTAACCTCGCTTTGTCCTCACCTTGAGATCGTCGTGTCGCTCGGCGAGTTTCACGTCGATCTTTCTGAACGTGCCATCATAACTCTTATTCGTCGGGTTGTAAGTGACGAGATACTGCGCGCGTAGCTCTTTCGAGATCCTCGTAAACGAACGCTCGAGCGCAAGCATGTCGCCGGTGAAAAACGCGGCCCCGCCAGTTTCTTCGGAGAGCGTTTGTATGTCCTTGTCACCCTTGTCGGCTACCTGACCGGCCTCAACGCCGGGCACAGTAGCGAGAAAACCCGCTTTTGTAGAGATGGCAAAAATAGTCGTTTCCGTTCGTTGTGCGATATCGATGGCGTCGCGCAAGTTTGCACGGCTGTAAGTGTCTTCACCATCGGTGATGATCAGCAGCACGCGCCGCCCCGGAACTGAACGCATCTTCTCATCGCAAAACTGCCAGACCGCGTCGAATAGCGCCGTCTGTTTGCCCATCTGTTTGACGCTGAAGACGGCCTTGTCGAGCAGATCGAGCCGGTCAGTGAAGTCCTGGAGCAGGTTGATATCGTGATCAAAGGTAGCGAAGAGAACGCGGTCCTTGCGCAGCTTCACGATCGTGTGAATGAAGTTCATCGCCGACTCCTGCTGGAACTTCAGTTTGCCGGCGGTCGACGGCGACGTGTCCATCAACACAGCGATGTAGAGCGGCGTGGTTTGCGCGAGGTCGTCAGAGAAAGTCTCGATCGTCTGCGGGACTTTGTCTTCCAAAACAACGAAGTCTTCCCTCGACAGCCCGGGTACAAAATTACCCTTCTTATCGATCACGGTGATGGGCAATCGCACACGTCGAATCGGGATTTTGACGGTGCCCTGCGTATCTTCAGACGGTGTCGGCGTAGGAGAGGCTTTCGGCCGCTGGGCCTGTACAGACAGGGCCGCGAAACAGATCACGAGCGTTGCCAATAAATATTTGAAAAACTGTGTTAGACGCGCTGACATGCTGATTTGGATTTTGTTCGGGAGCTGGCCGCGGCCACTGGATCCGGCGGTTTCGATGCGATTGTTCCCGAACCTGTTGCCCTTTCTGAAAACGTTACGCCATCCAGAATCATACAGATTTGTGTATGTCTTATAAGACTTTTAGGGACGGAGCGGACACAGAGTGTTACAATGCGAAAGAACTGTTCTCGGCCCAACTTAGTCGCGCAAGTACTTTCGCCTTCATGCCCGACAGCCCAAACAACCCAAACTCAGTCGATACGAATTCGCTGCCTGAGTACATCGCCCATTATCGCATCTTACGGCGGCTGGGCAAGGGCGGCATGGGCGAAGTGCTGCTCGGTGAAGACACCAAACAGCACGGTCGCAAGGTCGCTCTCAAGGTGCTGCCGCCGGAACTAACGAAGTCAGAGAGTCGCCTGCGCCGTTTCAAACAGGAGGCGCGCGCCGTTCTGGCGCTCAATCATCCGAACATCCTCACCATTTACGAAATCGGACAAAACGCCGACACCCACTACATCGCCACTGAATTCATCGAGGGCGAAACGCTGCGCCACTGTCTCTGGCGTGGTCCAATGAAACTCGACGAAGCACTGGGCGTCGGCATCCAGGTGACGATGGCTCTCGAAGCGGCACACACCGCGGGCATCGTTCATCGCGACATCAAACCCGAGAACATCATGTTGCGGCAGGACAAGTTTGTCCGCGACCGGTTTGTAAAAGTGCTGGACTTCGGGCTCGCGAAACTCACCGATCGCGAAGCACCCATCACTGATCCCGAAGCCGTGACGATTCCGATTACGGAAACCAGTCCCGGCGCAATCATGGGAACCACCGGTTACATGTCGCCGGAGCAGGCGCTGGGTGAAAACATCGACGAGCGCTCAGACATTTTTAGTCTCGGCGTCGTGCTTTATGAAATGGTGGCCGGGCAGCAGCCGTTCAAAGGAAAAACTGACAGCCACACGCGCGTTTCGATCATCGATCACGAACCGGTGCCGCTGGTCCAACATGTGTCCAACATTCCGCGCCAGTTTGAGCGCATCGTTTCGAAAGCGCTGGCAAAGGATCGGCTCAAGCGCTACCAGACCATCACGGATCTAAAAATAGATCTCGAACAGCTACGTGACGAGCTTCACGTTTCGGACACGTGGGATCCGACACGAGAAGGAGTGCGGACGACGCAAGCTGATCTGATCTCCTCCGGGCCGACGAGTGTGCGGTCGCAGGTGACGACGGTCGCGGAAAGCACGACAGCCTCGAGCAGTTCCGGGATCGATTACAAGCCCGCGGATAAGCGCAGGAAATGGATTGCGTATGCGGCCGGCGTGCTGGTGTTGTTAGTGATTGTGGCCGGCGTGATCATGTTTGCGTCGTCGCCGGCGACGATAAACTCAGTCGCTATTCTTCCCTTTGTAAACGACAGCAAGGATCCGGACGCTGAGTATTTGTCTGACGGCATCACGGAAAGCATCATCAACAGCCTCTCGCAATTGCCTAATCTGAGAGTCATGTCGCGCAACGCGGCGTTTCGTTTCAAAGGATCTAATCTCGATCCGGTTGAAGCTGGCCGCAATCTGAACGTCGGCGCGGTCCTGACCGGGCGACTCGTTAAGCGCGACGATCGTTTCGTGATCAGAACAGAGCTGATCAAAGTCGCCGACGGCTCGCAGCTTTGGGGAGCTGAGTACAACAGCAGTCTGGCTGATATCTTTTCGGTCCAGGATGAGGTGTCGAAAAAGATCTCGCAGAGTTTACGACTGCGATTGTCAGGCGAAGATGAAGAGAAGCTGGCCAGGCGTTACACCAAAGACGCCGAAGCTTACGAGCTCTATCTCAAGGGCAGATACTTCTGGAACCGTCGCAACGAAGAAGGTTTTCGCAAAGGTATCGAATACTTCAAGCGCGCCGAAGAAAAGGACCCGACATTCGCGCTCGCTTTCTCCGGGCTCGCCGATTCACACGCGCTGCTTACCGACATCGGCGTAGTGCGGCCGGTTGACGAAATGCCGAAAGCAAAGGCGGCGGCGGAGAAGGCTGTCGATGCCGATCCGACGCTCGCAGAAGCTTACACGTCGCGCGCGTTTGTCAGGCTGGCGTACGACTGGGACTGGCTGGGAGCGCAGAACGATTTTCAGCAGGCGCTCAAGTTGAATGCGAAGTATCCGACGGCGCATCAGTGGTACGCGTCATACCTGATGCAGATGGGCAAGTTCAGCCAGGCAAAAGCGGAGATTGAAGAAGCTCACAAACTCGATCCACTCTCGCCGATCATCAGCGCGAACAATGGTCTCTACTCGTACTACGAACACAACTACGACGATGCGATCGCGAAGTACAAGGTGACGCTTCAGAGCGACTCGGATTTCTGGGTGGCGCGTCACTACCTCGCGCTTGCTTACGTGCAGAAAGGAATGCACCAGGAAGCGGTCGCCGAGTTACGCCGACTGATTAAGGCGCCGGAGAGTGGTCCAATACCGGACCAGGTCGTCGAGGCTGAATCCGAAGCATCCGCGTCGCTGGGGTTTGCATACGGGATGGCGGGTAAACAAGCAG
>DASVGE010000133.1:0-26094 GCA_036379695.1 Pyrinomonadaceae bacterium | reverse complement strand
ACTGACCCGGCCCAAGTGCGATTCCGGACTTTTTGTGCAAAGCTCGAACCTGGGGCTGCAATTAGCCAAAGCCTCGGCGTAATTAAATGCGACTCCTGATGCAAAAGAATTCAATCTATTAGACGCCTCAAACGTTCTTGCAATCGATGATTTCGATGGTAGAATTGCCCGCCTTGCTTACTCAACCTTATCGATCCAGGGCAATCGTTACTCTAACTTAGCCATCACTAGCTCACGTCGCCCGAAACAATCTCGTAGCAGAAAGAAACTCACTATGCCAAAAAAACCAACAGTCAGATTCAGAATCTATCCGTCCATCGGTATCGCCCGCTTAGGGAATGGACCGGCGGAAAAAGAACACGTCATCTTCAGCCCGGAAATACCCTGGAAAAATCTTTTTGAGACGGACAATGAGTACCTGATGCCGGACGGAAAGATTAAGAAGCAGGCCCAACGCTTCTACATCTATGAATGCGACAGCAGCGGCAGGCCTGTACGGCAAATCGACCCCGCCGAATACGACATACGCTGGTCTGCAGAAGTCGCGAACAAGAAACCATTCTGGTACGACTTCAACAACAGCCTCGACCTTTCAATCGTCTCCAAAAACAGGAATGTCAGCCCCGACTTCGCGAAGAACAAAACGGCGCCGGGAATACCAGCAGTCCAGAGAAACCCCAACGTCCTGAACATGGACCAACGTTTGCCGCACGGCTACAACTACCGCAAGGAACTGGTGAATAACCCGCCAACAGTATCCGTCGATCAGAAGAACACGCGGCAAACAATCCCGGGCCAGTTTCCCAACGCCGGACGACGCGGTGAAAGTCTGTTGGCAAAGAGCCTGGGCACCCCACCTGTACAAGTGGATCTCGGGACCATCGAATATGACGAAGGCACGCTCATCTTCTATGCCGCCGACGGTGTCTCCGCTTCGTTGAACCCCTCCGATCTCAATACTGACTTCGCGGATAACTCAAACTGGTACGACGATATCTGCGACGGACGCATAACTGCCAGCATCACGTCGCGCAGCACGGGCGTCACTCACCATCTCGATGACGCATGGTCCGCGGCATGGGTCGCAACTGCACCGCCTGACTACGCGCCGCAGATACAACCCATCTCCACCATGTATGACATCATCTCTGGCGCGGGCACTGACAAGTACACGCCTGAATTCAGCCTCGTGTTCCCCATGCTCTACCGTCTGTACCGGATGCAGTGGGTGAACCTCGGCGACTTCCTCGCGCCCTCTTTCAGAGAGGTAATCGAAAAGCTAACTGACGAGGGAAAGCTCAAATTCCTGTTCCAGAAGACTCCGAAGGGTGAAGCCGATGCTGTGCGCGAAAAGATCTTCAACCTCTTCCGGAATCCGGCCTATCCCGTTCTGAATGAGCCGATCATTCCCTCGAGTTCAACTACCAGTATCGAGGATCGGGGAGTCGGCACCACTGAACTCATGTTGCCTTACTATCCCGGTGACGGCGTCAACTATCCGGGGAGTCCAGCGCAGTGGTTTGCCATACCACCACTACTTTACGAGCAGCTAAAGAAGTGGAAAGAGGGCGACTTCAAGCCGATGCGTCTGCCCGACTCCAACATCGACGCCATCGCCGAAGTCTTTCGCCGGCAGTATCTCGAAGCAGCGAAGGACCCGCGTAAAAAACCGCTGCTTATGACGCGGGCCGTTTTGGAAACACTCTACGGCGGAGGTTTCCACCCCGGCGTTGAGTTAACCTGGCCAATGCGTCACAACCTGATGTACGCCGTGAACGTGGAAGTGTACGAAGACGTCACGGACAACTTCGGCCTCTTTGGATTGCGCGAGATACGAATCAATGCGGCCACGCCCGCCGAGCAGCAGAAGATCTACTACAACGACTTCGGTCTCCAGATGGGCTCCGAAGATATTCGCGAGTCGATGGATTCCAATCACAAGAAGCACTGGCTATGGAAGATCACGCCTGGCGATCTCACGAAATGGATGGGCATTCCGTGGCAGTCGGACGCGGGCAGTTGCCAGGCCGTCTATGTGGACAAGCAATACCCCATCCCCGCATGGTGGGCGGCCAATCTGCCCGTGCACGTGCTCCCGCAGGAGAGTTACCACAAGCTGCTGGATCCGAACGTCCTGGCTGACACCAAGAGAAACATCTTCGCCAACCGCGAGGACTGGCTGCACACTGCCAACACCGGCTTCATCGGATACCACGCTGAAGGTGGTTATATGAACGGCCTCATCAACATGGTCTATGAGTGGAATCAGATCGGCATGGTTACCGGCAGGCCACTAAACCTGAACATTGACGGTATACCGAACACGGTTTACGTGGCTTATCACTCCAAAGAGTAGTGTTGGTGGAAACAGAGGTCATTATAGCGGGCAAGGGCATCGCCGGGTTGGTGGTGTCCCTCCTGCTAAAACGCAAAAGCATCCCACATCTCCTGCTGGATCGCGTCACCGCGAAGAAGCAGTTTGCGTTGGGGGAAACCTTGCCTCCGTCTGCCCTGCCGTTGCTTCAGTCCCTGGGACTGTTGGATCTCTTTGAAAGTAACTCCCTGCACAGGACGCGCGGCTACCACTCCGCCTGGGGAAGCCCTGCGATCATCGATCACAATTTTTTCTTCCACTCGCCTTTCCAGTACGGCCTCAAGATCGATAAACAAGCGTTAGAACAAGCTATGGAAGGGTTGACGGCGGAAAACATTCTCCGCTTTGAGAAGCTGACTGCGATTCGCCTGGACGAGCAAGGCGTCACAGTGGAATTGCAAAACGATCAGGAACGCATTGTGCTTCGGGGAAGATGCCTCGTGGAAGCCACCGGGAGAAACCGAAGCCTACTGAAACTGCTTGGTGTAGCTAGTGAGGAGTACGATCAACTCACCGCCTATAGTTGCCATCAGCCTCGCAGGGAGCATCCGAAAATAACGCACGGCGTCTTCGTGGAGTCGTTTGAACATGGCTGGGGGATTGTCTCGCGACTGTCTGACGAGGTGCAGGTGATGTCGCTCTTCAGTCGCCTCCGCGTTGGCATTCAAAAAGAGCTGAAGGATTATTCCTGTTGGCCGGAACTTCTTTCCGGGACTGCGCACCTGCGGGATTTCTTATCTACCGGGACCGGCATCAGAGTGGTGGGCGGAGACGCGGGCTCCTCGCGGGCGGCTCAGCTCGCTGGAAAATGCTGGTTGGCAACAGGCGACGCCGCCATCGCCTTTGATCCGCTTTCCTCGCACGGAATCACCAATGCTGTATACACTGCCCGCCGTGCCGTTGAAGCCATTGCGCTTCATCTTGCCGACCCCGATGAGAAACACTTCCGTGAATATGGGGAATCGTTGTCAGCCATTTTCGCTACCTACCTTGGAACGAGATACGAACTGTACCAACGCGAGCGGCGCTGGCCGGGAGCTTCGTTTTGGACCAGGTAGAGGTAATCACTCCGGCTTTCAGTGACGCAGAGGCAACTACCTCGCTACTTTTCTAATCTCTCTGCTCAGCGTAATCTGTTGATTACCCCCTCTCCTCTAATCTGCGTAATCTGTGGATACGAAATTGCCCTTGGAGGATATATGAAACGGCTGCTTTACTGCTTTTTCGTTCTAATCATGTTTGCCATGAATCTCGCGGCGCAGGATGTTCACTCTTACTCGAACCCTTCGGCGGTTCGGGTCCGGCACGTCGATCTCGATTGGAACGTCCTTTTTGATCAGAAGATTCTCAAGGGCGCTGCGACGCTGACGATCGAACGAACTTCGCAGACTGAACCTCTGATTCTCGACACCCGGGATCTGAAAATCGAACGAGTCGAAAGCTCCGTCAACGGCCTGCACTACGCGCCCGTAACTTTCACCGTCGGAACGAGCGACAAATTTCTCGGCGCGCCGCTGACAATCCCGCTGCCGGCAAAAGCCACACGCGTTCGCATTCATTACTCGACATCCCCGGGCGCTTCCGGCTTGCAATGGCTCGCTCCGGCTCAGACCGCCGGCAAGAAAGACCCTTTCATGTTCACTCAATCGCAAGCGATTCACGCGCGCAGTTGGATTCCTCTGCAGGACACGCCCGCTGTTCGCGTGACTTACAACGCGCGCGTACGCACACCGCGAAATCTCCTTGCCGTGATGAGCGCCGAAAACGCTCCGCGCACACCGCGCGACGGCGACTACAGCTTCCGCATGCGCCAACCGATTCCTTCGTACTTGATTGCACTCGCAGTTGGCGATCTGCGTTTCCGCAGTCTTGGCCCGCGCACAGGTGTCTACGCCGAGCCGCAAGTGATTGATCGCGCTGCGAGTGAGCTCAGCGATACAGAGAAAATGGTTATCGCTACTGAACGAGTGTATGGTCCATATCGTTGGGGCCGTTACGACCTTCTGATTTTGCCGCCCAGCTTTCCCTTCGGCGGGATGGAGAATCCGCGGCTCACTTTTGCCACACCGACAATTCTGGCCGGCGACAAGAGTCTCGTCGCACTCGTCGCGCACGAACTGGCCCACTCGTGGTCCGGCAACCTCGTGACGAACGCGACCTGGCGTGACTTCTGGCTGAACGAAGGCTTCACGGTTTATCTCGAACGCCGCATTCAGGAAGCTGTTTACGGCCGCGCACGCGCACAAATGGAAGCTGCTTTGGGCCTGCGTGATTTGCAGGAAGAACTGGCCACGCTCGAAGACCGCGACGAAATCCTGCACGTCGATCTCAAAGGACGCGATCCGGACGAAGGTTTCACCGACGTGCCTTACGAAAAAGGCGCGCTCTTTTTACTTCACCTCGAACAAACCTTCGGCCGCGCGCGCTTTGATAATTTCCTGCGCCGCTACTTCGATCATTTCGCTTTTCAGAGCATCACGACCGAACAGTTCCTCGCTTACTTGAAACAGAACCTGCTTGATAAATCTCCGGAGTTGACTGCACGAGTTCCGCTCGATGAATGGATTGAGAAGCCGGGACTTCCCGCCAGCGCTCCGAAGCCGGCGTCGCCGGCATTCGCGCGAGTTGAAGAGCAGGCAAAACGTTGGCTGGGAGGCGAGATACCGGCGTCACAAATTCCGGAGGCGAAGTGGACAACACAAGAAAGGCTTCATTTTCTGAAGTTTGTGCAGACCGCCCTCGAACCGCCTCCGTCATCGGGTGGACCGGCAGACGCGTCCGCCACTCAACTAAGCCAGACCGAGAGAGCAAGGCTGATGGGCGAACTCGATCGCGCCTTCAACCTGACGCGCGCGGGCAACTCCGAAATCGCTTTTCAGTGGCTGATGATGTCGATCCAAAACAAGTACGAGCCGGCATATCCGCGTCTGGAGGAATTCCTCCTTTCGGTCGGCCGCCGCAAATTCATCCAGCCGCTATATCAGGAGCTGGCCAAGACACCCGAGGGCAGGGAACGCGCGATCGCAATCTACCGAACCGCCCGTCCGACTTATCATCCGATCGCCGTGACGAGTATTGATCAAGATTTAAAATGGCCCGGTGAGTAGCGTCAGGCATGATTACAACAGCGAAGTTGATTTTCATGTGCGGAAAGATGGCGGCGGGGAAATCAACTCTCGCAAGAGATCGGCCCAGCGAGAAAATGCGATTCTTGACGCGGAGTTGAAGCCGTCATCGTGTACTTTGAAACACCATCAGAGGAAGAACGCTTCAATGTCATCCGCCATGAGCGCATGTAGCTAACTATTACAGAGTCGTTTCAACTCGATGGCGCGTCTTGACTAAAAGAGGCTACGGCTGCTTCGATGGCAGAGATCTCCTCATCCTTAAGTTCGGAAAACGTGGCGCGTTTTGACTGCGATAGGCGACCATTATTTTGCAGGATTAGCCGCACTAGCAAAGCAGCGCGACGATCGGGCATGTCTACGATGTCCATGGTTGCGCGAATAGCCGCATCAAAAACTTTCAGGAATCCGATCTCCTCCCTGAGATCAGTACGAATGGTTTCAGCCACGCAGTCATATAAGTATTCCGCGAACGCGGTCGCGTCCCAGAACTTATATAGGTGTGCAGTCTCGTTGTTCACGACCAGCGATGCGTTCTCATGCATCTCGTATTCAATGTAGGCCGAAACCGATTGAGAGAAACTTTCCAGAACCTCATCGTAGCGCTTTCGATCGCGCATCATCACTGCAGAGACGGGAAACAGCATTTGGTGAGGCGTGAATCCGGAACTCGCTAGCTCCTGATGTATAAGAAACCGGTGGATTCGCCCGTTGCCGTCTTCGAACGGATGTATGAACACAAATCCGAACGACGCTGCTGCCGCTGCACAAACAGAATCGACTTTCGAATTGCGTAAGTTCTCGATCATTCGCATCCATCCGTTCATCAAGTCAGCCAGATCCTCGGGCTTCGGGCAAACAAAATGGACGTGTTCTCGGAAGTCGCTCATCGTCTCGCCGATGAAGCTCTGCACTGTTCGCCATCCGGTCGCTGCATAGCGGGGGTCAACTATCTCGTTCTGAAGTTTTATGAATGCTTGTGGATCGGAGGTGTCAAAGTTTGCGGCACGTGTTAGCGCTGCAACGAAGCGCTCAGTACGCTTTGCGCTGGGAACTTCGCCCTCAATCGCAAAAGAGGATTTTGTTTCTTTCGTATAAAGGTAATGTACAGCCCTGGCCAGGATCGACGGCTCGCATCTCTCCACGAGGGATTTGGCTTCCAAGTTCAGTCCTGATGCCATTACTCGATTGAGAACATCAGTTCTACGAATCAGTGGACAGTAGGTGTTGTCTCCGAGCAGGTTGTTGTTGACTCGTTGTCGACGTACCCTTCTGACAGGACCCGTGACATGCAGCCTGGGATCTAATATGTCGATGTAACCAGTTCGAGCAACATCATCAGCATCGAGACGTTTGCCGGTCAGGGTCTCGTATAAAAACCAGGCTCGGCGAACATAGACACCGGTGGGTTCCTGCCGTATCCACTTTTCTAATAGCTCGGCGTCAAGAACCTTGAAAAGGGCGTCGTAAACACTGAGATCAATAGGTTCATAACGTAACGCAAATTTGAGATTTCCGATTATTCCCGACGGCGCGTAGATTGGCCGGTAATATTCCTGTATGGCGTCATCTGTAATAATAGTCTTCCTGGCTCCTGACTTAGTCCAGGACCGCACAGTTGGCATGCGTACGGGTAGGTTTAGCTCCTGAATCAAAGCCAATAGGCCTATAGGTTGGTCAGTCAGCTTAGATGTAAAACTCCGATCAGACATGTAAATCTCTTAACTTGCGCGGTAGTTTATGCAAAACTCCGATCGCATCTTACCAGAAACGGTGCAAAAGGACGATCAGATGTGAAAATCCGTGCTATTTTAGCCAAGATTGTGCAAATTCTTGATCAGTAAGGTTAGCGCGAGAAATCCTTTCCGACGTTCTGTCGACGTGAGTTCGACTCTACGATTGAAAGACGTGCCAATAAAGAAATGCCGGAGACCATTGACAGAATCCTTCAAGTTGATGCGACGGTAGAACTGAAGGATTATTTCCACGTGTATTTTGATACGGCGAAAACGAAGCTCATCGTCGCGTGTCTGGTTGTCGCAGCGGTGATCGCGGGGTTCACTTACTTCTTCATACTCATTGGCGAGCAGACGATCCTGTGGCAGCTCTCGCCGCTTCTCTTTGGGGCGCCGATTGTCGCGATTGTCGGGCAATTCTTACGTGTCCACGCCGCCTACCGGAAGCACATTAGAAGTCTTTCCGACTCTGAAAAGAGCATTCACTACTTGTTTCACGAAAACGGAGATGGCTTTGATATCGTGAGTGGAAAGAACTTCGCCCACGTCGCCTGGGAGAACGTGCGAAAGGTCATAGAGAGACCGCAATACTTCCGCTTTGTTCTGAACGAATACGACTCAATCATCATCCCGAAGCGATTTCTCCGGCATGGAACTGACGAAGCAGTGTTGAAAGAAATCATAGTTTCCCAGGTTGGGAATAAAGCGAAGCTGTTAGGAAGTTTCAGCCCATGAACTCGGTGGAGTTTGCAGTTGTGTGGACCGACTATGACGGCATGTTTAAGTTGGCCGTGAAAGCGTCGAGTCTCACCCACGCGGCTTACCACGAAACTTATCTCTACCCGGATGAATTGGAAGCATTTGCGTCCGAGCTCAAGGAGTTTCCGCGAGCCGCCGGCGCGGAAGTGGTCCTGGAGTCCGGTGCGAAAGACCCGAAGTATCATGACTACTTCCGGATGCGAGTTTTCCTGCTCAAACCATTGGGCCTATCTGCCCTGGAGCTCGAATCCGAAGTTCGCGAGGAGCCTCCGAATAAGGCCGAAGTGCATTTCTACATTCCAGGAATGCCCTCCGATTTCAACAGGATGGGCGCGGAATTACTTGCGTGGTTGGCCGACACCACTGCGCCGTTAGTTATCGAGTGGAAAGATGATTGGTGACTCGTATGGGAATCCATCTCATTCACACCGGGCTTTAGCCCGGTGGTAGACTGAAAGCGCCAACAGAGAACCGTTTCAACGGTTTTCGAGTACGCGGATGGAAGCCCCGTGTGAATAAGAACACATGAAACTCTGCTTACTGACACTCTTCTGCCTGTTGGTCCCTTGCTCGTTTGCGCGAGAGGTGCAGGCGAAGGAATGGCGAGGGATTGTGCCGCTCCACTCAACTCGCGCAGACGTTGCTCGTTTGTTTCCGGCCTGTTCTGAAGTTGAGGGTCGCTGTATCTTCCGAGTCGGAAACGAACAGGTACTCATTGTTTTTTCAAGCGTGCGGAGTGAATTGCACGAATGCGAAAAAGAGCTTCCTCACGATACGGTTCTCCTCGTTCAAGTTGAACTTGCTACACCTGTTAGTTTCGGCTCGCTAAAAGTGAACAAAAAAATCTTCAGGACCTTTGATCCTTCTACACCTCCCAACATCGGCTACAAAGGATACATTGATGAAAAAGAAGGGCTACTCATAAAAACTTACAAAGGAAAGGTGCTCCAGCTAAGTTACATTGCAACGAGTAAAGAAGTTTCCCGGTGTCCCAGTTACTACGAAGATCCCGAATCTTTTATCGGGGTTTTCATTCATTATTACGTCCCGGCCCCGGACATCGACTGCCCCAAAGAAGCGGTCGATGGTGAACGAATAGTCTTCTCTACTGACCCGGTAGACCGAAAAAAATTCAAGTACACGTGGGCAGTAACTGTGGGCAAGATTGTTGCCGGGCAAGGAACACCGAAAATAACAGTCGATACAACCGGCCTTGGTGGTCAGACAATCATTACAACCCTCGAACGGGGACAGGGCCACCATGTTACTGCGACATCCTGCAAAACGACTGTCTTGGTGAAACCGAATTGAATATCGTCGTATGAGTTTACGAGGAATTGTATTTGCGGCGATCATGATCGCATTCTCAGCCACTGGCGTGTTGGGCCAGCAGACGGTCGCGCCGCAATTCACACTCAAGGATCTGAACGGGCGCACCGTGCGGTTGAGCGATTATCGGGGAAAAGTAGTCCTTATTAACTTTTGGGCCACCTGGTGTCCACCATGCCGCGCAGAGATGCCGGACCTGGTCCGACTCCAGCGTGAGCATGGCAAAGAAGGTCTACAAATAATTGGAGTCACCTACCCACCTGAGAAAAAGGAACGGGTGCGCAGGTTTGCCAGAAGTCTAAAAGTTAATTACCCTATCATCCTCGGCACACGTGAGTTCAAAGACCGCTTTAGTTCGGACGAGACTCTGCCTTTAACGATCGTCATAAATCGCGACGGCAAAGTAAGCGACATAATCAGCGGTATTCTTCTTCACCAGGAATTCGAGGAAAAGATCAGGCCGCTAATAGTAAAGGAGAAATGAGAATGCTAAGTCGAATCACTAAGCTCGTTGTCAGTGGGGTTATGGTTGTGACGCTCGGCGTGATAACGGCCGCAGCTTTCACCAAGACCGCCACCATTAAGGTTGACGGAATGAAGTGCGCGAAATGCTCAGGCGCAGTTACGAAAGCGCTCAAGGCTACCGAGGGCGTTGAAGATGCACAGGTGAACCACGAGAAGGGCGAGGCTGTCATCAAGTACGACGATCAGAAATTAAGCGAAGCCAAGCTGCGTGAAGTTATCAACGCCACTGGTTTCAAAGCAGTGGAAGAGAAGGGTCAATGAAATTGCTGTTATAGGCGATCGAGTCGTCTCAGATTCTATGCGGCGTGCCGTTGCTTTAAGCGGCACGCCGTTTCTTTGTTGGAGCAGAATCAGTCGTGCCCACTCATGAAGTTTGTTGAGAGTAGTTCGGATCAGTCACCGGCGCCAGTACATTCGGCATCGGTTGCGGGAGTGGGGGCTCTGCGAATTTTCCGAGTTTTACCTTGCGGGCGGCTTCTTCCTGTTTCTTATCAATCGCATCAACAACCAGATAGGCGCAGACGGACGCCACGATGAACAACGCGCTCGCGCCGATAGAAATTATCGTGGCGGTTCTCTCCGGGACATTCTCGTTAAAGGAAACTCGCATGGAGATATTGCCGGCAAACGATGCGAGGAGCCAAAACAACCACCAGATAGGAAAGATTGCGGGAGCGCCAGGTGTAGACAGCAGTAGATCGTCGGCTGTCGCACTCTTCTGCCATACTTCTTTTACAGCACGATAAGGAACCACCAGATTGACAAACGGAACGAAAAAGCTGCCCACGGACCATCCCGGTGAATAGTCAGTGCGACTCCACGGATTGAATGCCACCAGATTGTCAGCGGCTCGGTAAAGCCACACACAGAAAAAGATCACCGTGCTTACGTAGATAAGTAGTTCGAGCATTGCGAGCAGAAATATCAAGAGCATGAGAGCGGCGCCGACCGGATTGTCGCCAACGTCTTGATCTTCCCCCAGTAGAGGAAATCCCAATGAAAGCACTTCAGCGAATAATGAGATACACGTGAGCACTGCGCCCGCGATCAGTAAGATCTTTACTATGCGGGCACGGACGTGCGCTGAAGTGAAAGGTACTGGATAGGGGGAGGGATTCATTTGTTCACCTGTAGCAATCTGGTTTGAGTTTAGCTGCCTGACAAGAGGACCAAAGCCGCATTTATCCTACCTCATTCGCGACCGCATACCAACCACTTTCCAATCAGTCTGATTTGCACTTGGATCCAAATTGTTAGGAAATATCGCATGCTGATGCCTCGCAAAAATTTTTTGCAATTTCATCGACCCTGGCTCGTTCCCACAGTTGACTGCTTTCAAAGGGAGATAAAGCGTAAGTAAAATTCCCCCAGCCGCTTTCTCCCATACCCGACACTCGTTTTAGAACGTCGCAGTGGTTCTCAGTTGGAGGAGTGTTGCATGCAAACAAAGAAATTAGTTTTGACTTTAAGCGTTACGTTGGCCGTTTTTGCCGTAGGAGCAGTAGGGTTATGCGCACAAACACCCACGAACGGCCAAGCCAATGCCCTGAAAGTTAAAGAGGACAAACTTCCGATCGTCAACTTCGACGCGCCCGGGCCAGGCGACGCCAATGACAAAGCTCGCCGAAACGCGAAAGGAAAGCGTTTCAACGACAGATTGCTGGTTGCCGAGCCACAGCCGGAGGCCGGGGCCAAGGGCATCCTCGATAGCTGGATGCAGTCGCTTCCGGCGCTACCCGTTGCTGCCAGCGATGCGATTGTCGTTGGTGAGATCACTAATGCCCAGGCGTATCTATCGCCCGACAAAACCGGTGTGTACACCGAGTACACCGTGCGTGTCGATGAAGTGCTGAAACAATCCTCGGCCGCCCCGGTGGCTAGCGGTGGCCTGGTCGAAGCACAGCGCGAAGGTGGTCGGGTGCGGTTCCCGTCAGGACGCGTACAGAGTTACGTCACGCACTACCAGGGAGTGCCGGTCACGGGACAAAAGTATGTGCTGTTTCTCAAGCGTAACGAACAGGCTGACGTCTTCATCATTCTCACCGGCTACGAGCAAAGAGATGGAAAAGTCTATCCGCTCGACGGCGTAGATCTACCGCAAGGCGCCAGTGAATTACCGCAGTTCGCTGCTTACAAAGGCGTGGACGACGCCACATTCAGCAAAGATCTGAGAGGCGCGCTCGCGCGTCGTGAATAAGCAGCGGTCAGTGATCAGCATGCGATATCCCTAAGCAATTTTGACTCTTATGGTCCGACCAGGCCCTGTACTGACCCGCTCCAAGTGCGAATCAGACAGCTTTGCCTCAAAAGTCGCTGTTGGACCGGGTCAGTACCGTTACGCGGTAGCGTCGGGTCGGCGTTGTGCATCAATTATCGAAGAATTATTGCTGTTTGCGAGGCGCACCCGACGCTACCGCGTTACGGTACTGACCTCCTCCAAGTGCGAATCCTGACTTTTAGGGCAAAGCCCGAATCAGACAAGTAGTCTTAGGTTCGCATAGTTTGCCATGTCTTGGTCGTATGAAGTCGTGCCACCTTCCTGTATTGAACGGGTGTCAGCTTGTAAGCCCGTTTGAATCGACGCTCAAAGTTACTGCGGTCTTTCGTTCCGATACGAATCATGATCTGCTTAATGCTCAAGGAACTGCTCTCCAAAAGCTCTCTCGCCCGTTTCAATCTGAGTGTCTGCACGTAGTGAGCTGGACTTTGGCCCGTCTCATTCTTGAAGAGATGCTGTAAGTGAGAGACCGATAAATCCACGAAGCGCGCCATCTCACTTACAGTGAGTTCTCGGTCCAAATTACTCTCAATCAGATCTTTAACCCGTTGCACTCGCTGGTCCATACGACAGACCTTCCCTATACCGGATTACTCATTAACTACAGATGTTTCTTTTTATGGCGTATTACTATTCGCCGTTGCGAAATTTAGCGGGACGATTTGGATGTGTGATATGCGCGTGCCTTGTGAGGCTATGACCGAACCTGACGAGCTCGTTAGCAATCGCAGAAACAGCCATAAATTAGCAGAAATAGCATTAAGATTAACCCTTGTATAGCCAGTATCCCTCCAATATATTGCCGCACGCCAAAGCTGAGCCGCTATGTGGAATGTTTGCGAGACGGTAGGTTCTTGAACAGATTCCACTACCCCGCCTGGCGGTTTCTTGCGAAGCAAAACTTTCCCCCAACTTACTTCTCCCTTACCTGACACTCGTTTAGAAACGTCGCAGTGAGTCTCACAACGATTCACTCTGGTCCGAGTAATCCTGGAAGGAGTGTTCCATGCAAACAAGAAAAATAGTTTTGACTTTGAGCGTTGCTATAGCGGCCATTGCCATAGCGATAGCGGGGCTCAGCGCGCAAACAGCAAAGAGCGGCCAAGCCAATGCCCTGAAAGTTAAAGAGGACAAGCTTTCGTCCGTCAACTTCGATGCGCCGGGGCCAGGCAATGCCAACGAGAAAGCTCGACGAAACGCGAGAGGAAAGCGTTTTGACGGCAGCCTGAGAGTTGCCGAACCACATCCCGAAGCCGGAGCCAAGGGCATCCTCGATAGCTGGATGCAGTCGCTTCCGGCGCTACCTGTTGCTGCCAGCGATGCGATTGTCGTTGGTGAGATCACCAATGCGCAGGCGTATCTATCGCCCGACAAAACCGGTGTGTACACCGAGTACACCGTGCGTGTTGACGAAGTGCTGAAACAATCCTCGGCGGCGCCGGTGGCTGGTGGGTTGGTCGATGTGCAGCGCGAAGGTGGTCGGGTGCAATTCCCGTCCGGACGCGTACAGAGTTACGTCACACATTACCAGGGAGTGCCGGTCACGGGACAAAGGTATGTGTTGTTTCTCAAACGTAACGAACAGGCTGACGTCTTCATCATTCTCACCGGCTACGAGCAAAGAGACGGAAAAGTCTATCCTCTCGACGGCGTAGATCTACCGCAAGGCGCCAGTGAATTACCACAGTTCGCTGCTTACAAAGGCGTTGGCGAAGCCACTTTCAGCAAAGATCTGAGAGGCGCGCTCGCGCATCCTGAATAAGCACCAAATAAGTAGGGAGATAGAGCGATGAGATCATCCATACGTAAAGGGCGGCGAACTACGTTACGGTTCAGCCGGCAACTCTGCAAGATCGTTTTTGCATGCGCAACGGCATGCTTCTACTCATTACCCATTAACTATCACCGTGTTGTCTTTGCTCAAACCACTTGCACCCAGCCTCCTTTGCTGGGGCGGCAGTGGACCTGGCCGCAAAATTCTGACGTTACCGTCAACATTTCAGGCGCCTTTGGCGACCCTACTAACCCTAATTCGCTTGCGAGCTGCATCCGTTCGGCATTTGTCAACTGGGCCAGCAATCCGGACACCGCGGCAGGAGTTCGGTATAACTTCAACTTCAATGCCACTCCCAGCGGAGGGACGAATACGATCTGGGTTGGACGGACGATTCCCATTGATCCTGATACTGGTGCGCCAGTACAGGCCCGAGTAGATCCCACCTTCAACAGTACCAACACCAATCTCCAGGCCGCGGTAGTAAGAATACATCCCGACGTAACTAACTGTACTGCGATCGCCGAGGCGATGGCCCACGAGATCGGACATATGTACGGCTTGGATGACTGCAACGGCTGTGCGAATGGTACGTCGACCATGACCGATGCTAACGGCATGAACGATGTAACCCGAGGTACGAACAGTCCGACCAATTGCGATGCTCAGCGATCACGCCAGGCAGGAACCTACGATCCAAACACAGCGCGTGCACCACAACCGCGACAGGAAACCAACCCAGGCTATTCAGGTGGCTATAACAATCAACCGTTCCAGGGTTACTACGGGCCGTACAACAGACAATGCTATGCGGCTTTCATGGTGACCAATTGGTACTCCTGCGGCTCCAGTGGATGCACCTACTTGTACTCCACGAGTTCATTCATGGGAATCAACTGCTACTAAACGCCTGTGGGCGGAGGAAGAATGTCATGAAACGAAATTTCTTTAAGAGACCATCAGCAGTAACCCTGGTCGTGCTGGGTTCGGCCGCCCTCGGTATAGCTAGTATTGCTGGGGCGGGGATTTCACGCTCTCTGACAAATACTGCAACTACCGACATCGCAAACAAATCTCAATTGGTTGCGGTTAAGACACAGGTGGCGCAGGCTCAAGTTCCTGTTTTGCCGGACCAGGCGAACGAGGTCGCTAAACTTGTCAACAAGAGTCACACCGTGGTTTTGGCAGCGGTAGTGTCTAACGAGAGTCATCTGTCTGCGGACAAACAGTCTGTCGTCACGGATTATCGAGTGGAAGCGAGAGATGTGCTAAAGGGCAACTTGAAATCCGGAGAGACGACAACGGTGAGTATGGCAGGCGGGCTTGTACTCTTTCATCCCGATGGCAGTGAAGTAACCAAAGCCAAACCTTTGAAGAACGTGAAGAATGATGAGGCGGTGACGGTGGCGGTTAACACGTCGCCAGAACCGCAGGTGTCATTGGCTGGTGTGGGTTCTACAAAAGCTGAAACTGCTTTTGAGAGTACGCCAATGATGAATGGGCAATCCTACCTGCTTTTCCTGGTGCGTAAAGAAGGTGGCGGGTTCGCCGTCGCGTCATCAGGTAAGGGATTGCAGGCGATTATCAACGCTGCGGATCCGGCGATGCCGAAGCTCCTCAGCGATGTGCGTCTGGCAGTCTCGAAGCAGAAATAGGAAGGTTACAGTGCAACAAGTCTGTGAAGCAGACATAGAAAGGTTGCTGAGCTGCTTGCACAGACTTCTTACAGCCTGCGAAGCGGGCGTAAGCATAATGCCTGGGGCGCAAGCCCCAGGTCAGCCATAAAAAAAGCGGTGTGAGCCCGTGCAACGGGCGACAGCGTCCAAAGTGTTTCAGGCTGTCGCCCGTTTCACGGGCTTGCGCGCCTTTTTTTGGCTTTCCTTGCACAGACTTCTTATAGCCCGCGAAGCGGGCGTAAGCATAAAGCCTGGGGCGCAAGCCCCAGGTCAGCCATAAAAAAAGCGGTGTGAGGCCCGTGCAACGGGCGACAGCGTCCAAAGTGTTTCAGGCTGTCGCCCGTTTCACGGGCTTGCGCGCCCTTTTTTTTCGGCTTTCCTGGGGCTTACGCCCCAGGCTTTATGCTTACGCCTGCTTCGCAGGCTAAGATCCTACACAGGCTAAAATCGCTTCGCAGGCTAAGATCCTACACCGCGACTGATAACCTGCGTTCTCGATCACGCAAAGCTCTCGCAGACCCAACGAGCTCGGGCCAGTGATAGAGTAACTGTCCGAACTTAAAGACGAGCTGTTGCGAAAGCTTGCGCGCATCCTCCGCGTTACCATTGCCAAGCAGATCCTTTGGCACGATGAAGTCTTCTTTGACTAAAGCTGTATGAAAGTAGTGTAAGTAATTGTCGATATCCCTGGCCCAAAAGGCGGGGGCTCTGCGGTAGTGCTGCAAATAACCTTCCATTTGTTGAATCGTGTCGCTGTGCATCCGCCACAACTGGACCTTCACAAACTCTTCAAAGTCCTCCTGCGGCAGCGACGCAATTTCCATCAAGTGTTTTCCGAACGTTTGTAGCCTCCTGCCCACGTCCAACACGACTCGTCCGATCTGAAATGACGTCAAGCCGGCCAGGATGATCTTGTTCATGTCAGTACGTGCCGCGCTCTCCTCGAGAAACGCAGGAAAGTAAGCCCTCGTGTCCACGGGAGAGTGAAGTACAGCCGTTGGCAGATGGCCAAAGTAACCATCTTCGATGCATGACCTTACAGTAAATCCGAAAATGTCATCCTCCGCGCGCAACACCGGCATGAACGGAGGCAGTAGCGTTCGATTGTCAAAACCAAAAGTGGCTGCAAAGAAGAAAGGATTGTCGGTAACACAAGGGCAGTCAACGGCACGTAATACTTCTCTGCTTGCCAGTGCGGAGCGGTAAGTTGATTCAGATTCAAGTAAACGCCGGCGCGAGTCTGACTCGAGCAACAGGAACATCACCGGAGTCGGCATGGCCGAATCTCCGAAGACACCTCCTACGGTTACCGGCACCTTACCGCGATTGGCGATCAATTGTTGAATCTGAGCGGCGTTCACCCGTTCGAAACTCATTTCACCATTGTCGAATTCGGCGATACATCCAGCCAGGGTTCGACCCAGCAACCGCTCATGCACAGACAAAAGGTCTACCTCGGAGCGAGGCATGGATTTAAGAGTGGTTTTGCGATCGGGAAAGAACCAGAACTTCGTGAACGTGCCTCTTGATTCAAAAGAAACCGCATTGCGCGCCCCGAAAGCCAGGGCCACGTCGCACACGATGTCGTCATCAGTGCTATAGACCAAGTCGCCGACGGTATCCAAAAACAGCGCATTGCGGTTTGCTCCAATTGGGGATCCACAGCCTTCGGTATCAAACAACGCAAACCTGACAACATCCGCTGGTAGTCCACTTTCTTTAACAAGCGCCGCCGCAAACTGCTCTCTCTCCATCAGGGCCGCATAGCGTATTTGCACACCGTGAGTTTTCTTTATCGAGCGAAGCATCTTTATGATTGGGCCCGTAACCGCAGATTGCTGAAAATCATCCATTACGATGAAGTCATGCGTACGCCCATGTTTCTTGCTGTGTGCTATGTAACTGAGCAGGCAACGTTCGAGGCTCTGAACGCGGTTGTGAGTTACCACACCGACAGATGAGATCTTTGGATTAACCTGGGCTTCACCGTGCTCGCGATAGAGTTGTTTGAGCGCGCTTTCAGGAATGAGTAGATTCCGCCGCCTCAACTCCTCAAGTTGTGCAATAACGAATTGTTCTCGTAAATCCTCCGGGCCGGGTTGGACCATTTCAAGGAAGTTGTAACCGGATTGCGCGTGCTCAGCTAAAGGCCTGAAGGTTGCGGAGACGTTGAGCAGGTCGGCAGTGGGCGCAGGCAGCAGGTGCAGCGAACGGTCATTTTTAGAGTAAACGAGATATCCAGCCCGACCGGCGGGCAGCGATACTAAATCGGCTCGACAAAAATTCTCAGGAATCGAGAAGCGAAAACGAGTAGCCACAGCGATTCACCTTCAAACGAATGTCGGGAGCGAGTTAAATGCTGCATCAACGTTGTAGTGCTAAATAGTGAAGATGGAAAAGAAGGTCCGTATTACCACCAACAAAAAAATCTTTCAGAAATTTACTTTCAAGCCAAACTGGAGAACGCGCGGGTCGCCCGCCGAGGTGATGGAACCGAAACCGGCAGCTCCCGCAACTACGTTCGGCGCTCCGAGGGGAGGAGTGTTCGTTACGTTGAATGCTTCTGCGCGAAATTCGATGTTGCGGTTTTCGCCGAAGTAAGTGCGTTTTATCAGCGCGAAGTCGGCGTTTCGATACTGCGGACCACGTACCGGGTTGCGCGAACTGTTTCCGATCGTAAACTGCGGCGCGATCGTGAAGGCGGAGGTATTGAAGAACCGAGCAGGGGTCCGTTCTGATGATGGGAGGTTCGGATCAGAAACGAGGTTCGGCCGCTGCGTACCAAAACCAGCGAACGCATTGAAGTTTGTAACCTGCGTAACGGCCAAAGGTATCCCTGACTGAAGCTGGATCACACCGGCCAATTCCCAGCCACCTAAGATCGTTCCCGTAATTCCCGCCGGATTAAATCTCTTGCCTTTGCCAATCGGCAACTCATAAGTGAAGCTGGCAACAAAGACATTCGGGATATCACCCGTCGAAAGATCGCGCTCCAGTTTGCGGTTGAAGCTGTCAGCTACCGGGAAATTCGCTATCGGACCAGTCAGGATCGACGCATCGAAGACCGATGAAGCCTCGTCGATCAACTTCGATCTCGTATAGGAGACCAGGAACGAGAGTCCATTTGTGAACCGCTGCTCCAGCTTTGCCTGTAACGCATTGTAGTTAGTGTTACCGACGTTGTTTCGATAGAACGTCACGTTCGTAAACCGGGGAAAGGGTTTGAGGAGTTGCGCTACCGGAATCGTTGGATCACCGAGGCTCGACGATCTCGGTATCTCTCCAAAGAAAGGATTGGCGACGCGGGTAAGCAATGCCGGCCCCAACGCGAGTTGGCTCGCAGTCAGTTGGTTGATATTGGCGTCAGGAATACCGACGTGTGTGATCTTGGAGCCGGCATAAGCGACCTCCACTACCAAATTCTTTGTCAGTTCGCGCTGCACGGCGAAGTTCCACTGTTGCGCGTATCCGCTGCCGAGATCTCGATCAACAGTAAAGACTCCTTGTCCCAGGCCGGCGTCGGGACTGATGGGAATGGGCGCCACAGTTGGTCCGCCCGAGAGGACGAACGCAGGATTGATGTTATCGAGCGTGCGTTGAGAAACTGCCTGGATAAACGGAAACTGCGGGATCGTGAAAGGAGTGGTGATACCGGCTTGCTCGATCCAGCTCATACCGTAGCCCGCGCGCGCCACCGTTTTGTCGTTTAAGCGATATGCAATACCGAGCCGTGGTCCAAAATCGAGTTTGTGTAATGTTCTGGCCGATTCGCCGAAACCATCCTGACCAAGGAACTCCAGTTGTTGAGTTTGCAGGTTGAAAACGGCGCCCTGGTTGTCAGCGTCGCTTGAAGGCAAGTTGAGCGTGTAACGCAAGCCCGCATTGATGGTCAGTCGAGAAGAGGCTTTGAAATCGTCCTGTACAAAAAACTCTTTTATGCTCGCCCGGGGCCGTAAGATCTTTTCCTGAATATCAATCGAGAACGTTTGCACCTGTCCGAGCAGAAAACTTGCGAGTGCGTTGCCGGTGAAGTTCGATAAGGCTGATCCGAGCATTGGAATCGCCTGCGAGTTAGTAAACAACGAGTTGAAACTGAAGTTACCTGTGGGAGACGGCGGTTGGATCACATCGAGTCGTTCCCAGCGAAAGTCGATGCCAAACTTGATCGAGTGACGATTACGCTGAAGCGACACGGCGTCGAAGATCTGCGTGACGTCAGTACGAAAGATAGATGCCGTGTTGGCGGATGGGCCAAGCTGTTGCAGCCCGGCAATGGTGAAGGTTGGCAGCGTGTTCTCGAAGGCGCCGTTTGTCGGTATACCGGGGAGTCGCAGACTTTCAGACGGCGGTGCATCAAGCGACGTCGCTTCGCGATCGATCGATCGCCTCGTATAGCCAAACCGCAGCTCGTTGAGAGCGCGAGAGTTGAAAACGTGAACGTAGTTTCCGGCGAACGCATGCGCGCGGGTGTCTGTTAATCCGGTGACGCCGGTCGTGATACTCCCACTTCCATCCGGCAGCGGTGTGACCGGCGCCGTGACGTCCTTTGCAAATGAAAAGCGTCCGTAGATCTGGTCCTTCGCCGAGAAGCGGTGATCCAGGCGAAGGTCGTATTGATCCTGATCGGTGTTCTCGGTTCCGATACGGGTGAAGTTGTTTGCTGCGCCGCTGCTCGTCGGAAGCGGGTAACGCTTCAATAACTCCGCGGCGACCGGATCGAATGTGTTCGCAGGGATCAGATTGCCCGCATAGGCACGATGATCTGAGGGACGAAAGATCTGGCCCACTCGTGCCTGGATGATATTGCCATTCGTGTCAGTGACGGAGACCGGATTGGCTGTCACAGACGTCGCGATCGAACCGTTCGGCTGGAAAAAGAGAAGTGCGCCAAGACTGGATGAAAAGTTCCCGTGACGCTGGGCGAGTGTGGGCACGGTGGACGTGCGCACTCGGGCGATCTGTTGTCGCGTCCCTTGATAGTCGCCGAAGAAGAATGTCTTGTCTTTTATTACTGGCCCGCCGAAAACAAACCCAAACTGATTTCGTCGAAAGACGGGCTTCTTTGGATTCGCAGCAGTCGCGGGCGCAAAGAGGTTGCGTGCATTCAACGTTTCGTTGCGGAGAAACTCGAAAGCAGTTCCATGAAAGTCGTTTGTGCCAGACTTCGTCGTCAGGTTAACAACGCCGCCGTTAAAGCGGCCGAATTCAGCGGGAGGGCTATTCACTTCTACCTTGAATTCCTGAATGGCTTCGACGATCGGAAAGAACGCGACCTGTCCAGGCTCAGGCTGTAACACGGAAACGCCGTCAAACAGATACTCGTTCGTCCGCGGACGCCCGCCATTGATGCGTGGGAATGATGGACCGGCTGTGGTTGGAGGTGGTTGGGCCACTCCGGCTGAAAGTGTTACCAGCGAAAGAAAATTTCTGCCGTTGAGTGGAATATCGACAATCTTTCGATTGTTAACGACTTGCCCGAGACCACCACTCTCAGTTCTCAGCAGCGAAGCATCCTGAACAACTGTTACCAACTCAGTTACAGCGCCTGGATCGAGCACGACGTCGAGGCGTACGCGCTCTCCGGTTGCGAGTCGCACTCCTTCACGCAGCGTCTGTTTGAATCCGTTTGCTTCAACTACGACGTTATAGATTCCCGGTTTCAGGTTCGTCATGATGAACGAACCATCAGGAGAGACTTTCGAAGATGTTTGACCGGTGGCGACGTCGGTCAGGCTAACTTTTGCGTTCGCGACGAGGGCGCCATTTTGATCCCGCACCTCGCCGATCAACTCCGACTTAGCCGCTTGAGGATGTGCCACGCCCGCGAGCGAGAGGATGATCACGGTGAGAAATGAGATTAGCCGCATTCAGGTTTATTCCTCTTCACGCAGAAGATGGTGCGGCTAAGTCGATTGATTAGCCTCGGATCACCATGACTTCTGTGGCTTTAATGAGAGCGTAGACAGATGTACCTACTTTCAAACCCAATGTTCGAGCCGCGTCGCTGGTGATGATTGAGGTAATCTCCTGACCTCCGACGTCAATCGTCGCTTGCACTAACAACCCTTCAAAACGGAGTTCGGTAATCAACCCCTGCAATTTGTTTCGGCCACTGATTGCATCCAGGCCGACGGGCTTACCGCGCTTTGATCTGACGGCGCCCTGGCCGGTAACACGCTCGATTTCACTGCGCGGGATACGGTAATGTCCGCCGGCAGTTTTGGTCGTGTGAATCCTGCCCTTGTAGATCCATTGCTTTATCGTCGGATAACTGACTCCAGCCACTCGCGCAGCCTGCATTGGTGTGAGTAGATCGCGCATCCTAATAATCCTTTTCAGTCGATTTCGTCAACGAAAACGAGCGGGCATTATACGGTTTAATACGACTATTTTGTGAGATAGACTTCGCCGGGATTTGCTTCGTTCGTCAGAGACCCAGCCGTCTCATTCTCACCAGCCGTCTTATCCTCACGGCGGTCTCATTCTCACCAGCCGTTTCATTCTCACCAGCCGTCTCATTCTCACGGCCGTCTCATTCTCACCAGCCGTTTCATTCTCACCAGCCGTCTCATTCTCACGGCCGTCTCACTCTCACGGCCGTCTCACTCTCACCAGCCGTTTCATTCTCCCCAGCCGTCTCATTCTTACGGCCGTCTCATTCTTAAGGCCGTCTCATTCTCACCGGCCGTCTCATTCTCACCGGCCGTCTCATCTCACCAACCATCTCATTCTCACCGGGCTTTAGCCCGGTGAAGGGCGCTCATTGTTTTCGAGAAACCGTTTTAACGGTTTCCGCGGCGGAAGCATCCGTGGAGAACATTCCTGATGTGATGTTTTCTGATTACTCGCCACTCTAAGGTGACAAGAGGCTGGAGCCGGTATTGAGACTGGCCCACGCTAGCAGAAGTATAGAGTCCGCAATCATTGTTATCACTCTATACGTCACTTGAAAATGAGCAACTTACTTTCGAAAAGGAGAATGATAATGAAACGCTTTACGAAAATACACGTCCTAATGCTTACCCTCTTTTTGCTGCTGGGAACGATCCCCGTCTCCGCCGTCGAGCGCCCCTTCGCTCTAAGTGGCTCGGGTGTCGCGACCCTTATCCTTGATCCATCGGGTAACCCGATTGGCGCTATCCCCACGGGCTCCGGCACCGCAACGCATCTCGGTCAGTGGACGACCTCCGGGACCGTTGCATACACCCCGGACAGCAACGGCGTGTTACATTCCAGCGGAAGCGCAACGCTCACTGCTGCCAACGGAGATAAGCTTAACTTTACGATTGACGGAATCCTGGACCCGGTCGCGGGCGTCGATCAGGGCGTTTTCACTTTCGCAGGAGGCACGGGCCGATTCGAGAACGCAACCGGCAGCGCCAACTTCGTAGTGACCCTTAACCCGCTAACCGGCGGTTTCGAACTGACTGTCGTCGGCAAAATCAATTACTAACGACTGTCGTGTAAGGGGCGGCCAAACCTGGTGGTGACCTAATTTGAGGGTTCTTATCCGCAGATTGCACAGATTTTATTAATTAATCTGTGTAATCTGTGGATAAAAAAGTGAAACCAGGGCACTACCCGCCCCTACATAGTTCCATTAATTCCCGTGAGCAGGTTTTTGCCAGTATCTTCGGAAGTCGGTACTCAGAAACTTTGCCTGACTAAGCTCGATGCCAGCCACTTCAACCAGGAGTTTTTCATCAATTTTTGAGATTACTGGTTGACGAGTTCGCAACTGCTTTATCAAGGATTGATTCTTACCCAGAAGAATCGAGACAGCCCGCATCACCGCATCAGCCCTAGGATCGGCACCTCGCTCAAACGAAAGCCCATGAACGCGACCCACATATCTCTGCGCGAACCATTCTGCAAGCCCTTCTTCCAGGATCGTTAGCCCGCCAAATCCTACAGGGCTCAGCAAATGAATTGCTTCATGAGCAAGTTCCAACGAAGCTAACCAGGGCTTAGTCCTGGAATCGCGACTAAGATAAACCCTGGTCATTCGCAAGGGCGGGAAAATGTAAGTTCGCGAAGAAGCACACTCAGTAATGCGCGGCACAGACAGTTGATATGAGTCATCTCTCGGACCAAACAAAAGTTCAGCCTCTTTTAAGATCTTCAACAACTCCTGCATTAACGTTTGTTCAAACGAGCGATCATTCGCAGTTAACAAAAATTTTGTCTCTGCTTCGATCGCTAACAGATCTTCCATGATGCGCAGAACTCGCATGGACCTAACTATATAACCAGATGAGACGTGTAGAAAAGTAAGCGCCGTCGGAACGAGCAACTTTAGTATTATGAGTCAAATGTTCTGAGCTTTTGGTAGGAGGATAAATGGGGATCGAAGCGCTGATGGGCGTGCTTGGTTTCGTGGCGACGCTGCTGCTCGTGCTGGTGGGCTTGCTGAACTTCTCTGTCTTCCGAAAACAGCTTCGCATTGCCAAGGAACAAATCGAAACCGCGGTGCAACAGCTCGAGATCGCCCAGAAGCAGCCGGATCTATACCTGATCCAACGAGCCGTCACCGAGACTTCAAACCATCTCCATCTCTTCGTCGAGCGACCAAAACTGAGACCATACTTTTACAGCGGGGCTGAGTGGAAACCGGGCGATGAAGTCTCGTTAGACGAGATCGGGGCGATGGCAGAGCTCATCCTCAACAACTTCGCCTCGGCCTTGATGCATGCAGCGGCCTTCCCGGAATACCCGGTTCGCGGCGTCGATCGAATCATCATGTTTCACCTCCGTCGCAGCCCCGCGCTACGCGAGTTTCTCATCGAGAACTTCGAGCGCTTCCCCTTCACGGGTCTGACGCTCATCTGCCTCAAGAACGAAACGAGAGAGCAGGTCGAAGCCGATCTTCAGCGGCTCGCCGAAGCCCCTGACATCGATAATTCAGAGATCGAGCGCCGCAAGGCCCTATTACAACTCTACCGTACTGTCGAGGTACGCGAACCAATCGAGTTCACCTCGTACAGCATGAAAAGGCGGCGCTAGCTGGATATCAGAGGCTTGCCTCGACAGTCAGACTTCCACTTGGACCGGGTCAGTACAGGGAGCGGTAGCGACCTGGTCCAACCATGGAAGTCCAAATTGTTGGAAGACATCGCATCCTGATCACCGACCAGGTCGCTACCGCTCCCTGTACTGACCCGGTCCAAGTATGATTCCGAGGCAAAGCCTACATCGGACAAAACTGTTGACAGCCCATCATTGTAGGAGTAGAAGCTATCCTTCAACCTCCCAAACTTAGACTCGTCGCTACAAACCTCATTGGTTGTCTATTTGCATAAATGAGCTTCTCATCTTTGGTGATCCCCAAAAGGCCTAAGCTGCTACTCTCAAGACTCCTCGTTATTCTCCTTGCTGTCTCCTCGGTCGTAAAAGCACAACTCAATCAAGAACAAACCGCTCCGAAACGTGCCTCGTGAGCGAGTTGGTACGACGCTACATATCGAGTTTTAAGAACCGGCGGTGAGATAAATTCTAATCTTCCGGCGAGGGTAGATGTACGGGTGCGCACAGCCGCACTCGCTGATTCGAGGTGGAAGCAGTTCGTATGAACGATCCCTCGGACCGAACAGCAACTCAGCTTCTTCGATTATCTTTAACAGTTCCTCCAGCAACTTTTGTTCGTAGGAACGATCTGTTGCGCCGAAGAAGTACTTTGCCTCCGCTTCTATCCTGAGCAAGTTTTCCATGAAGTGAAGTTCCATTAACACTCAACGCCACCTTGGAGTGCGGTGCCACGCTTCCGAGAGTTACGACCAAAGCGGTGCCAAGGCACCGCACTCCAGGGAGGCGTTCAATTCTGAATAGCTTGCCTGTTTGAGCCAACAGGCTTAGGATACGCCCATCCCTTTCACTCGGGCGAAAGATTGTTCCGCCCGCTCTAACTTCCAACCCCCGCAGGCCCCCAGCGTAAAGACCAAGTCCGAATGGAGAGAAGTTATGAGAATCCCGACACTGGCCAAACTTTTCCTCTTGGTTTTTGTTTTTGCCGCAGCGCACAACATAGCGAAGGCAGACGAGGTGGTTATTGCGGGGTATACCAATGGGTGCTTCTGCGTTTCGACCGATCCTTTTACTATTCCGGTGAATACCCCGGCTACTCAAACTGAGACTTTGCTTGGACTGACGTTCGTAAACTCCACGTTCTCAGGTACGACCGCAGGCGGATTCCTCGCCCTCAATGGAAACCCGGTTGCACCCCCAACTCAGAACGTCAATAACCTGGGTTCCTTGTTTCTTTCTACAACACCAGCCACCTATTTAAATTCAATCGCCTTGCGGGTCACATTTACGGCTCCTGAAGGAATATTCGGCTCTTTGAAAGGCTCTCCCGTATTTGAAGCGGTTATCAGAGGCACCGTTACTTCCAACCCAACTTCGGGTGGGGTAACCATTAACTTCGGCGCCGTGCCGATTCCGTTTGCGTTTACTGATCCCAACTGTGGGAATACCACTGTCCCTTTTCAGCAGACGACGTGCGGGATGGGTTCGTTCTCTTTC